>NC_010296.1:4881597-5201996 GCF_000010625.1 Microcystis aeruginosa NIES-843
AAGTTGTTTGACTAGAACCAGTTTCTTTATACTTCCAATGGGCTGCAATCCCGTATTCAGCAACATGGTGCATTTCTAGGGTGCGAATCTGCACTTCTAGGGGACGGGCATTTAAACCAACAACGGTGGTATGGAGGGATTGATAACGGTTAGCTTTTGGTAAACCGATATAGTCTTTAAAACGGTTAGGAATCGGGGTAAATTGGTCGTGAACTATGGCTAAACAACGATAACATTCCTCTTTGGTTTCGACGATAATGCGGACGGCGGCGATATCATAAATCTGCTCGAATTCTTTGCCTTGATTGTGCATTTTATGATAGATGCCGTAGAGATGTTTGGGGCGACCCTGTAAATCAAGAACTTTTATGCCAATTTCTGGCAATTTTTCCCGCAATGTGTTAGTGACGGTTTCGATGCGGGCCTCTCGATCGATACGTTTTTCCGATACCAATAACTGCACGGCGCGATAAGCATCGGGTTCGAGATATTTAAAGCATAAATCTTCTAATTCCCATTTAAATCTGCCAATCCCTAAACGGTTAGCCAGAGGAGCAAAGATTTCTCTAGTTTCTAGGGCGATGCGTTGCTGCTGTTGCGGGTTGAGGTGTTCGAGGGTTTGCATATTGTGCAGGCGGTCGGCTAATTTGACCACGATGACGCGGATATCTTGAGCCATCGCCAGGAACATTCGGCGAAAATTCTCCGCTTGCCGTTCAGTTTTGCTAGAAAAGTTGAATTTGGAGAGTTTTGTCACCGCTTCCACCAAATTACGCACCTCAACACCGAATCTAGCCTCGATTTCTTCGGGGGTGACTTCCGTATCTTCCACCACATCGTGAAGGAATCCCGCCGCGATCATTGCCCCATCACCCCCCAGATCCCGCAGTAATCCCGCCACGGCTATGGGATGGGCGATATAGGGTTCCCCGGATTTGCGATACTGGCCCTCGTGGAGTTTGTGGGCGAAATTAAAGGCCCGACAGATTAAATCGATATCGGGATTCTGGGGGTCGTTTTCGTAGGTAATCAGACATTCTTTCAGCCAATCGGGTAAAACTAACGCTTTTTTCGGTTCCGTGGCCCGGGGAAGGACGGTGAGGGTTTCTGGTTGGATGGCAGTGATGGCGTTCATGGTTAGATCGGGGGGATAATAGGGGGGGGGAGACGGATAACTAGAAAATTATTAGGCCGAAGCGATGCCAGATTACTTAACTCTCTAACACTGGAATCGGATCGATCGGCGAAAAGGGCGGGATTCTTTTAAGTTTTTGTCTCTGGTCAGGAGGAGGACTTGCAACCGTGACGGCAAATCGTTAATCTTATGTAACAAATTCTAACGCGCTTTGTATTGGATGCTACCGACAAATTACCATCAAGCCTACAAATCTTTGTTAAGAAAACTGGAGGATTTCAGTCTTGCCCTTCTGGATGGGGATGCTTCCACGGGGTTACAATCTTTTCAAGCTTTACAAACCTGTCTAGAGGGGGAGATATTGTCACTAAATGATGACAATTTCAGCCCAGAGGTGGCTAATCTTTGGCGCGCGCTCCAGACGGAACTATATCGATCGTGGCGATTGCTGGAGACGGATTGGTTATTTTTGGCCTCGGCGCGGCAAGGACGGGAGAAACGTTTACAGATAATTAGCGATCGAGTGGCGACTTTAAAGGGGTATTGTCGGGTTTTGTTAGGGGAAGTTGTCGATTAAGCTACCCGCGCATTTAAATTGCTTGTTGAGATGAGGCAAGAGGCAAGAGGCAAAAGTAAAGGGATTGGGGGGAGATTCAGCTAATCTAAGGATAGGCGGTTAAAATGCGTCTTAGATTAGTAACCCTCTTGCATAATTAGTTTTTGAGAGTTCAAAAACGGCAAAAATAAGGATTAAATTGCATAAAATCTGTAAATAGACTATTTAATTGATTATTTTTCATTCTTAATTCTCCTGACGACCGACTCCTGACGACCGACTCCTAACCCCACCAACAAACTTTTTCAGCAAACCCTAATTAAATGCTCGATCGCCGTTTGTGTGGCATACTTGACCCTAAGTCCTAACTTTTATCGTTACCGATCACGTCATGTTGGAAATTAAAGACCTAAAAATTGCCTACCCGACAGAATTAAGTTCTCCCTCTTGGGCGATCAATGGGGTATCTTTTAGTATAGGCAAAGGGGAAACTTTGGGATTAGTGGGTGAATCTGGTTGTGGAAAATCGACCATCGGTAAGGCTATTTTAAGGTTATTACCCAATCGCACTCACGTGGAAGGTGAGATTACCTTTGAAGGGCGATCGCTTTTATCTTTATCTAGCAAACAGTTAGAAAAATTTCGCGGGGAAGCGGTGGGATTAGTCTTTCAAGATCCGATGACGCGACTGGATCCGCTGATGACTATTGGCGATCATTGTGTGGAAACTTTGCAAGCTCATCGGACGGATTTAACCTATCTTGAAGCTAAAAATGAAGCTTGTACTTTCCTAGAAAAAGTGAAAATTCCCGCTAATCGTTGGTCCCAATATCCTCACGAATTTAGCGGGGGAATGCGGCAAAGAGTGGCCATTGCTTTAGCTTTATTATTAAACCCTAAGTTAATTATTGCCGATGAACCCACCACCAGTTTAGATGTGACGGTTTCGGCGGAAATTCTGCGGGAATTAAAGCGTTTATGTAGCGAGGAACAGATGGGATTATTGTTAATTTCCCATGATTTAGCGATGGTGGGAGAATATTGCGATCAATTAGCGGTGATGAAGGGGGGCAAAATTGTCGAATCGGGAGCGGTAAAAACAGTTTTTAATACACCTCAACACCCCTACACTCGTTCTCTTTTGGCCGCCGCTTTACACCTACAGTTACGGGAGGAAAAATCAACGGCAATTCAAGGCAAGGAAACGGTGTTAAAGGTGGATAATTTAAAACAGTATTATACCCTAGAAGGTAACTTTTTAGATAGCTTTTTAAAGAAAGACAAGAAATTTATTAAAGCGGTGGATGAAGTCAATTTTGAACTGTATCGAGGGGAAATCTTCGGTTTAGTTGGGGAGTCGGGGTGTGGGAAAAGTACCCTATCGCGAACCCTATTACAGTTAATTAAACCCACCGGGGGAAAAGTGGAATTTTTAGGAGAAGATTTAACCCCTTTGTCGGCGGAAAAAATGCGTCCAAAACGGCGCTTAATGCAGATGATTTTTCAGGATCCCCTCGCTTGTCTCAATCCTTTAATGACGGTGGGAGAAAGTATCGCCGATCCGCTTTTTATCCATCAAAAAGTTAATCTAGAAACGGCTAAAAAACAGGTTTTAGAAATGTTAGATCGAGTCGGTTTAACACCAGTAGAGGAATTTTATCGACGCTATCCTAGAGAGTTATCGGGAGGACAACAGCAAAGGGTAGCCATTGCTCGCGCTTTAATTACCCATCCAGAATTAGTTATTTGTGATGAACCGGTTAGTATGCTCGATGCTAGTGTCCAGACACAGGTTTTAGAGTTAATGTTAGAGTTACAAAAGTTATTTAATCTAACTTATTTATTTATAACTCATGATCTTTGGTTAGCGAGATTCCTCTGCGATCGAATTGCGGTGATGACTGCGGGTAAAATTGTTGAAATGGGTGACACTGAACAGATTTTTAGCCATCCCCAACACCCCTACACCCAAAAATTAATCGCCGCAGCCCCGAGAATTTATCCCGACAGCAACTAAAATCGCTCTAGGGGTTTATAATTGTTATTGTCTAGATATAGTTAGGAAAGAGAAAATGGCCAGACAACTTCAGATAACTCTCCCTGAAGATACCATGCAACTTCTCGATCGATGGTTGGCGAGTAGTGATTATCCTGAAAAAGAATATAATAATTTAATTCATGAAGCGATTAAATTATATATTATGGAACAACAGAGAAACTACCTCGATCAACAATTAAAAGAAGGAGCTATTGTTAGAGCAGAAAGAGATTTAAATTTAGCACAATATTGGTTTTCTCTAGAGGAAGAATTATGGTAATAATGATTATTTTTAAAGTTAAAAAACTGCTCAAAAAATTTGTCTTTAGTCTCCAAGAGGAAGGATGGAAACCAGCACTCAAAAAGACGAAACGAAAAATTATTAAAATTCTCACAGGAAAGAGTTCCTCTGAATTTGAAGAACAGGTGATCGAAAGTGCTAAATTAGCTGAACCGCGGCCCCTAGAAATTGCCAGCAGTGACAATCCTTTAGTCTCGATTATTATTCCTATTTATAACCAATTTGCCTACACCTTTAACTGTCTCGAATCCTTGAGTGTTAACCTAAGTTCTGATTTAGCTTATGAAATAATCATTGTTAATGATGCTTCCAGCGATGAAACCTTAGAACAATTAGCAACTTTAGTTAAAGGAATTAAAGTATTAACTAATACAGAAAACTCTGGTTTTATTCGTTCCTGTAATTATGGGGCTAGTCAAGCAAAAGGTCAATACCTATATTTCCTCAATAACGACACTCGTATTCTAGAAAATTGTCTAGAAAGTTTATTAAAATTAATTATCAATAATCCCCAAGTTGGTGCGGTGGGTTCCAAGTTAATT
Source organism: Microcystis aeruginosa NIES-843 (assembly GCF_000010625.1). Classification (NCBI taxonomy): domain Bacteria; kingdom Bacillati; phylum Cyanobacteriota; class Cyanophyceae; order Chroococcales; family Microcystaceae; genus Microcystis; species Microcystis aeruginosa. The sequence goes on from NC_010296.1 coordinate 4,886,170, forward strand.
TATGCTAATGGTAAACAACAAGAAGCGGGGGGAATTATCTGGAATTCTGCCGATGGTTGGAATTATGGACGCTTAGATAGTCCCGAGGAACCAGAATATAATTATGTGCGTCCCGTGGACTATTGTTCGGGGGCCAGTTTATTAGTTCCTACGGAATTATTTAAGCAATTAGGTGGTTTTTCTCAAGACTTTATCCCCGCATATTACGAAGATACAGACTTATGTTTTGCCCTCCGAGAATTGGGTTATCAAGTCCTTTATCAACCCCAATCTAACGTCATTCACTACGAAGGAATCACCTCGGGAACAGACCTTTCCAGTGGGATCAAACAATATCAAGTTATTAATCAAACTAAGTTTCGAGAAAAATGGTCAAAGGTATTAACTAAACACCTAGATAACGATGCTAATAATGTACCCAAAGCTGCCCGACGTTTACAAGGAAAACCGACAATTTTAGTCATCGACTCCTACGTTCCACTATATGATCGAGAATCCGGCTGTGTGCGTTTATTAAATATTCTTAAGCTGCTGCTCAATTTAGGGTATTCAGTCATTTTCTTTCCCGATAATGGCTATCCTGAACAACCCTATACTTCTGTACTGCAACAGCTGGGAATTGAAGTTATTTATGGCACACCACAAAGATATAATCTAGAAGAAAAATTAATCAAATATTTACCCCTGATAGATGGAGTTTGGTTGTGTCGGCCCGAATTGTGCGATAAGTATATGGATTTAATTCGCTTAAAGACAAAAGCACCAATTATTTATGATACAATTGACCTGCATTTTCTACGTTTAAAACGACAAAAAGACTATCTTGATACCAGTTACCAAAATACTAGCTGGAGTTGGCAAACCTATCAGAAATTAGAGTTAAACTATGCTAATCAAGCGGAAGCAACCGTGGTAGTAACCGAAGACGAAAAGCAGGTATTATCCTCTTTAGGAGTGAAAAATGTTTGGGTAATCCCCAATATCCATGAAGAAATTTCCCTGTCAGAAAAAGTTGCCTTTGACCAGCGAGCCGGTTTAGTATTTATTGGTAGCTACAATCACCCTCCTAATATTGATGCCGTTAAGTGGTTATGTTTAGAAATTATGCCCTTAGTTTGGGCATCCCGTCCCGATATTACCGTTAATTTATTGGGAAGTAACCTCAAGGATGAAGTGAAAGAATTAGCCAATGATCAAGTAATTGTCACCGGTTATGTTCCCGAAGTAGAACCCTATTTCCAAAAGAGTCGTGTTTTTGTCGCACCCCTGCGATTTGGTGCGGGAATGAAGGGTAAAATAGGTCAAAGTCTTTCCCTAGGATTACCGACTATTACCACAAAAATTGGTGCCGAAGGTATGGGATTAATTGACCACCAAGATGTTTTAATTGCCGATACTGCCGAGGAATTTGCCCAAGCGGTAATCGAACTCTATGATAATATGGAATTGTGGCAAAAACTCGCTGATAATTCCCTAGAAACTATTAAGAGATACCAACCCGCTACCGTGCAAACTAACCTACAAGCTTTGTTATCAAATCTAGGAATTGTTGCCAAGGATAGTTAACAAGAAAAAAGCTCATTTCTCCCACAGGTCTATTCTATGTCACCAAATAAACTCTAGAATCCGCAATTTTGCAGACTTAAAAACCTATTGAGAGACATTACTGATTTGATAAACGCCAACTGTTTCTAGAAGTAATTCCTGACTATAATGCCATAAGTTGCCTCGAAAAAGTTGACAGGACAATCTTAAAAACTTGGCAATTAATGCCCGTTTATTTCTGACTAACGACTGAATTATCATTTTTCCCTTTCCCCTTTTTCCTTGAAAAAATATGCCAACTTATCCTGATATCTCCAGTCAAGCTTTTAAACATCCCCTAGATCAGCAAGCTGAACAGGCCTTAAGATCAGTTCCGGGGTTTGACTTATTAGCGAAAAGTTTTTCCGAATATCTCTATGAACGTCCCCAGCAAATTTTATTAATGGGCAATGATCTAAAAGTCAGCCCGCGTCAATACGCCACTTTATACGGCATCTATCGCCAATGTCTGCGGGATTTAGATATGTCCCCAGAACCGAATCTTTATGTCAGTCAAAACCCTTCAGCGAATGCCTATTCTTTAGGTTCGGAACATCCCTACATTGTCCTTAATACTGCCCTTTTAGACCTCTTAGATGAAGAAGAAATTAGGGTAATTCTTGCCCACGAATTAGGTCATTTAAAATGCGATCATAGTATTTTAATTCAAATGTCTTTTTGGGTGATGGGGGCGGCTAATTTTCTTGGGGGCATCACCTTAGGACTAGGAAAAGCCATTACTACCGGTCTAGTTTATGCCTTTTATGAATGGCGCAGAAAAGCCGAATTATCAGCAGACCGAGCCGCTTTATTAGTTAGCGATGATTTAAATTTAGTCCTGAGAACTTTAATGAAATGTGCAGGAGGAAGTCAAAAATACCTGCATGAATGCAACTTAGAAGAATTTATTCGCCAAGGGGAAGCCTACCGACAATTAGACCAAGATAACCTAAACCAGATTTATAAATTTCTCATTTATAATGGCGGTAATGGTTCCTTTTTAACCCATCCTTTTTCCGTGGAAAGAGTGCATTATCTACAGGAATGGTTTAACTCGGAATCCTATCGTCAAATTCGCCGGGGAAACTATGCCAAAACAGGGGTTAAAAGCTCAATTAATGTTGATGCTAATGATAGCGAAAGCGAAAGATTGAGGCGACAAATAGCAGAACTACAAGCGGAAATTGAACGGGCAAAAAGACAAAGAAACCATGAATAATCTATACGAAGGCAGGAGGCAGGAGGCAGAGGGCAGGAGGCAAAAGGCAAAAGGCAGCTTTGTTCTCCCCACACCCCACACCCCACACCCCACACCCCACACCCTTTACTGATCACTGAAAATACCCTCGTCTGTGTTTTGCCAATTTGGTGAGTACAATAGAGGTATCGGAGACCGAGAATAGCAATTCTCCCTACGATGATCCATAAACACTTACCCCCACTCTCTTTTTTTTGTTCTACTGCCCATGCTCCAAGATACCCAATCCATTCGTTACTATCAAAGACTCACCGATGACATGGTGGATCTTTGGCACCGTGGCTCGCGTTTTGATGAGATCCGGCTATATGTAGAAGGCTATTTAGCCTGTTTACGCCATTCTAGTTCCATAGAACCCTATCTAATTCATCGTCTCGAAGAAGAAATATTTCGTTTTCTGCGAGATCCCTCTAATTTTGAATATCTCTCCCCCCAAACCCAAACCCAAACCGAAGCAGATTATGGCTATTATTAACCCCATCTCGGGTTAAGGGAATTTGGCCATCATTCCGCCCAAAAAATCGGATTGACTCGCGAGAATCGCCCCGGGATTAGACCTCTTGCATCGGGCAGAATTGAGGAGTTAGGAGTCGGGAGACAGGGCGATTTTTACCAGCGCTCTACCGAGCTTGACAGGAACGAGATTCGGTCATCTGTAGAACAATAGTATCGATCGCTTTCACCAGAGCCTGTCCGGAAACCCGTTGATTATTAACGATAATGCTAAATAACATCGGTTCTTGGTTGGGGTTTTCTAGATAACCCGATAGGGCCCGCACACCGGTAAGAGTGCCAGTTTTAGCGTAAACTGTGCCAGTAGCGGCCGTCTGACGCATTCGGTTTCTCAGGGTGCCACTAATTCCCGCTACCGGTAAGGAAGCATAGAAAGTGTCGCGATTAGGAGAATAATACATCACCCGCAAAATTTCCACGATCGAGCGGGGAGTAGCGGTATTATGGCGGGATAATCCTGAACCATCGGCTAAACGAAAACCACTGGGATTGATGCCCAATTGTGCCAAGATGGCAGTAACATTTTTAGAACCGCCGATAAAGCGAAAAAGAGTGTCAGCGTAGAAATTATTACTTCTCTGATTAGTGATATTAACCCAATCGCGCAGGGATTTTTTTTGAATTGTCGTCTCTGGGTTCATCACTTGTAAAGCGGCAGCCGTGGTAAATAACTTTGTATTAGAAGCAGGGATAAAATAGCGATCAGCGTTATGACTATAAATAACTGTTTGGCGATCGATAGATTCGATTAATATACCCCACTGATTGGGAGCTTGACCGATAATTTTATCGATATTTGCCCCGATCGATTGAGTACAGGTATTATTGGTGTTATTGTTTTCTGGCGGGGGAACGTATAATTCTATGGATTCGTTCGACGAGGAAGGAGCGGGATAAACAGACAGATTAACTTGAGCGATGCTAGGATAGGCCAAGGCGATAGTGGCTACACTGGCCACTGTCAACGAATTGAGGCAATTGAGGAGTTGTTTCATGCTGTGTTTGTGTAAGAGTCTGGTTTCCGTAAGCGTTCGCCCTATTGTACCAGTTGCTGCTCAAGTGTCAAAGTTACCTTTCTAACAGATTTTAGCGGCTAATGCACACCAATGCCAGAGAAGAAAGCTGGCAATAGCCCGGAACTGCACTGATACCCCTTCTCAAGACCAGTTGGAATTTTTCTGGGTTCCAAAATCGTGCTATTTTGATACCGTTGACATTGCTGGTGACAATTTGGGGATAATAAAAGCAAAGTGTAGGAAGAGGGATATCCGACCCATGTATTCTGTCTCAGATGATTCCAAAACAATGACGAATACCAGCCGTCAAACTGTGCTAGAGACGTTAAACTTACAAAAAACTTATCGGACGGGATTCTGGTTAGATAAAAAAATCGAATCCTTGAAAAACTGTACTTTAATTGTCCATGAGGGCGAAACCTTTGGATTATTAGGCCCGAACGGGGCCGGCAAAACCACGCTCTTAAAAACCCTTTTGGGGATTGTCCGACCCACTTCCGGACGGGCCTTGATTCTCGGTCAGCCAATTGGCGATCGCTCGGTCAGGCAACGCATCGGCTATCTTCCCGAAAATGCCTACTACTACGACTATCTCACCGGCTGGGAATTCCTGCAATTAATCGCCAGCATTTTTCAAATTCCCTCTTCTGTGCAGAAAAAACGCATTCCTGAATTATTGGATTTAGTGGGATTAGACCGCAAAACTGCCCAGAAAAAACAATTGCGTCAATATTCTAAGGGAATGATGCAACGGATCGGTATAGCCCAAGCATTAATCAATGATCCTGAATTAGTCTTTTTCGATGAACCGATGTCGGGACTAGACCCTATCGGTCGCTATCAGGTGCGGGAAATTATTCAATCCCTCAAACAACGGGGGAAAACCATCTTTTTTAACTCTCATATTCTCTCCGATGTGGAACAAATTTGCGATCGCATTGCCCTGTTGGCCCGGGGAGAATTACTCTGTGTTGGTTCCCTCGAGCAAATTCTCGGTCGTGCTGATGTCTATCAGGTGATTGTTCAAGGTGGTAGGGAGGATCAACTACAGCAATGGATACTCGGTTTGCATTGGCGCGATAATTGTTGGCAGGGACAATTACAGGGAGAACCCGCTGCTTTTCTGGCTGCCCTGCCTAGTATCGATGCTCGCTTGATTAGTCTGAATTTAGCTCGTGCTTCCCTAGAAGAATTTTTTATCGACCAATTACGTCAGCGCGGTATTACCTCTAGTCAATAAGCACTCTCAGAGCAAATCCGTTTTTAGTAATATGATTAACTTCCAATCCCACTGTAAAAACCAGGTTATGGATTGTTTCTCGCCGCTCCGGCCCTCCGCTCCTCCCCTATACCTTTTAAACAGGATTTAGTATCAGAGGGGGGTAAGGATTGATGATATTCAATCCCCCCGGCTACGATTGAATCATCTTAATCTACAAGGGAAGTTGCCAAAAAGGAGACGAGCGTGCGACGGGGAAGACATAAAATTTTTATCGGCATGGCCCCGGGGGTCGGGAAAACTTACAAAATGCTGGAGGAGGGGCATAGCCTCAGAAAGCAGGGAACCGACGTGGTGATCGGACTTCTCGAAACCCACGGCAGGAAAGAGACCGCCGAAAAAGCCGGGGGGTTGGAAATCGTACCGAGAAAAATCCTAGAGAAAGAGGGATTCACTCTCTCGGAAATGGATACGGAAGCGATTATCGCCCGCTCGCCGCAGCTGTGTCTGATCGATGAATTAGCCCACACGAACGCGCCTAGTTCGGAGCGAGAGAAACGCTTTCAGGACGTGGAGATAATTTTATCCCGGGGAATCGATGTTTACTCGACAGTGAATATCCAGCATATCGAGAGTTTAAACGATCTGGTCGCCCGAATCACCGGGGTGGTGGTGCGGGAGCGAATACCCGATCGAATTTTGGAGGAAGCTGATGAAGTGATCGTGGTAGATGTTACCGCCGAAACCCTAGAGGAAAGATTATTAGCGGGAAAAATCTACGCTCCCGAAAAGATCGAACAATCTTTAAATAATTTCTTTCAACGGCGTAATTTAATCGCCCTCCGGGAACTGGCCTTGCGCGAAGTGGCCGATACGGTAGAAGAAGAAGCGAGTAATTCGACCAAATTCATCGGTCAATCCTGTCCCGTTCACGAACGGGTATTAGTCTGTATTTCCACCTATCCCAACTCTTTACGATTATTACGTCGGGGAGCGCGGATAGCGGGGTATATGAACGCGGAATTTTTCGTGATTTTCGTTGATAACCCCGAGCGCTTTCTCACCAGAGAGGAGGCTTTACATATCGAAACCTGCGAACGTTTATGTCGGGAATTCGAGGGGAAATTCTTACGGGTTAAAAGCTATCAGGTGGCGGCAGCGATCGCCGAGGTGGCCGAGCGCGAACGGATCACCCAGATCGTGATCGGGGAGAGCCTTCAATCGCGCTGGAAGCATTTCATCAAAGGTTCTTTCACCCAAAAACTCATGCGCCTGATCTGGCAGAAAAATATCGATCTTCACATCATCGCCACCGATCCAAAAGTACCAATTAAAGACGCGCGAGCCAAGGGGGTGAAAAGATAACTACCTTTCTCCCACTTCCCCACTCCCACTTCCCCACTTCCCCACTTCCCCACTTCCCCCTTCCCCTCTCAAATCGGCAACGCCTTGGCTTCTCTGGGATGATATTCTAGGAGTTAATCTTTATGCAAATCCGTTGTCACAGAGGGAGTTAACTCATGCAAGTAAATAATCTCGGCTTTATCGCTAGTATCCTATTCGTCCTAGTACCCACCGTTTTCCTCTTGATTCTGTTTATCCAAACCAGACAGGAAACCGAGGGTTAAATTCCTTCCCTATCCCTATTCTTCCTAAAAACCCCGGTGATTTCTTGAAGTCATGCGGGGTTTTTTCGCTTGAATTAGGAGAAAATGCTAGTTTCGTCACCTGATCCAAAATAGCCTATAGTTAGGGTCTGCTGAAAAAGTTTGTTGGTGGGGGCAGGGTGTGGGGTGTGGGGTGTGGGGTGTAGGGTTTTACCGATTTTGAGGTAGTCAGTTACCTAATTTTCAGGGAAAAAGTACCTGAATTTTACCCCCGCTCCCTCCAATGGTCGGCACTTTTTGAGGGAAAAAAAGTATAAAAGCCTTATCCAACAAGGTTTTTAGATTTATTCAGCAAGCCCTAGTTAGGGTTTGCGGCAAAAAGTTTGTTGGTGGGGTTAGGAGTCAGTAGCCGGTCGTCAGTAGCCGGTCGTCGGGAGTTTCAGGCTTTGTTGCCCTCTCTTTTTTGTACCAACTTATGTACTATAAGAAGGATAATGCCAGGTTTTTGAGGGTCCCAATCCGAATTTGCTAGAATGGTAGTCATGTATATAGAAAAAGTTCCTAACCGTAATTCCCCCCCGCCGTTCTTCGACCTGATTCTTACCGAGAAGGAGATCAAGTCAAAAAAAGAACCCTGGCCAACCTCTCAAAATTACCCGATGATATTATCGACAATTTGAAACTGGCTCTCAAAGGGGCGTTACAATCGAGATAAAAAGAAAGGGAAAACTCAGATAGTTTTTGGCCTACTATGTTAGGCTAAGGCTTGTCCGATAGCGGTAGAAGTCTTTGAAGGAAACACATCCGATAGTGCCACCTTAGCCAGACAAATTGAGAAAGTCAGAAAAGGTTGGGGGATTGAGAATGTGGTCTGGGTAAGCGATAGAGGAATTTTAACCAACGTAAAAGAAAATCAATGAATTAGTAAAACCGCTAGAAGGATTAGACTATATTACTTTCGGACTTTGTTGGAAGACCTGGGGACAATTTGCTTGAATACAGTAGAATGTACGATTAGAGAGGGAAGTTATCGTTTTGCTAAGATAACTCGACCGACTTCCCTACAACAATCATGCGTTAGATTTATTAGGGGTTTCCCTGATTTGTACCCAGTAACGGGCTGGCGGAAATTCTCTTAATCCCTCCTACAGCATAGGTTATGGCCTTTTGTCAAGGGGGAATTCCAGGTATCAGCAATTCCAAATTTAAGGTTTCATGACGTAAAAATCCTTATGACAAGAGGGTTGTACAATTCTTAACATTTGGATTGATCTCTGAAATGGCGCAAAATCGTTCCGAATTTATTTTTGCTGTCCAGGTATTCAGGGCAGAGGAAGGGGAGAAGATTTTGGGCGGTGTCTATCGGGTGCGGTCTGCGTAGCAGAGTGCTTGGCGATCGCTTTCGAGGACAAACCAACCCGATCCAAGAGGCAGTAGGTCGGGGAGGATGTCAACGGAATAGGATCATTAAAATAGGTTTAAGGAAATAGTTGAACCAATAGGCTAATCTTGGTGCGTCCAAGAGCGATGAGCCAGACGCAAACCCCAATCGAGCAGATAACCAATCGCGCCAATAACGAGAATCACCGCCATCAACTCTGAATAAGCGAGTCGATCGCGTGTATCGAGAATATAATAACCCAAACCCGCACTAACCCCCAGCATTTCCGCCGGTACAAGAACGATCCAGATAATACCTATAGCCAAACGGAAACCAGTTAGGAGATGGGAGAGGATCGCAGGCAGAATAATCTGGAAAACCGTTTCCCCTCGCGTAGCACAGAGACTGTGGGCTAAAGTCAACCAAGAGCGATCAACCGCATTAACCCCAGCAGCCGTATTGAGAAGGATCGGCCAGATAGCCGCCACCGTCAGCAAAAAATACACAGGTAGATCACCAATTCCCAAAACCATCACCGCTAAAGGCATCCAAGAAAGGGGCGAGATCATGCGTAGAAATTGAAATAGGGCCGACAAAGCCGATTCAAGGGAGCGATACAACCCGATTAATACCCCCAACGGCACACCGATGGCACTAGCGAGAACCAAGCCCACAATAACCCGGCGGCAACTGGTGAGGATATGGGGCATAATCTCCCCCCCAACAAAAAGACGTAATAAAGCGACAAAAGATCGCTCAGGGGAAAAATCATTTAAAATCGGGTTTGAGTGCCATAGAGGACTGGTAAATAGCCACCAGAGCAATAATCCCAAACCGATACCCCATAAGGGTAGTAAAGCTCTTGGCGGGGAGGTCAAAGATTGTGACTTCATAGGTTCGGACCTTTAAAATTTGATCGTCTCGATGCGGGAGAGATTATTCGGTAAGCCGAAAGCTTTCGGTCCGCCCACCTGTTGCAAGGCATTACGGACAAAAGAGTCATCCACGAGATCCCGCGCCACCTGTCGGGGTTGCAGTTTTTGGAGAAAATCCGTATTTCCTTCCACCTGAGTGGTTTTGAGCAAGCGTACCAGTTCCTCCGTATAGGAAGGGAAAGGATAGGGCTGGAAATCGATCCGGTTGACCTGCCAAGCTGGATTCTCGATCGCCCCGTCTTTTTTATAGAAATTGCGATCATAGTAAGTAAGCGCCCGTTGCAATACCGGCAGCGGGTGAGGCGTATATTTTCCACCATCTTTAGAGAGAATCCGGGCCACTTCCGAGCGATTGCTCCGGGACCAGAGTTGGGCTTTAACGAGGGCGTTTACCACCCTCTGCGTCCATTGTTTCCGTTGCCTAATATCCTCCTCGTGAACAAAGACAACGCAACAGGCGTGATTCTTCCAGACATCGCCGGTGAAACGGAGAACCCTACCGGTTTTGAGATTTTCCGCCGCCGCGTTGAAAGGTTCAGCAACGATATAACCACCGATGCTCTTATTGGCGAGGGCTGATACCATATCCGGGGGCGGGAGAACCACTAGATTAACCTCGTTAGAAGCGATCGGCGCGTCCTTGGGTTTGCGAACTATTTTCAGCCCGTTACGTTGTAAGAGTTGTTGCAAGACCAAATTATGAATCGAATACCAGAAAGGAACCGCGATCGTTTTACCTCCCAATTCCCTGGGATTTTCAATATCGGGAAGGACGGTGAGGGCTGAACCATTGGTATGGTTCCAAGCGACGATTTTAGCGGGGAAATTGCGCCCGTAACGAATCCAGATCGAGGTGGGAAAAAGAACGTGAATAACGTTCACCTGCCGAGCGAGAAAGGCCTCAACAATCTGCGCCCAAGAGCGGAATAGGCGCGGTTGTTCGGCAGTTAAACCTTCCGCTTGATAAAGTTTTCGCGAGTGGGCTACCAATAGGGGGGCGGCATCCGTAATCGGTAGATAACCGATTTTCACAGGCTGATCGTTGGCATTGGCGTGAACAGGGAGATTCCAATTATCGGCGGCGATCGCTGCTCCGAAGGAACTGGTAAACAGTGCCGAAAGTTTCAGGAAATCTCGACGGCTCATGCCGCAACAAGCACAATTATGGTGTAGGTTCATGGATTTACAGTGTCATGACAAGGGCTAATTCTTGAAAAATTGACCGGCGTAGATCACTCAAAAGCTTGGCTGACTCGAAACGGGGTTTCGGCATCGAGATGGTCCATTCTCGGCGGATGCCCACCGGATGACGGCCCATGAGAAGAACTCGATCGGCCACTAATAGGGCCTCGTCGATGTCGTGGGTAACGAGGAGAACCGTGCTGTTATAGAGAGCTATGACTTCTAGGAGGAGTTTTTGCATCTCGAAACGGGTGATCGCGTCGAGGGCGCTAAACGGCTCATCCAGGAGCAGGAGAGAGGGGCGGCGGGCGAGGACGCGGGCTAGAGAAACTCTCTGAGCCATACCGCCGGATAGTTGATGAGGATAAGCACGCTCGAAGCCATCTAGTTTGACGCTTTTAACGGCGATGTGAACCCTTTCCCGTAATTGCTGATGATCGAGGCGGGGCATCCGCTTTAATTTCAAACCAAAAGCCACGTTTTGCCAAACGGTTAACCAAGGTAAAAGGGCGGGGGATTGAAAGACGATCGAGCTGCGGATGTCTGGGGCTTGTAGGGGTCGTGAGTGCAATTGTATTTCTCCGCCATCGGCACTTTGCAAACCAGCGGCGGTAGCAAGGAGGGTAGATTTACCGCAACCACTAGCCCCGAGCAAACAAACCACCTCACCGGAGCGCACCTGTAGGTTAATATCCTCAAAAACGGTACGGTAGCCATGGCGGGTTTTATAGCGTTTATGGAGATTTTTGAGGGTGAGGACGGGGTAATCAGTGGCGATACTCATTCCCTCACCCCCGCTCGATCGAGTTCGCCAGTGAAAATTTTATCGCTAGAGGACTGACGTTGTAACTCTCTTTCCAGTTGAATCAGGCTCGGAGTTAACACCGGTAAAAAGGCGACCTCCCGCAGCCGTCGCGCCGTGTCGCTATTACGGAAATAGCCTTTTCCTCCCTTAATTTCCGCTTCTAACCCTACGGATTCCACCGCTAACCGGGTAATGTCCACTCTGAGGGTGAATAGTTCGCGTGTTCGTGCGAGATCGAAGCTTTCTAGGGTGCTGAATTGCACGATTGTCTTTTCTAGACGAGTCAGACGCTCCCGGGCGAAGAAATAACGATCGCTGGCTACCGCTGCCTTTCCCCCTAAATTTTTCTCCGTCTCCCCAAGGGATTTACGCGTAATGCCAAGGGCCAGTCCGCATTGTAACAGCAAGAAACAGGGGCGGACTGAGGGTAAAAATTTTGCTGCTTCCAAGCTGATAATCCAGTCGTGAGATAACTGAACTCGATCGAATTCAAGGGTACTGGTGCGGGAAGCTTGTAAACCCAATAATTGTAGGTCTTCACCCCGTTTTAACCCCTCTGCGAAGGAGGGAAGGGCGAGGATAAGAGTTTGTCCAGATCTAGTTTGAGCGGCAACGGCCACTATAAATTCTCCCTTAGAGTCGAGATTAGAGGCCCAGGGCAGGAAGCCATTAACAGTGACGTTTTCTCCCTCGATCTTTGCTTGTAAACGCAGCTCCTCGATACCGCCGAGGTACTTCATCGCGTTAGAGAGTCCTGTCGCTCCGGCTATCTCTCCCTTGAGAACAGCCGGTAGAATTTTGTTTTGTAGGTAAGTGTTATTACTGGCCGCCAGATATTGAATGAAGACGCGCTGACACCAGAAAACAAAACCGGTGGTGAGGCAGCATTGGGACACAGAGGAGATCGCCTCTACTGCCTGTAATAAGGAGCCACCCCGACCCCCTAAGCTTTCAGGTATAGCATAGCCGAACCAGCCCGATTCTCCTAGCTTGGTTAGGGCCAAACCGACGTTGAGATTAGCTGTACCGTTGTTGAGGTCAGTGGCTCTTTCTTCTAGAAAAGAACTGATTTCGGAGCCTCGAGCGAGCATAATTGTTCTCTCCTAGGGGTGAATATTTTCAATCGAGGTCAAACTATCTATAGGTGCGCCGACCACTTCTCTGGCTCTTTTCACCGCCGCTTCATCGGGACTATCGTAGAAACAGAGACATTTACTCAAGTCTTCGCAAATATATGTACGCTCGAAACTGACTTCAGGCACTTGAGCATAAAGGGGGGTTTTCTCCGCTTTTCGTTGCAGGTAAGTTTCCATCGTTAGCCCCGGAGGTAAATTCCACTGTACTAGATAGTTGGCTTTGTCTTTGCGCTCTCGCACAGTGGCTAAGTCCTGCCCAATCAAGCGCATTTCCTTGATTAGTTGCCAACTTAGCCCAGCGTTTTCTAGTACTTGTTCGAGGGAGGCGCGATCGATCGCTTTGATAATCAGGAATAACCGCCCCTCTGTTTCACCGATTAGGGCTTCGATTAACTCTCCCTGCGATTTTGATGCGAGTGTGGCAATGCGCTCCAATATCTCGCTCACCTCTTCTTTTGTCCTTTCTTGTCGATCATCCTCTACTAGATATAGAGTCATAATTCATCTAAAATACATTTACAATACATTTGAGTTTACTTTCTTTGAGAAAAAAAAGCAATATTTTCAAGAGCCTGAAAACGAGGTGACACGGGAGTAGATGGTTCAAGACCGTTTCGCTCAAGTCCAGGCGAGAACCCTTGGCTTGGGTGATATGCGTGACCTTCTGAGGCAGCTGAGACTCACAGTCTGTGTAAACTTCGACTGAGTTCTTGTATCTCTGAACTTCCTCCATACATATCTACTACAAGAGCCGAAAACCCTTATCCATCAATGGATACACCCATTAACTTCTCTTGATGTACCCATGGAATTTGTAATACTTCTGGTTCTTCGGTTTTTGTTATGCAATGGAGGGGGGTTATAAGGGATGAAACCCTTATATATAAAGACATTGCTTCGATTTTTGCCAATTGTTTTCGATCTAGAACGAGCTAATCAATTAAGTCTCTTGCCAGATAAGGATTTAGTCGATTTATGCCACCCGATCAAACCATACCAAGTAACGAAGAACCATACTTCTTAATAGACCAGAACTCTCTCCATTTGCTAGAATGGTAGTCATGTATATAGAAAAAGTTCCTAACCGTAATTCCCCCCCGCCGTTCTTCGACCTGATTCTTACCGAGAAGGAGATCAAGTCAAAAAAAGAACCCTGGCCAACCTCTCAAAATTACCCGATGATATTATCGACAATTTGAAACTGGCTCTCCAAGGGGCGTTACAATCGAGATAAAAAGAAAGGGAAAACTCAGATAGTTTTTGGCCTACTATGTTAGGCTAAGGCTTGTCCGATAGCGGTAGAAGTCTTTGAAGGAAACACATCCGATAGTGCCACCTTAGCCAGACAAATTGAGAAAGTCAGAAAAGGTTGGGGGATTGAGAATGTGGTCTGGGTAAGCGATAGAGGAATTTTAACCAACGTAAAAGAAAATCAATGAATTAGTAAAACCGCTAGAAGGATTAGACTATATTAGGACTTACGCATTGACAGGATTGACCAAATATGAGGTATGGGTTTCAGGCATTTTAACGTGATTTTTTGATGACTTTTGAGCGACCGCTATCGTTGGGAAGTTAATCGCCAAAAGTCTGAAACGACCGATTTTCATTCATGCACATCATGGTGAATTTGTACAGTGCGTAAGTCCTATATATTACTTTCGGACTTTATTGGAGGACTTGGGGACGATTTCCTTGAACACAGTAGAATGTACGATTAGAGAGGGAAGTTATCGTTTTGCTAAGATAACTCGACCCACTGAACTGCAACAATCATGCGTTAGATTGATTGGGGGTTTCCTTAATTTATACCCAGTAACGGGGGAGCAGAAATTCTCTCAATTCCTCCTACAGCACAGGTTATGGCCTTTTGTCAACGGGGAAGTCCAGTTATAGCGGCTAAACGGGCCAGATAGAAGCTAGTAATAGTTTTAGCATCGATCGATTCTCCCCGTGCGATCGCCGATTCCATTTCCTCAAAACTCATCAAAACCACTTCCAGATCTTCATCGACATCTTGAGCGGGGGGCAAGCTTAATTTTTCCAGATCCTGGGCTAGAAAAGCATAGATGTATTCATCGGAATAACCTGGTGCCAGGGCAAATTTACCCAAAGATTGCCAATTGTGCGCCCGATAGCCCGCTTCTTCCTCTAATTCTCGTTTTACCGTCGTAGCGGGGTCTTCTCCTTCATCGATCGTTCCGGCGGGAAATTCCAGAATTCGAGCTTGCAAACTAAATCGATACTGACGTACTAAAACCAATTGACCTTCCTTGGTGATTGGAACTGCTAAAGCGCCACCCGGATGACGGACACATTCCCATTCTCCCTCGACACCGTTAGGTAAACGCAGTTTCGAGACTTCAAATTGAAAGACGCGACCTTGATAAAAAAGACGTTGTTGGAGAAATTGAGGCGGTTCAGACATAGAAAATTTGCAACTAGGACTTTAAGAATTAATATCAACAAATGTTGCTTTTGTCACCGGTGTTAGGAAGCGGGTAGAATTATCGTCTAACGGCCAAGGAGAGATTCAGGTTATAATGGGAAATGCTGTCTTTACAGGTTAAATCTTTTTCGAGAAACCCCATGGCAAAAAAATCGATGGTAGAACGCGAGAAAAAACGCGCTCGTCTCAGACAAAAATACGAAGCTAAACGGACGGAACTAAAAGAACAATTCCGTACTGCCGAAGATTTTGAAGAAAAACTGGCAATTCACCAAAAATTACAGGAATTACCCCGCAATAGCGCCCCCAGTCGTCACCGCAACCGTTGTTTAACGACCGGCAGACCGAGAGGATACTATCGCGATTTTGGTTTATCCCGCAACGTTTTACGGGAATGGGCCCACCAAGGTCTTTTACCCGGTGTGGTCAAGTCTAGCTGGTAGTCAGAAACAATATCTAGGGAAAATACCGTGATAGAGGCGTGGTTTTTGCGTCTCTATTGCTGTTTTTATACTAAATCCGTTGAGTATAGTTTACATATCAGACAGGCAAAAGGCAAAGGGGAGAATAAATAATCAGTTTTTAATAACTGGATTTAGTATGAGGCAATTTTAGCGATAAAAAAACCCTCGATCGAGCGATCGAGAGTTAACCATGAACAAAAAATTCACCTAGACTACAGTAGCAGCCTTACGGGCAGCGGCGGCCTCATCGGGATGAATACCGAGACGGGTAAGATTGAGACGACCTTTACTATCGATCTCCCGTACCTTGACTAACACCTCATCCCCGACGGCCACTTCATCTTCGACCTTACCGACGCGTCCCTCGGCCAATTGGGAAATATGGATCATTCCCTCTTTCCCCGGCAAAACTTCCACAAAAGCACCGATTTGGATAATGCGAGTCACGCGACCGAGATAAACCTCACCCTCATTGAGTTTGCGGGTCATATTGTAAATCAGTCGTTTAGCTTTTTCGGCCTGTTCCCCATCGGTGGAGGAAATGGTGACAGTACCATCGTCATCGATATCGATTTTCGTGCCGGTCTGTTCAGTAATCCCTTTAACCGTCTTACCACCTGGCCCGATGACTAACCCGATCAGGTCCGGATCGATCTTGATCGTCAATAACCGGGGTGCGTGGGGAGATAATTCCGTGCGCGGTTTTTCTAGGGTCGCTAACATCTTCTCGAGGATATGTTTGCGGGCCGGTAAAGCTTGTTCGATCGCCTTGGCCACCACTTCCATGCTTAAACCGGGGATTTTCATATCCATCTGGAGAGCGGTAATGCCAGAATCAGTGCCAGCCACCTTAAAGTCCATATCTCCCAGAAAATCCTCGATACCCTGGATATCGGTCAAAATCCGCACTTCTTCCCCTTCTTTAATTAAACCCATGGCCGCACCGCTAACGGGTTTTTTCAGGGGAACACCGGCATCCATCAGCGCCAGGGTAGAACCGCACACGGAACCCATGGAGGTGGAACCATTAGAAGAGAGGACTTCCGACACCACCCGCAACACATAGGGAAATTCCTCCTGTGGGGGAAGGACAGGTACGATCGCCCTTTCCGCTAAAGCACCGTGACCGATTTCTCGACGGCCGGGAGAACGCATGGGACGGGTTTCACCGACGGAAAAGGGTGGGAAATTGTAGTGATGAAGATAGCGTTTTTCGTCTTCGGGATGGAGATCGTCGCCCAAATCCTGAGCATCACCGGGGGTGCCAAGAGTGGCGATCGAAAGCACTTGGGTTAAACCGCGATTAAACAAACCGCTACCGTGAACCCGACGGGGTAAAACTCCTACCCGGCAAGAAATCGGCCGTACTTCGTCCAGTTGGCGACCATCAACCCGCACCCCATCCTCAATAATTTGGGCGCGCATCAGTTTTTTGGTCAGATCCTTAAAGAGATTACCGATTAACTTGGGTTCTTCCAGGGTTGGAGCTTTTAAGGTATCTTCGTCGGGGAGAGCGGTGATAGTTTCCTTGATCCGATTTTCGATCGCCTCTAATTTCTCATCCCGTTCGGTTTTGCTGAGGGTAAACTGAGAGAGAATCTGTTTAATTTCCTCTTTAGCTTGTTCTCTCAGGAAATTCTGCACGGTTTCGTTTACTGCCGGCGCTTCTCGGGTCACGAGGGGAATACCCAACTGATCGATCAATTCCCGTTGAGCGGTGATCAGGTCGCGGACCGCTTCATAACCAAAATCGATCGCCTCAATAATATCCCGTTCTGGTAACTGATTAGCTCCCGCTTCGATCATCACCACCCCTTCGGGACTACCGGCCACCACTAGATCCAATTCTCCGTTATGGATTTCCTTGTAGGTGGGATTGATGATAAATTCATCCCCCAACAAACCGACGCGCACCGCTGCCATCGGTCCTTGGAAGGGAATACCTGCCAACAAAACCGCCACGGAAGCCCCAGTAACGGCCAAAACATCCGGGGGGACTTCCTCATCCATTGAGAGGGTCGTAGCGACTACTTGGATATCATCCCGCATCCAATTGGGGAATAGGGGACGCAGGGGGCGATCGATCAAACGACCGGTCAGAATTGCTTTTTCCGGGGGACGACCTTCACGACGCAAAAATCCTCCCGGGATGCGCCCGGCGGCGTATAATCTTTCTTCGTAATCAACGGTCAAGGGCAGGAAATCTACTCCTTCTCTGGCTTTGGCTGTGGTTGCTGTCACTAAAACCGCCGTTTCTCCCGATTGGATCAGAACACTACCGCCAGCTTGGGGGGCTAAAAGCCCTATTTTTAGTCGAATATCCCTGCCATCAAAGGATATTGACTTGTCAAACTCTTCCATGTAAAGTTATATTCCTTTCTTTCACTTTTCTCTGTGCTGTGGCAATCCTAGCATTTTTTGTAGCCCTTTCCAGCAGGTTTAGTATTCAGTGATCAGTGATCAGTGATCAGTTATCAGTGATCAGAGTTGAGTTTTCAGTTCGCTGATTACTCTTTACCGTTTACTGATCACAGCAAAAAAGCTCCCCACTTCCCCACTTCCCCAATCCCCCACTTCCCCACTTCCCCAATCCCCCACTTCCCCAATCCCCCACTTCCCCAATCCCCCACTTCCCCAATCCCCCACTTCCCACTTCCCACTTCCCTGCTCCCTGCTTTTAAACAGGATTTAACATTACTTGCTCAAACCGGCCAAAAAATGATAGTTTCAGATATAGGAATAATCTGGTTAAGAAAAAAATGTCTTCCCTTGCCGCTTGCTGGCCCAAAAATATTTCTAAGTATTAGCAAAACTGACTGACTGTCAGCAGTTGGGCGGGATTTTTCCAGGCTCGAAGAACCCCAAACCAAGAAAATTAAGACAATTAAAAGGATTGCGTCTCTATTATCTGTTAGACGCTTCTAATCCAGTGAATTTGCGGGTTATATTCCAATTAACCCCGTTTAACCCTATTTGTGGCTATCGATTATGGCTGAAAGTTATTTACTAGACAAACTGCAATCTGTAGAACAGACCTACAAAGAATTAACCCGTCGTCTAGCGGATCCCGATGTCACCGGTAATCCGGGTGAATTGCATCGTCTGGCCAAATCCCGCGCTTCCCTAGAGGAAACGGTCAACACTTACGAAATTTGGCAAAAAAGTCAAGAGGATTTAATCGGTGCGAAACAAATCTTCAAAGAATCCGCCAGCGATCCCGAATTAAGGGAAATGGCCGCCCTAGAAGTGGCAGAATTAGAGGAAAAAATCGCCACTTTGGAAGACCAATTAACAATTCTGCTGCTGCCCCGGGATCCCCTCGATGAAAAGAATATCATGCTAGAAATTCGCGCTGGGACCGGAGGTGATGAGGCCAGTATTTGGGCGGGGGATTTAGTTCGCTTGTACTCAAAATATGCCGAAACTCAAAACTGGAAAGTTAGCCTTTTGAGTGAATCTCAGGCGGATATGGGAGGATTTAAAGAGGCAATTTTAGAGATTAAAGGCGATAACGTCTATAGTAAGCTGAAATTTGAGGCGGGAGTCCATCGGGTGCAGCGGGTTCCTCTGACGGAAGCCAGTGGTCGCGTCCACACTTCTACCGCTACCGTGGCGATTATGCCAGAAGTGGACGATGTGGAAGTGCATATCGATCCCAAGGATATTGAGTTAACCACGGCTAGATCCGGGGGTGCAGGCGGTCAAAATGTCAATAAAGTGGAAACTGCCGTCGATTTAATCCATAAACCCACGGGAATCCGAGTTTTTTGTACCGAGGAGCGATCGCAATTGCAAAACCGGGAACGGGCCATGCAGATTCTCCGGGCGAAACTGTACGATATGAAGTTACAGGAACAACAGGAAGCGGTCAGTTCCATGCGACGCTCTCAGGTGGGAACTGGTTCGCGTTCGGAAAAAATTCGCACCTATAACTATAAGGATAATCGTCTCACCGATCATCGCTTAAATCAGAATTTTTCCCTCGATCGCATTTTAGACGGCGATATCGAAGAGGTGATCCAATCCTGTATCGCCAAGGATCAACAGGAAAAACTGGCAGAATTAGCCGCTGCCCAAGAGACAGCTTAATCAGGACAAGGGAGACTCCGAGACTCCTGGATTATTTTTATTTATGCTCCCCCCGCTCTCTTCTCCCTTCTCCCCAACCCGCAACCGTAGCTTGACGGTGGGAGTGTGTCAATTGCTATCTCAAGGTCGCGAGAGGACTCCCGTTAAACCGCGTAGCGGTTAACGGGAGATGAATCGCGACCAGAATGAAACTAACGCGGTAGGGTTTCCACTTTCGGGGAGTTTTGGTTCTCGACGTATTTTTTTAGTTGTTCGACAGTAACACCTCCACAACTAGCCACGAAATAACCTCCCGTCCAAAAATAAGGTTTATTGTCGAAATACTTTGCCGCCAAATCCAGAAATTCCTTTCTAATTAATGGGACTACTAACTGTTTTAAGGTTAGCGATTAATTTGGATAAAGCGATGTCAGGTTTGTCATCGATAATCCGGTGAACGTAATCCGATTCACCGTTGAAATCAAGCAACACGCTTTCCCATTTTGTGACGTTGACACAAAAATTTCTTGAAGTCGGGCTAAGATTTCATTGTTAATAGCAATGGTCGGTATTTGATGACGAATACGACCTGAGCGGTAAGTCTATAAACAGAGCAAAATTCATGATTGTAATCAGTTGACATATTAGGCGGTAAGTGTTATAATCTAGTTGTACATCACGAAACGAACGACAGTGATAACGCTTACCTACCAGTACAAACTAAAGGTAAACAGACAACAGGAACGGGAGATCATCCACATTCTTGATGTTGCCAAAAGCGTTTACAATTACGCGCTGGCGGAGCGAAAAGATTGGTTGAACTCTCGAAAGTGTCTTGCGGATCGTTGTTCGTTAGTTTCCGAGTACATAATTCCTGCGGATGAACCCTATCCTAATTACTTCGTTCAAGCTAAAAATCTAACGGAAGCTAAAAAAGTTTACCCGATATTAAAGACGGTTAACGCTCAAGTTTTACAGCAAGTCTTAAAAACTTTAGATAAGGCGTTTAACCAGATGAAGTCGAAAGGCTTCGGCTTTCCTAGATTCAAAAAAAAGATGCGAAGTTTTATTTTTCCTGCGCTGTCAAAAAACTTTCTAGGGGATGGATGTTTGAATTTTCCACAATTAGGAAAAATTAGCATACGGCCATCTAGAGAATACCCGTCTGGGTTCGAGCCTAAACAAGCTCGAATTATCCAAAAAGCGTCGGGATTTTACGTTTCGGTTTCCTTCCAATCTACGGAATTAGTTCCCGATATGACAGTAGGGAAGACCTGTTTAGGAATTGACGCGGGAATTGAAAGTTTTGTCGCTACTTCACGGGAAGATTTAATCAAAGCCCCTCGATTTTTGTTGAAAGTACAGAGTAAGCTTAAATTGCTACAAAGACGCTTGAAACATCAAGTCAAAGGCTCGAACAATTGGTTAAAACTCCAAGAGAAGATAGCAAGATTACACGAGAAAGTGTCTAATACTCGTAGAGATTGGCATTTTAAGTTAGCTCATTACCTTGGCGATTTTGCTGATAATATCTTCGTTGAGGATATTAACTTCGTTTCCTGGTCTAGAGGAATCGTTAGAAAACAATCTCTAGATTCGGGTATCGGTAGTTTTATTAACGAGATACTACCGTTTGTTGTTTGGAAACGGGGAAAATATTATCTTAAAGTCGATAAAAACGGAACTTCCCAGGATTGTCCGAATTGTGGCGCGATTACCGGCAAAAAGTCCTTATCGGAAAGAGTCCACCGGTGTGATTCTTGCGGTAACATCGAACCAAGAGACACGGCATCAGCGAAGGTAATCGAGAACCGAGGAAAAAATGCGGTCGGACTGACCGTGTTAGAAAACGCTCGCGGAGGCGATCTGACGGGGATCGACCGGGTTAAACCAGGTCGATCTAGTTAAAAGCCTAAGAACCGAGAATCCCCCGCTACACCGGGCGAGCGGTTAGCGGGGGAGAGTCAAAATCGAGTGTCGAATTTGAGTAGGAGACGGGATAAAATGGCCGATTGGCAGGAAATAGAGGGGGGGATCACGGCCCCAAAAGGATTTAAATCCGCAGGGATGGCCGCGGGGCTAAAACCGTCCGGTTTGCCCGATTTAGCCCTAATTGTCTCGGAAACAGAAGCGATCGCCGCCGGAGTCTTTACCACCAGTCAAGTGCGGGCCGCTTGCGTCGATTATTGCCGTCAACGCCTACAAACTAAAGCCAGCGCCAGGGCGATTTTGTGTAATGCCGGCCAAGCAAACGCCGCCACGGGGGCAGCTGGATGGCAAGATGCCCTCGATAGTGCCGCCGCCTTGAGCCAAGTTTTAGGGATTCCCGCCGATGCAATTTTGCTGGCTTCTACAGGAGTCATCGGGCAACGGATTCGCATGGATGCGTTAACCGCCGCTTTACCGACCTTAGTGGGTTTATTGTCGGAAAATGGTGGCGAAAGCACGGCCCGGGCGATTATGACCACGGATCTAGTCCCCAAATCGATCGCCTTGCAAACCACTATCGAGGGTCGTCCGGTCACAATTGGGGGAATTGCCAAGGGATCGGGGATGATTCACCCGAATATGGCGACGATGCTCTCCTTTATTACCTGTGATGCCGCAGTATCGACGGTTCTCTGGCAAAATATGTTAAGTCGGGCGGCCAATAAAAGTTTTAATCAGATCACGGTGGATGGGGACACCAGTACCAATGACAGTCTGATCGCCTTGGCTAACGGTCAATCGCGCACCACAGCCATCACAGAAATGGGCCGGGATGCCCAAAAGTTAGAGGCCATGTTAACGGAAGTTTGTCAATACTTGGCGAAAGCGATCGCCCGGGATGGCGAAGGGGCCACCTGTTTAATGGAAGTGCGGGTTTCGGGGGCGGCCGATGATCAGTCCGCTCGTCAGATTGCTCGCACCATTGCCGGTTCTTCCTTGGTAAAATCGGCGGTTTTCGGTCGAGATCCTAACTGGGGACGAATTGCGGCGGCCGCGGGCCGGGCCGGGATAGTCTTCCATCAAGAGGATCTGCAAATTAAGTTAGGCGACTTCGTGATGATGGAAAATGGCCAACCTCTGGCGTTCGATCGAGCTAGTGCCAGTAATTACCTGAAAGCGGCAGCAAGCGGGGCTTATTTACGAGAAGATACCGTTTTAATGTCTATCTGTATCGGTAACGGTTCGGGAACAGGTACGGCCTGGGGTTGCGATCTTAGTTACGATTACGTCAAAATTAACGCCGAGTACACTACCTAAAGCGATCGATCGGTTCTGTAAACAGGCTCTCTTGTCTTTGCTGGATTGTATCGCAACAGCTTGACCAAAGGTTGACGGCAGCATCTAGTCTATACTGGCAATCTCGACGATCAATCCTGTTGATCACACACCATCCAAGAGAGCCGATTACCCTTAATTAATCTTTTCAATCACCGCTTGTCCTAGTTGAATCAACTCAAAACCGATAAAAAGGCTTAAAATCACGGTGACAGCCTGATTAAGTAGGGGTATATTGCCTTTGCCTAGAACAGAAGCGACGAATTTGACCACAACTAAAACGAGAGCGCTAACAACGGCGATTTTGACGGCTATCATAGATTAATTTTTCCTCACGGTTAACCAAAGTATACTATGTTCCTGACGGGGTGACAAGCAGATTGAAAGTGAGACAGGGTGTGGGGTGTGGGGGGTAGGGTGTAGGGAGCAACAATCCATAACTGGGTTTTTAAAGTTCGATTTGTCTCGTTCCAAGGTAGAACCTCCGCAAATGCGTTCCAAGGGTTTCCCATAAAACGATTTAGTATCATTCCCAAGTATGAGAAAGCTGCCCAATGCCCAGGTTTTTGTTAAGAATTGTAAAATGTAGTTAGATTTATTTACTCAGAAGGGGATTTATGTCTAACCAAGAGTCGATTTTTCCGTTCCCTCAAAAACCAGTGTATTCCTCCGTATTCAAGTCGATTTTAGCGATAATATCAGTTATCTTAATTATGTTAGCAGTGATCGGCGGGCTAATGATGGTCAGTTTATCATTATCTTGGCCAGAACACAATATTTAGCGATTAATCCTTGGCTTAGTAGAAGATTTTTTTAATCCATTTGCTTGGATTAAAGTTCCCACGGTTGCTCATAGCTATCAATTATTATTACCCACAGTTATCCTGCTAATTTTTACGCAGTTAATCATTTTATTTTCTCCGCGTCCGCAAGTTTGGTCAAGATTAGTCATTATTTCTATCACTCTCGCTATCACCCTGCGCTATCTAGTTTGGAGAATTCTGGCCACCTTAAATCTTTCTACTCCTCTCAATACCTTTTTTAGTTTACTGCTTTTAGGCATTGAGATGATAGTTTTAAGTGGTAGCATAATTCAGTTAGTTTTAGTCTTAACCACAAAAGATAGACGCAAAGAAGCTGATTTTTATAGCCAAGCAGTGATCAATAAACAATATTTGCCCACGGTAGATATCCTGATTCCCACCTATAATGAGCCAGCCTTCATACTCAAAAGAACTATTATTGGTTGTCAAGCCCTTAATTATCCTCATAAAAATATTTATATTCTCGATGATACCCAGAGAGCAGAAATTCATCAATTGGCAGAAAAATTAAATTGTCATTATCTAACTCGTGAGGATAGAAAAAACGCTAAAGCAGGCAATTTAAACCATGCTCTCAGACAAACACAAGGGGAATTAGTGGTAGTTTTTGACGCAGATTTTATCCCTTGTCGTAACTTTTTAGAAAGAACTGTTGGCTGGTTTCAAAACCCTAAAATTGCCCTAGTGCAAACTCCCCAAAGCTTTTATAATGCTGATCCTATCGCCCATAACTTAGGTTTAGAAAATATCGTTACTCCCGACGAAGAATTATTTTATCGTCATATCCAACCAGCTAAAGATGGGGTGGGTAGTCCTGTCTGTGCTGGCACTTCTTTTATTGTCAGAAGAAAAGCATTAGACGAAGTGGACTACTTCAATACAGAATCTATTAGTGAAGACTATTTCACGGGAATTGCTATCTCTGCCAAAGGTTATGAAGTTATTTAGGGTTTGCGGCAAAAACTTTTTCAGCAGACCCTAATTAGACAGGGCAATCTGAAAAAACTTTCAGAAATAGGGGCAGAAATTCACCTGAGGGAACCCATCTACTCAGAAAAATTACTCCTAGATATTTTAGGCGAAGATTTGTGCCTATCGTCTCATCTAGTCAATCTAGAAAAACGAGGAAAAATCTGGCAAGCAACCCTTAAATTCCAGCCACTTAGCCTATCAGACCAGAGAAAACTAATTACTTTTTTATTCTGTCTTCCCCAGCGCTGGGATCTGAAAAATACGGCAGGAGAATTACAATCCCTTTGGTTGTTAATTATCAGCTTTTTTCGGGGGATAGGCTTGATTTGTCGGGCAATTCTGAATCGAAAAACAGCCCTTTAGTTCAGTCAAAAATCGAAAATACTTATCGAAAAATTAATGACTGATTATCGTATCAACTGGCTTTTGTCTGTGATTTTACTCACATGGCTATTCCTGTATTATCACAGTTGTCACTTGACCAAAACTTGACAGTATTATAGTAAGAGTAACCATTCTTAGATGGACTGGCTTATGAACAATCGTTTATGTCTTCACCTGATGGCTAATAAGGAAAAAGGGTTTGCCTTGCCTCTTGCCGTGTTAATTGGACTTATCCTGATGGTGACAGGAATGACTATGATCATGCGCGCCCAAGGGGACCAATCGAAAGTAATTGCCCAAAAAGCCCGGGCTGATAGTTTAACAAGTTCCGAAGTGGGGCTGGCTCGCGTGCAGGATCTACTCAATAGTGTTCGAGTTATGGCGACGGTTGACAGGAATTGTCCTCCTGGTGGCGATTGTTGGCAGAACGCCGAAGTGGTTACTAATCCCAGTACCAATTTACAAAGACATTTAAAAAAATTAGTCGACGCCGCCCCCTCCTGTAGTAATCCCAACGATGCTGCTACCTTGAAGGCAAAAATCCCTGAATTAAAAGATTTGAGCGAAGATAAATGGGTTGATCTCGGTAATAATCGTTATTATCGCGTGGTTGGATATGATTATAATCCTGTGTCCGGGCAGGGAGTTCTCACCCTCGAAGGACTTTCCCGCAAAAGTGCCGCAATAGACCTAACTAACATTGCTATCAATAGAGATAGTGACGACAATGCCGCCTCCCGTAACCGTGTGGTGGTAACTATCCCTATTCTTGATGCCCCTCCCCTCGCATTTAACCGCACCACGGTCCCAGCTTTATGGATAAGTGAGGGAACGGCGGACGGTGATGCTAAATTTGAAGGGGATGTGGTGGAGGTTGTGGCGAGGCCAGAATGTGATAACAGACAAGATAAGATTAAACAGCCCACACCCGCACCCAGTCGCGACTACGAAGCACAATTTGTCGGTGTGTTTTTCCCCAATTTACCGCCGATTCCCACCGGCCTTCCCCCTGGTCAGAACATTCCGCTACTTAATACTTCTCAAACTTTTCCCAGACCGGGAGACACACCCACTACCCGCACGATTAACGGTCAAAGCGTACAAGTGTACGAGTATATCGTTAATAAAATCAACTTGAGTGTTGGCGATAAGATTACCATTACTCGGGGGCAACGGGTAGTTTTCTATGTTAGAGGTAATATTCAAGGTGCCATCGAACACAATTGTGCTGGTGAGTCTGACTGTAAACCGGGCAATCTACAAATTTATGCCGATAATGGATCAGGTTCCCCCAATCCGCAAATTTGTCTGACAGGAAACCAAATACTACAAGCGTTTATCTTTGCTCCTGACTATTCCCTCGGTAACACTGGTGATCGTAATTTCTTCGGTGCTGCCTGGGGTAAAAATTGGGGCAAAATTACAGACTGTGCCTCAAATAGCGGTGCTGTAGCTGTTACTCAAATGGTAGAATGGACTGACTTAATCCAAGACCTGAAACCCCAATTTCCCCGACTTGGTAAGATTGCCAATTGGTGTGAGGAACCCATCGATACCGATCCGACTGTCTCTATGTGTGATTAATTTCCCGACTGCCTCACCCTCTCCCAGTCCCTAAAAAAGTTTAACTTATCGGGTCGATAAGCGGGGTTGAGGATTTCGGTTCAGGACAGGTTTTATTGGTGAAATCACAGCGATAAATTGCCGGTTTTTGCCAACTGAGGGGAATTTCCAGCAAATCCCTGGAACCGTTCATGGCTTGTCCCAGAAAGAGAGCCAGAGCAATACAATTGAGAATTGTATGGGCGATGCGCCAACGATGGGAACGGTCTTTATAGATATCTTCGACAATTGCCAGAGAGAAAATCATCAGTAATGATGCCGCCATGCCGATATAGTAGTGAGACCAGTACCATTGGTCAGAGAGTCGCCAGACCCCATCCTGAGAACCGATAATAATTAAACCCATGCCAGTCAAGGTGGCAAAAATTCCGCGCCAGAGAGCTTGTCTAGCGCGGTAGAGACAGACCAAAGAGGCAATGGTGACAAAAAACATCAAAATCACAAAAATGACCTGAAAGGAGTCTAATTTTCCATCTTTTTGTTGATCGACAAAACCATTAAAACCGTAAACGACCGAGTAAGCTAGTGCTAAAAGGTTAACCCCTACCACTGTACCCGTTAACCAGAGGCCTCAGCGTAGAT
The DNA here is from genome assembly GCF_000010625.1 of Microcystis aeruginosa NIES-843. Taxonomy (NCBI): domain Bacteria; kingdom Bacillati; phylum Cyanobacteriota; class Cyanophyceae; order Chroococcales; family Microcystaceae; genus Microcystis; species Microcystis aeruginosa. The sequence goes on from NC_010296.1 coordinate 4,913,436, forward strand.
GTTCTGGCCCGACCACTGGGGGAATTTTACTTTTATTTCCCGCATTGGTTTCTAGGCGACGTTGACGGGTTTGCCAAGCAAAGTTAACTACGAGGCCGATCATAGGGAAAACGACCACTATCCCTAGGACAGGATGAATGAGAGCCAGAAAATCGACGAATTGCATATAAATATCCCGAAAATCGTCAGCAGAAAATCTTCAATAGTTGACAAGCTATAGCCTTGTTTTTTTTAGCTTATCGCAGATATCAGGAGGCAAAAGGCACTCATGCAAAAGGCAAAAGGCAGGAGATAGGGTGATAGGGTTTTGGGGTGATAGGGTGATGAGACAGCTTCCCCACTTCCCCACTTCCCCACACCCCACACCCCACACCCCACACCCCACTTCCCCACTTCCCCACACCCCACACCCCACACCCCACTTCCCCACTTCCCCACACCCCACTTCCCCACACCCCACACCCCACTACCCCACACCCCACACCCCACACCCCACACCCCCACTTCCCATTTCGGCCTAGGAACCTCTTTGATAATCGGCTAATCTAAAAGCAGCAATCCCTAGATTCAATCCTGACTATGAAACTACAAGAGCTTTTAACAACTATCCCTCTGGTTTCCCCGATTTCTTCTCCTATCGCTTTAGAAACCGAGATTACAGGAATTTCCACCAATTCCCATGCTTGTCAACCGGGAGATTTATTTATCGGTTTACCCGGTACTCGCGTCGATGGGGGCGAATTTTGGCGTTCCGCTTTGGAAACCGGGGCCGTAGCGGCGATTATCTCCCCGGCAGCCGCAGCTAAATTTCCCCCCCCGGAGGATGCTTCGGTAATGGTTGTGGCAGATTTAGTTACTGCCGCTGCTGCGATCGCTGCTAAATTCTATCATTATCCTGCCCAAACCCTAAAATTAATCGGTGTGACGGGAACCAACGGCAAAACCACCACCACCCATTTAATTGAATATTTTCTCAGCCAAGCAGGGATTCCCACCGCGTTATTCGGGACTCTTTACACCCGTTGGCAAGGATTCCAAGAAACCGCTAATCATACCACCCCTTTCGCTAACGAGTTACAAGCTAGTTTAGCCAAAGCGGTGAGCGCCGGCAATGAAATCGCCGTCATGGAAGTTAGTTCCCATGCACTGGCCCAGGGACGGGTACAGGGTTGTACTTTTCCCGTGACGGTGTTTACCAATCTCACCAGAGACCATCTCGATTATCACCTCGATATGGAAGATTATTTTGCCGCTAAAGCTAAATTATTTAGTCCCGATTATCTGCAAGGTAAGGCGATTATTAACCTTGATGATGCCTACGGTCAACGTTTAGCGGCCTCCCTCTCTCCTCAACAGGTTTTAACCTATAGTGTGTGCGATGCTCGTGCCGATTTTTATACTAAAGATTTACACTATCAACCCACGGGAGTTCAAGGGGTGATGGTGACTCCCCAAGGGGAAATAGCCTTTGCTTCTCCTCTGGTGGGTCAATATAATCTGGCTAATCTCTTAGCGGCGGTGGCAGCAGTGTTAGAATGTGGTGTAGATTTAGGGAAAGTAATCGGTCAAATTCCCCAGTTTTCAGGAGTACCGGGGCGGATGGAACGGGTTAGCATCGCTCCCGACCAAGATATCAGCGTCATTGTTGATTATGCCCATACTCCCGACAGTTTAGAGAATGTTTTAAAAGCTTCCCGGCCCTTTATTTCTGGTCGGATGATTTGTGTTTTTGGTTGTGGCGGCGATCGAGATCGGACAAAACGGCCGTTAATGGGTAAAATAGCGGCAGAATTAGCAGATTTAGCCATAGTTACCTCCGATAATCCCCGCACAGAGTCTCCCGAACGAATCCTTCAGGATATCGTCGCTGGCATTCCCTCAGAAATTACTGTTCAGGTAATTAGCGATCGCGCTTTGGCCATTGACACCGCTATTCAAGCAGCGCAACCGGGAGACGGAGTAATTATTGCCGGTAAAGGTCACGAAGATTATCAAATTTTGGGGACGGAAAAAATCCATTTCGATGACCGCGAACAGGCCCGGGCCGCTTTGATAAAAGTGAAAAAGTGTTGACATCCTCGCCGCCGTAAAACGGACGGCGATTCCCAAACCTCACGATTTGGGTTTCTGCTTCTTTCCCGAAGGATTTTTCGCACCTGCCTTAACAGATTTACTCTGTTCTGGTCTTATGGTCGCTCTACAGACTGACACCGCAAGCCCTGCGGCCAAAATGTTTTTACTAGCGTTAATATCTCGGTCATGGTGCGTCCCACAGTCTGGACAGTCCCACTCTCGAACATTTAACGGCATTTTCTCAGCAATATACCCGCAATTACTACATCTTTTAGAGCTAGGAAACCATCTATCTATTTCGATGTAGTTTCTCCCATACCAACGGCATTTATAGGCTAATTGTCGAGTGATTTCTCCCCAGCTTACATCAGATATTGCCTGAGATAATTTCGGGTTTTTGACCATATTCTTGACGGCTAAATTCTCAACCACAATCGTTTGGTTTTCACGAACTAATTGAGTGGTTAGCTTGTGTAAATGGTCTTTTCTACTATCGGTGATTTGAGCGTGAATCTTGGCTACTTTGATTCTTGCTTTTTCCCGATTTTTTGAGCCTTTCTGTTTTCGAGAAAGACTTTTTGGGTCCTTTCGCAGTCTCCGATAATGCTTTTTAAAGTGCTTAGGATTAGATACTTTATCGCCATCGCTGGTAATTACTAGGCTACTAATTCCTAAGTCAATTCCGATGGCTTTATCGGTTGGGGGTAATGGCTGGATTGTTGGGTCATCAAATCTTATTGAAATATGCCAACGTCCAGAAGGATGTAATCTGACTGTTACTGTGCTTGGTTCACAGCTTTCTGGTATTTGTCTTGACCATCGAATAGGTAAGGGTTCTGTGCATTTAGCTAAATAGATTTGTTTGTCTTTGAATTTAAAAGCAGATTTGGTAAATTCGGCACTTCCTCCTTGATGTTTTTTCTTAAAGTTAGGATACTTAGTACGACCAGCAAAGAAATTAGTAAAAGCTGTTTGTAAATGTCTTAACCCTTGTTGTAAAGGAACACAGCTTACTTCATTGAGAAACTCTAATTCTTCTTGCTTTTTCCAATCGGTTAGCATTGAAGAAGTTTGAGCATATCCTACTCTTTCTTGCTTTTCGTACCAAGCTTGTGTTCGTTCGTGGAGAGCTTTGTTGTAAACTAATCTTACACAGCCCAATGTGCGCCGCAATAGCGACTCTTGTGTTGGTGTGGGGTAAAATCGAAACGAATAGGCTTTTTCCATACCTCACATTTTAGCATATATTTCGTAAATGTGCTAATATTTAACAGTAAAGCCGTCGTAGAACGACGGGGTTTCAGACCCAAATTTTCGATGAGGGATGATTAATTGTCAAGAAAAGCTAACATTAGTTGACCGAAAATTTGGGTACAAGCCCCGCCATGCCCGCGCAGGGTCGGGCGGCTCCACCTTAAATATGTATTGTCAACTTAAGGAATTTTGTGTTAAGATGTTGATACTCGATCGAGCAGTGTCAAGATGTTTGTACTAGAATACAAGGTTAAGCCAAAACCTAATCAGATAGAAGGCATTAACGAAGCAATACGGACAACCCAATTTGTTCGGAATAAAGTCCTGCGTTATTGGATGGATAATCAGGGTGTTGGCAAAACAGAGTTATTTCGATACAACACAGCATTAAGGAAAGAGTTTAAATTTGTTGATGATTTAAACTCCCATGCTTGCCAGACTGCTGTAGAAAGAACCTTGCGGGCAATTACTCGGTTTTACGATAATTGCCAAAATAAAGTTAAAGGAAAGAAAAACTACCCTAAGTTTAAAAAACATTCCCGTTCCGTTGAGTATAAAGTATCTGGATGGAAGCTATCAAAAGATAAACGCCATATTACCTTTACAGATAAAAAAGGTATTGGCACTCTTAAGTTGATTGGTTCTAGAGATATTAATTACTATCAACCAGACCAGATTAAACGGGTAAGAATCCTGAATCGTGCCGATGGTTATTATGTGCAGTTTTGCCTTAAATTAGACCCCAGAGACACGGTTAAGCCTTTAACACCTTCCCAGAAAGCCACTGGGATTGATGTCGGATTAAAGTTTTTCTTAGTAGATAGCGAAGGCCATCAAATTGATTGTCCGAACTACTATCGAAAAGCTGAAAAACAACTAAACCGATTAAACAAAAAAAAGTCAAAGAAATACCGTAAGGGTAAAAAACAATCTCGTAATTATCACAAAGCTAGAAAGCGATATGCTCGGAAACATTTAAGAGTAAGTAGGCAACGAGAAGAGTTTGTCAAAAGTGTGGCACTCCGTTTAGTTAAGTCTAACGACTTAATCGTCTATGAAAACTTGAATATCAAAGGCATGGTCAAAAATCGTCATTTAGCCAAGTCGATAACCGATGCAGGATGGTCTGTTTTTAGGCAATGGCTAGAGTATTTTGGGGACAAATACGGCAAGTTAACTATAGCTGTCTCACCTCATAATACGTCTCAAAATTGTTCTAATTGTGGACAAAAAGTCCAAAAGTCGCTATCTACTCGAACCCATGTTTGTCCTCATTGTGGATACACAGATTGTCGAGACAGAAACGCCGCTTTAAACATCTTGCAAAAGGGATTAAGTAGCGTGGGGCGCACGCAAACTTTAAACGCTTCGGGAGAGATTCCCTCTTGGTTGGTTGGAGAAATCCTGCTTGCTAACGGAGACTCAATGAACGAAGAATCCCCGTCTCTTTAGAGCGGGGAGCGTCAAACAAAAAAGGCGTTACAGGCGCTTTGATTGTCTGAGGCCTCTGGTTTTAGACTTTGGGAGATACCCCCCTTGAGGAGAATCTCTTAAAGTGCATTGTTAAGGTGTGTTAGTAAAAAAGTATCGGTCAATTGGTGATTCTAGATGACCTACTGCCTTAATCCCAACTGTACTCAACCAAAAAACGCCCCGACAGCGTTAATCTGCGAGAGTTGCGGTTCAAAACTTCTTCTGCACGACCGCTATCAAACCCTACGCATTTTGGGGAAAGGAGGGTTTGGGGCAACTTTTGTATCATCGGATCTGTCCCTACCAGATAAGCCCCTCTGTGTGGTCAAACAACTGCAACCTCCCCCTAAAGATGCTAGTGTTTTTCGCATGGCTAAGGATCTTTTTGATCGAGAAGCGGAAACCTTGGCAAAACTGGGAGTTCATCCGCAGATTCCCCGATTATTAGACTATTTTGAAGATAATCAAGAGTTTTATCTAGTTCAAGAATACGTTAAAGGTCATAACCTGCACCAAGAGGTCAAAAAACGCGGACCGTTTAGCGAAGCGGGAGTCAAACAGTTTTTAAGTGAACTCTTGCCGATTTTGAAATATGTCCACGAGCAAAGGGTAATTCATCGGGATATCAAACCCGCTAACCTAATTCGTCGGCAAACAGACCGAAAATTGGTTCTGATTGACTTCGGGGCCGTCAAAAATCCAGTTAATAGCGTCATGGCCAATGCCGATTCTCAAACCGCTTTGACTAATTTTGCCGTGGGTACCCAAGGTTTTGCCCCCCCCGAACAGATGGCCATGCGTCCCGTTTACGCTAGTGATATCTACGCGGTGGGAGCTACCTGTCTCTATCTACTCACGGGCAAATCTCCTAAAGCGATCGAAGTTGATATTAATACAGGTGAATTACTCTGGGAAAAATTAGTCAAGGTGAGTCCCCAGTTTGCTAAAGTCCTGAAAACAATGCTGGAAGTCTCTGTCCGTCATCGCTACAAATCCGCTCAAGAGGTAATGGATGCTTTAGACATGACGGCTTATGCCGACAGTCTAGCCCAAAGTTTAATCGCCGCTCCAATGGTTACTTCCCAGCCCCCCCGACAAAATTCAGGTTCGATGGCCACTTCCTCCGTTTCTGTCCCTCTCAAGTCTAAATTTCGTCCCAAAAATCAAAATCCAGAGGCCTCTCCAGATAATATGCTGGGGGGACAGATGGCTTTTTCGCTGTTTAATACAAATGTATTGAATAAAAGTAAAGCCCGCAGCAGCACAGAGCTAACCTTACTGAAGAAAAAACCCCGCTTAGATGAAAAAGCGCTTCTCGATGCTTACAATAACGGCCGGCGCAATTTCGCCCAAGAGGAATTACCAAATCTCAATCTGGCCAAAGCCAAACTTGTGGGCGTCAATTTCTGTCAATCCAAATTAACAAGAGCTAATTTACAAGGGGCAGATCTGTCCAATGCGGATCTGGGCCGGGCTAATCTCAGTCAAGCTATTCTCAAAAGTACCAATTTAAATAATGCCTATCTCGGTTATGCAGACCTAGAAAAGGCCGATTTACGCGGGGCTAATCTCACTGGCGCCCATCTTCGCTACGCTAATCTCAAAGATGCTAATCTTTGCGGGGCTAATCTCTCTGATGCCCAAGTAACTCGAGAACAAATCGCCCTAGCAAAAACCAATTGGTTAACAGTTATGCCCAATGGTAAACGCGGTTCCTGGTAATCTTTTTTCAGTGGGTAAGTTATCAGTAATCAATGAAAAGACAGTAGGAAACTTCTATTTAGGGTTTGCTGAAAATTACTGAAAGCCTTACTAGAAAACGGTTTTGGCACTTTTTTAGCCCAAAAAGTGCCAGAAACAAACGTTGAGAAATCGATCCGAGGGACTCAAAACCCTTGCACTTTCGCTCTTCGATCTCGAAGGGTTCCGCTTCCAGACGTGCGAGGTCATTCTGTTATTCTGACTTCCCCTCCCGACTCCTGACGACCGACTCCTGACGACCGACTCCTAACCCCACCAATAAACTTTTTGCCGCAGACCCTATTTAGGGTTGGCTGAATAAATCTAAAAACCTTGTTGGGTAAGACTTTTAGACTTTTTGTCAATCAAAAAGTCCAGGACTGGGAGTGATCAGGGGGAAAATTCTGGGACTTTTTCCCTGAAAATTAGGTAGTTGACCACCTGAAAATCGGTAAAACCCTACACCCCACACCCCACACCCCACACCCTGCCCCCAAGAAAAACTTTTTGCCGCAAACCCTATTTAATACTGTCACTTAAAACTCAAATCTGATAACTGATAACCTACCCACTGATAGCTGATAACTGATCACTGATAACTGATTTAACCGCGACTTTCCTTAAAAGTTTTGTAGGCGGTTTCGGAGTCGAAAATATGGCAATAATCAACAATTCGCTTCATTAATGCCCAAGAAAACTCGGTTTCTTTCAGGTGACTACCCCAATTTTCTTTGAGACTAGCGTGAACTTTGCGGAGGTTATAGGAAGGAATCGCCGTCGAGATATGATGGGGGATATGGACATTAATATCGTGACAGAGAATTTCTACCCAACGGGGATAGCTACAGTGAACTGTCCCTTCTAGTTGCGCTAAAGCTTGATTCCAGTCTTCGGGATAGGAAAATTGAATATCGGGGTCTGTGTGATGGACAAGGGTAAAGGTACTCATCCAAAAATGATAGACAAACCAAGGTACCACCCAAAATTTAACCAATCCCCAAACACCAGTGTAGAAAATTAGGGTTGGGAAAAAAATAGCGGCAAAAACTAGGACGACAATCATCGAAAAGCGCGCTTTTTCCCGTTCGTTCTCCTTGAATTGTTCGATGTTGAAGTGTAGAATAGCCCAGTGGGCGATCGAACCAAGCCACCAGAAACGTCCGCGAATGCCGCGATAAAAGAGACGCACTAAGGGATTGGCCGAGTTAAAAGCTTCTAGTTCCCACGGATCCCAAGCATTATCTATAGTTACCATGTTAGTTTTAGTATGATGGCGATCATGCAGGAAACGCCAGCAGTGGAAGGGATAGATAAGCGGTAAGAGGAAAATATGACCGACAAGATCATTAACCCAGGGTCGATTGGAAAAAGACCGATGACCGCAATCATGCGCGATCACAAAAAATCCCGTTAAAGCTGTACCCGTGAAAATCCAAGCTAAAGGCAGTAAATACCAGGGAGAATAAACTAGCATTGCATAACCCGCAATGACCGCCAAAATATTCGTAATCACTCCAAACCAAGCTTTAACTGGGTCTTTCTGGAAATATTCTTTGGGAATGCTTTTAATAATATCTTTCAGTTTAAAGTCTGGCTCGATCGAGGTGATCAACTCCCCATGCAATTTATCCGTCGTTGCCGTCATGAAATCTCCAATTACACTTAGGTGAACCCTTGACAAGAAATCAGCTAGGAGGTTTGGCTAAATTCTGCTCCCTACCACAAGCCAATTTTTTTGTCAATATATTTTTAACTTTAATTAATAAACTTCCGCGAAGCTTAATAATCCTTTACTTTATATACCATAAGAGGAGATTTTCTGTTTTGGCAAAATTTGACGGCGGGTGCATCTCATTTTTGTAAATCTACCAATTGGGATTTTTACGGGAAAACTCTCGGCTAAAATCGGGCATTACTTCCGATTTTATCACTCAATCCCAGCTTTTGGGGGGTTCTACCCCCCAAACCCCGGAGCGCATTAGCTTTTCGGTGAGATGCTTACACGCAGCTGCTGATACATTTGTCATCATCTAAGAGTCACTGACAATTCCTGATTGTCGGTATTCCTGCAAATGTGAGATGCACCCTTGACGGCTGCCTCTTGCCTTCAGAAGCTGATAACTGATAAAAAAAACAAACATTGACTATTTTTAGGCGTTTTTTAGCGACTAGCCGTGTTTTCTAGGGATTTAATCTCCTCCTGTACCTTACGGTGTTCGCGATTTAACTGTTTTTTGACCGATTCGGGGAGTTGTTCCTGTTTTTTCAGGGCATTATTAAAGTAATCCAATGCCAGTTTCAAAGAGCCAGTATTTTTATCCGTATTGCCTTGAATTCTTAGGATTTGACCTTTCAGATACATTAATTCCGGATTATCGGGGGTCGCTTTCAGAGCGTTATCGATAAACTGCAAAGCCTGATCATACTGCTTTAAATCCCGGTAAGCTAGAGCTATACCTCGGTCGACCAAGTAATCAGGACTTCCGTAGGTTTCTAGCCGTTGAATTGCCTCTTGGGGACTAGAAAAGGGCAGATTAACCGCTAAAATCAAATCCATATAACCCTTTAACAGGTTCAATTCCGGATCCGTAGGATTAACCTTTTCTGCGGTTTCCAAATACTGAAACACCTGTTGTAATCTGGGGATAGCCGATACTGCTCCTTCGGTTTGAAAAACGTAGGTTCCCTCTAAAAAACTCCCCACCGCTAGATACAAATTTCCCCTTAAGGGGTCGCTGGCCTGCATTTGCTTGGCCGCTTCCTTAGTTTTCTCGGAGTAGGTTTTTAGGGTGTTCCAATCCTGGTCGGTAAAAGCAAGAGAGGCGCGCATAGCATGGGACAAAGGTTCTTGGGGTTCCTTTTCTGTGGCCTCAACAATTAATTTTTTTGCCTCTAGATAGTTACCTTGTTTAAAAATAGCGTTAAAAGCGGCCTCGGTCTTATCACCAATCGGTCGGGGATTGGTTTTGCGGAAAGGATCTCCAGCTAACCCGGGACCAATCCAGTTAACCATTACCATAACAGCCAGGGAAGCACCGATCGCCATTTTTTTCGTTAAACCTAACCTCAGCACCATGGTCAAAAGTCTCCTTGAGCGAATGAAAAAATCTGTCACAATAGAAACGGGTTTCTAGACTTAATTTCCAGTTATTTTCCTGTCAATGCTTTATCTCAAAGATGTGGTTTATCATCCTCCCGCTGCTCTCAATCCCATTTTACAGGGGATTAATCTCGAATTAGCCCCCCAAGAATTAGGTCTGATTGTCGGCCCCAGTGGTTCTGGAAAAACGACTCTTTTGGAAATTTTAGCAGGCTTTGCCGATAAAACAGGAGGGACGATTCACTGGCGCGACCAAGAATTAACGGTGCTGCACCTGCAACAATTAGGAGGAATCGTTTTTCAGTTTCCTGAACGTCATTTTTGCGGTAAAACCATCCTTGAGGAGTTGCGTCTCGGTCATCCGGAGATTAAAAGCGATCGCCTAACAGCGGCCTTAAAGGAGGTAGGATTAGAAAATATTCCTCTGGATACTTCTCCCCACAATCTTAGTGGAGGTCAACAGCGTCGTTTATCTCTCGCTGTCCAGTTAATCCGGCAGCCTAATCTGTTACTTCTCGATGAACCTACGGCCGGTTTAGATTGGTCGATGCGTCGTCAATTGGCTAAACTTCTCGCTAGTCTCAAACAACACTGGACTTTATTAGTAGTTAGTCACGATGCCGGAGAATTATTGCCTATTGCTGACCGTCACTGGAAAATTGAACAAGGACATTTGAGGGAATTAAAAAGTGAAAAAACGGATAGTTGAGGTTTTGGGGTATTAGTTGAAATTTCCCCACTCCCCTCATACCTGATAACTGATAACTGATAACTGATAACTGATAACTGAATTAATGATCCTTCCTGAATTATTTGACCTTTGGCAAGAAACCCTAGAATGGCAACCCGATGGGGCCCAACAAGCGCGATTTCAACAACTTTATGACTTGATTTTAGAGGGTAATCAACGTTTTAATCTCACTCGAATTACCCAACCGGAGGAGTTTTGGGAAAAACATCTTTGGGATTCTTTATCGGGTTTAGCTTGGTTACAAAAATCCCAGCCAGATTTATTGACAAAATCCCTATCAGTCATCGATTTGGGGACCGGGGCCGGATTTCCGGGAGTGCCAATTGCGATCGCATATCCCCATTGGTCGGTGACTCTCTTAGATTCCACCCAAAAAAAGATTAATTTTCTTGAAGAAGTTATTGACAAATTAGAGTTAAATAACACGAAAACTCGTTTAGGTCGGGCGGAAATCGTCGGGAAAAACCTTAAACATAACTGTGCTTACGATATCGTCTGTTTGCGAGCGGTAGGTAATGTGGATATCTGTGTTAACTATGCTTTGCCTTTCCTGAAAAAGACCGGAATCGCTATTCTCTATCGTGGTCAGTGGTCCGCGCAGGATAGTTTAAGTTTAGAGGAGAATCTAGGGAAAGCTGGCGGTAAAATCCTCGAAATTGCCAGTTTTACCACTCCCTTAAGCGAAAGCGTCCGTCATTGTCTATATATCTCCAAGAAATAACTTTAAGCGGTGAGAGGATGGAAAAAGAAAGCCAAGGCCAGGATAGCATAGGTAGCTAAGAGTAACATTCCTTCTAACCAATTCGATCGCCCATCACTACTAATCGAATTAGCCAACCACACCGCTACAGCCACTGCCACCAACTCAAAGGGATTAAAATTTAGATCCATGGGCTGACCGATAATATAACCCATGATAACCAAAACCGGAGCCACAAACAGGGCGATCTGCATACTGGAACCGACGGCCACAGATACCGATAGATCCATTTTATTCTTAAGAGCGACGGTGACGGCCGTAGCGTGTTCGGCCGCATTACCGATAATAGGCAAAAGAATCACCCCGGTAAACAGTGCCGTTAAACCTAGCTGTTCCGTAGCCTCCTCTAGGGATGCCACCAATAACTCCGATTCTACGGCCACAGCGATGGTAACGATCAATAAAATCAAAGACCAAAACCAGATTTTCGGTTTTGCGGTGCTTTCTCTGGCGCTTTCCTCCTCGATACCGGCAACCCCGACATCGTAGAGATAGGTGTGGGTTTTCATGGAAAATAAGAGACTTAAACCATAGACGAAAATTAACACCGCTGCCACGGCCACGGATAGACGTTGCAGGACTGCTTCCCCGACTCCCGTGGAGGTAAATTGCACGGCAGTGGGTAAAAGGAGCGCCACCACCGCTAAATTCATGGCCGAGGCATTTAAACGGGCAGTTATTGGTTGAAATTCCTGTTCTTTGAAGCGTAAACCGCCTAAAAACATCGATAATCCCATAACTAAGAGTAAATTACCGATAATTGAGCCAGTAATCGTCGCTTTTACCACATCGATGAAACCTTCCCGCAAAGCGACATAGGCAAGAATTAATTCTGTGGCATTGCCAAAGGTGGCATTCATCAAACCGCCAATATTTGGCCCGACCACCACCGCAATCGCTTCGGTGGCTTCCCCCATGTAGGCCGCTAGGGGGATAATGGCTAGACAAGCGGTGATAAAAACAACTGTTCCGCTCCAGTGTAGCAGGGAACCGGCGATCGATATAGGCACAAAAATTAATAGGATGGCGAAAATGGTGTTTTTGCTTAACATAAAGTGAGTATTTTGTCAAGATAATTTTATTTTGATCGGAGATGGGGACTAGAATCGGATTCTAGCCAAAATTCCCCGGTAGAACCGGTTATTATCCATAATATTGCCCTAAAACCGTCTCTGAGGGACTTTTCTAGGGGTTCGGGGGGTGATTGGGAGGGAACAGTCACCGGTTTAATCATAATTCCGCGACTACCAAAAACAATTTCTCCCACTAATCGCGCCCTTCTCATGTGATTATCGGAAGTGACTAGATAGACACTATCAATACCTTGGGCTTTCAGTTGATCGGCTAGGCTAGTAAAGTTAGTGACAGTATCTCGCGCATTGTAATCGAGATGGAGACGTTCTGGGGGAATTCCCGCTTTTTTAAAAATCTTTCTCACATATCGTCGCGGACTACCGGAAGACACCCAAATCGGTAGATCGGGATATTCCTTAGCCAATTTTGCCGCAAAACGTTCTCGATCGGCATGACCTCCCAAAACAAAAATCGCTTCCGGTTTTAGCCACTGCTGACGTAAATCGTGGTATAACCAGCCTAAAATCGCCAAAATTAGCGGAATAGCCAGCAATTTTAACCTAGATTTGCCTAACTTCGCTTTCAGAGAAACTCGCTTTTTTCTGCGAGAATTAGCCTTGAGAACCATATATCAGTGATCGGTGATCAGTTGTCAGCCTTCAGCTTTGTGGATTAAAGTGATCGAGGGTGAGGGTCATCGAACTCACATTGACGTAGGAGATAGGGATTTTATCCCCTAACTGACCGATAATTTTCCCGGAACTCAGGTGGATTGATGCGGTCGCTTACATCCCCCACCAACGGGCCACCGCTTCGGGAAGGGGTAGCAAAATACTTAATAACAAAGCCAGGGAAAATAAACCTAATAAATCTCGTTTATTATCCAATTCGGTGACATCATTTAAAGCAGGTTGATCGCTGACTGGCATTAATAAGAGAATAATCGCCCAGAGTAAAAAATCTGGTTGCACTAGGGCTAAAATAAACATGAATAATCGAGTTAATTGACCGATAATTATGGCGGTTTTCTGCCCATACATGGCGTGAACAATATGACCACCATCCAATTGACCCACGGGCATTAAATTTAGGGCTGTAACGATAATTCCTACATAACCAGCTACCGCTAAAGGATGTAAATGGATCGCTTTTCCGGCGATTAAATTACTGCCGAGGGCTAGTTTAGCTAGGATAGACAAGAGAAAAGAAAACTGCGGATTTAACGCCTGAAAATTTAATAAACTGCTTTGATTAGTTAGGGGAACTATTTCCGAGAGGTACAACCCCCAAAACAGTAGAGGAATAGCGATAATTATACCCCCCAAAGGACCGGCCACCGCCACATCAAATAAAGCTTTGCGGGTGGGTACAGGCGATCGCATTTGAATAAAAGCCCCGAAGGTGCCTAGGAAGAAAGGAATGGGGATAAAATAGGGCAAGGTAGTTTTAATTTTATATTTAACTGCTGTAAAATAATGACTGAATTCGTGCAGTCCTAAAATAGCAATTAAGCCTAAACTGTAGGGTAAACCTTGCAATAATAAACTAGAATTATTTTCTAATTGTTGGGTGGTAATGCCACTTAATCCCGCACCGACCACTGTGGTGGTTAAGATAGTTAATAACAATAAACCCAGGGCAAGAAAGGGGCGAGTAACTTTTTCAGTTTCTATAGTTTCTGTTTTTTGCTGCCAGGGATTAGCCACAAGAGCGAAAAAAGGTTGTCCCTGAAAACTTTCTTGGAAAAGCAATAAAAAGCGATCACCAAAAACCTTTTCCACATTGTTTTTAATCACTTGATAAGCTTCTTCGGGAACTGCTCGCAATTTGCCCCGACAGAGAATTGCCTGGGGACGATAATCGATATTTTGCAGATAATAAATTCCCCAAGGAAAACAATCTCGTAGGGATTTTTCCTCTTCAGCAGTGATCGGTTTTAAATCACTTTTAGGTGCAGGATTATCAATATTTTCTAGGACTAAATTCGCTGTTTCCGCTGGTGATGGGGGGCTTTCTTGGGGAGTAACCCGACCCATTTGTACTAGCCACCAATACAAAAAAGGGCAGATCACAAAAGGACCGATCAGCAAAAATGCCGGCATGGGGGTATCCTCTCCATAGATTAACGTCCAGCCGGTCCAAATAAGAGCCGGAGTCATCAGGACTAACCAAATTAACCAAATTGGTGTTGTCGTGATTTTGGCCACGCTACGCTTGACGATAAAATAGGTGAAACCGCCCAGAATCCCTAATAACAACCACATTTCCATATCGGCTCTTTTCTCTTGAGTAAAAGGCGGCTAATTTCAGCCAGCCCGGTCATCGATCGTGCTAAATTGTAAACCGCATTGATTGTGATTTGGATAGGCAAACCATGCGATCGGAAACCGAATCGTCTCCTTTAGAGGTTAGCAAAACCACAAAACCCCCTCGATTAATTCTAGAAGGTTTATACGCTTTCTCGCCTAATCGGGAAACCCTAGGGGGAACCTCTTATCTTATTGTAGAAAATACTGGTAATATTCTGGTGGATTGTCCTAGTTGTGACGAGAGCGAGCGAGATTTTCTCCTAGAAAAAGGAGTCCGTTACCTATTTTTTACCCATCGCGGGGGTCAGGGGAAACAGAGCGATTCTCTGCAAAGTTTACTTGATTGTGAGATTATTCTACAGGAACAGGAAGCTTATCTGCTTCCTCACCGTCAAATTACCGTTTTTCAGCAGCAAATCCAGTTATCTCCTACTTGTAGCGGTTTTTGGACTCCCGGCCATTCTCCCGGCTCCTCCTGTCTCTACTGGCACCATCACGGGGGGGTTTTATTTACCGGTCGTCATCTTCTCCCCGACACCAAGGGTCAACCGCGACCCCTACAGACCGCGAAAACTTTCCACTGGCCGCGGCAATTGCGATCGCAAAAGTCCATTTTAGACCGTTTTAGCCCGGAAACCCTCTCCTATCTTTGTCCGGGAGCTAATACCGGCTTTCTGCGCGGTCGGGGAATTATCGATCGCGCCTACGAAAAAATCAGCGCCAATTCTCTTAACTAGGGTATGCTGAATAAATCTAAAAACCTTGTTGGGTAAGACTTTTAGACTTTTTGTCAATCAAAAAGTACCAGGTATGGGAGTGATCAGGGGGAAAATTCAGGTACTTTTTCCCTGAAAATTAGGTAATTGGCCACCTCAAAACCGGTAAAACCCCACACCCCACACCCCACACCCCACACCCTGCCCCCACCGAAAAACTTTTTCAGCAGACCCTAACTAAAGACTTTTTAGAAGCTGCATCGTTCAATTCCCAGAAATTATGAATTTAACCGTTAAAGATTTGGGTGAACAGGGATTGCTACCGATTCTGCAAAAATATTGTCCTGCGGAGATTATCGGTGATGATGGGGCGATTTTATGCCTCAAGGATGGTTATTCTCTCGTCGTCACCACTGATGTTTTAGTTAATAACGTCCACTTTAGCGATATTACCACCTCTCCGGAAGATGTGGGCTGGCGAGCGGCGGCGGCTAATTTATCCGATTTAGCGGCTATGGGGGCAGAACCCCTGGGAATTACGGTAGGATTGGCTTTAACTCCCGATCTAGCCATCGATTGGCTAGAAGGACTCTATCGGGGTCTTAGCTCTTGTCTGCAAGTATATCAGACGGCGATCGTTGGTGGCGATGTCTGTCGGGCCACGGAGATTAACATCAGCATCACTGCCCTGGGACAAGTGGCAAAAAATGAAGAAATTAGACGTTTTAACGCAAAAGTTGGCGATAGTATCGTTATTACTGGTTATCACGGTTTATCGCGGGCCGGATTAGAGTTACTCTTTCACCCTGAAACCGGGAGGAATTTAAATTCCGCCCAAAAAAAGCGATTAATCCAAGCTCATCAACGGCCGCGACCGAGACTCGATTGCATACCACATTTACAAAAAATTGTCAAGCAATTTCCCATCGCCGGCATGGATAGCAGTGACGGGTTAGCAGATGCCATCATGCAAATTTGTCGCTGTAGTGGGGTTGGTGCTGAAATCGAGAGGATTCCCCTGCATCCAACCCTGAAAGAATATGTAGGAGCCGAAAAAGCTCTAGAATGGGCTTTATACGGCGGTGAAGACTTTGAATTAGTTTTGTGTTTGCCCCCGGACAGTGCCAGAGAATTGCTGGAGAAAGTGGGGGAAGAGGGGGCGATAATCGGTCAAATCGTCCCGGGGAAAGAGATAAAATTAGCCGATGGTAGAAACCTCAGTTTAAGCTCTGGATTTCAACATTTTTAGCCTCTATAAATCGCCAAAACCTTTCTTTTTCTTGATTTTCTTCGGTTTTTTCGGGCTGCCACCCTGACCGCGGAACCCCGGTTGATTGCCACCCCCAAACATTCCGCCACCCATCCCGGGCATCCCCGGCATAGCGGGCATTTGTCCCCGTCCCATCTGTTGCATCATCGATCGCATTCTGGTGAAATTAGTAATTAGTTTGGTAACTTCCGTTTCCGGATGTCCCGAACCTTTGGCAATGCGACGACGACGATTAGGAGACTTAGCCAATAAATCGGGGTTAGCGCGTTCCTCCGTGGTCATGGAATTAATCATCGCTTCCGTGCGTTTTAACTCTTTTTCGCCCTTTTCGATGTCTGTCCCGCTCAGTTTGCCTAGACCGGGGATTAACTTGAGGACTCCCCCCAGGGAACCCATATTTTTTAACAGCCGCATCTGTTTGAGGAAGTCATTAAAATCAAACTTAGCCTCTAAAATCTTGGCCTGCATTTTAGCCGCGTCTTCTAGGTCTAACTGTTCCTGAGCTTTTTCCACTAGCGTCAGGACATCACCCATATTGAGGATGCGACTGGCAAGGCGATCGGGATAAAATGGCTCTAAAGCTTCTACTTTTTCGCCAACCCCAACAAATTTAATCGGTTGTCCCGATATTTGCCGCACTGATAAGGCCGCACCACCGCGAGTATCGCCATCAAGTTTGGTGAGAATTGCCCCCGTGATGCCGATTTGTTGGTGAAAAGTGTTGGTAAGACTGGCCGCTTCCTGACCAGTCATCGCATCCACCACTAATAAAGTGTCGTCGGGCTTGACAATTTTCTTGATTTGTGCTAGTTCGCCCATCATCTGGGTATCTATCTGCAAACGACCAGCGGTGTCGATGATAACGGTATCTACGCCCAATTCTTTGGCTTTTTCCACACCTTGACGGGCGATATCGACAGGATTAGCCTGAGAACCCATCTCGAAGACGGGAACATTTATCTGTTTACCGAGGGTGATTAATTGGTCAATGGCCGCCGGACGGTAAACATCGGTGGCCACCATCAGACAGCTTTTGGACTGTTTGCGGAGATATAGGGCTAATTTGGCGGTGGCGGTGGTTTTTCCTGTCCCTTGCAACCCGGCCATTAAAATTACGGTGGGGGGTTTATCGGCCTGGGCTAGGGGAACGTTGCTTTCCCCCATAATTTTAACTAATTCATCATAGACAATTTTGATAAATTGCTGACCGGGATTGACTCCGGAAATCACTTCAGCGCCGAGGGCTTGTTTCTCGACCTCAGCAATAAATCCCTTGACTACCTGTAGGTTAACATCTGCTTCCAGTAAAGCCCGCCGGACTTCTTTTAGGGTATCTTGTATGTTGGCCGAGGAGATTTTATCTTGACCTCGTAACTTTTTCCATGCGTCTTCTAAGCGATCGGCCAGTGCGTCGAACATAGTTTCGGAATTAAATTTTTAACTAGATCGATTTTATCTCAAATGTCGGGGGAAGACCCCCGTTCTTACCCTGTCATTAGTCTCGGACTTGCATGGTGCGGCCAATCTCCCGGTGTGGGAGAGTGAGCAGCGGGGAGAGACAATCGATAATTGGGTTTTTAAAGTGCGATTTACTTACCAGCCACTTCTAAATCCTTCAATTCTAACTTTTGATTGCTCAAAAATAGTCGTAATTTTAATAAACTGAGAGTTTGACCGAGATTGAGGGGAAGGAGGGAAATGCCTTCTAACCGCGATTGTAACCAACCATCGCCCCAATACCATTCGTGATAGCCATCGATACCTTGACTCAAAAGCAAGCGTAAACACTGGTCATTGGCCAATAAAACCTGATGTTGTACGGGAATTAAACCTAACCAAGAGGTAAAAGTCAAGCCTTCCTCTAATTTATCGGGTAGATTGGGCGAGAGCATTTGCGGCCACAGCCATTGACGGAGATGAGCAGTTTTGAGCAAACTATCCCGGATAGCCTGTTCACTGGCCGAGATTTCGATACGCAGCTGACTTTGTTGAAAATTGCCGAACATATTGTTGTCTGATAATTTTTGTTAAGTTAGTTAAAGAATAACTAAAAATCGGGACAGCGTTTTCCAAGGATAACAGTAAGTAGTATGGCAGATAAATTAATCCGCGCCACGGCCGCCGATGGCGGAATTAGAGTAGTAGGAGTGATTACCACTCGTTTAACCGAAGAAGCCCGCCAAAGACATAAATTATCTAACGTAGCCACCGCCGCTCTCGGTCGCACGATGGCATCGGCTTTACTCTTGGCTTCCAGTTTAAAAAAACCCGGTTCTAGGGTCAATATTCGCATTAAAGGCGATGGTCCCCTAGGCGGTGTTTTAGTTGATGCGGGACTCGATGGCACGGTGCGGGGTTATGTGGACTATCCCCAGGTGGAATTACTCCCCAATGCTCAGGGTAAATTAGATGTGGGTCGCGCCGTGGGTGACAAGGGTTATGTGCGAGTCTTACGGGAAGAAAAAGGCGAGGGGAGAAATGAACTTCAAGAAAGCATCGTCGAGATAGTTTCTGGGGAAGTGGGGGAAGATATCGCCTACTACCTGGACCAATCGGAACAAATTCCCTCCGCTTTGCAAGTGGGGGTTTTTGTCGGTACGACCACAGGAGTGACGGCAGCCGGGGGAATTTTATTACAAGTTCTCTCTAAAGAAGCGTCCCGGGATGAGGTCTTGGTGGCTCGTTTAGAGTCGAGATTGCGAAAATTAACGGGATTTACGCCCCTTTTACGGGCAGGAAAAGGACTAGAAGATATTTTTCAGGAACTTCTCGGAGATATGGGTCTAGAAATTTTTCCGGCTGTGCAGATGCTGCGTTTTGATTGTGATTGTTCTTTTGAACGGGCCCTAGGAGCTTTAAAATTCCTCGGTGTCGATGAATTAAAAGACATCATCGAAAAGGATAAACAAGCGGAAGCCATCTGTGAGTTTTGTCGGGAAGTGTATAATGCCAACGAGAGACAATTAATCGAATTAGTCGAGTCCCTACAAGCTGAATCTTGCTGAGAAGTTGGGCAATGAGCGCCATTAGGGTAAAATCTATCTAAAATATCTGCCGGGGAGTAGTGAATGTCTAAAGGAAAAGAATTAACCGAAAATCTAGTCAAACGAGAATCGATTGACTCCCTGACTCGTTGGCCAGAAAAAACTAAGTCTTTTCTTTTTCTCTTTTGGTACCGATACCAGCATCGTTTCACTTGGAAAGTTTGGGCGGCTTTATTTGTGGTGGTCTTTGGCGGTGTTGGCTTTCTCGCCACTTGGCAGTTATTAAATATGCAGAAGTCGCCCAATTGCCCCAAAATCTTCTGGCCCATCGCTTCTGCCTCCCTGCGTCTCTACTGCGCTCAACTTTCCGCCGATAGTCGCACCGTGCCAGGTTTACTCGAAGCAATTGCCCTAGTGGAAGCTTTACCCGAAGACCATCCCTTGCGATCGCAAGTTAATCAACAGGTGGAAGAATGGGCGCGAGATATCCTGAATTTGGCGGAAAAAGACTATCAAGCGGGAAATTTAGAGGAAGCGGTCGCTAAAGCTCGTCAAATCCCCAATAATATGGCAGTAGCTGCAATTATTGAAGAAAGAATCGCTAAGTGGCAGGGAACTTGGACGGAAGGCAACGATATCCTAAGCAAACTAGAGGAAAATCTCCGCGCTTCCAACTGGAATCAATCTTTCCGTCTGGCAGTAGAATTATTGAACTTAAATAACGAATATTGGGCAACGGTTAAATATAATGAAGCGATCGCTAAAATTACCGTTGCCCGGGAAGATAGCAGTAAATTAGATAATGCCTTTAATCTCTTTAACCGGGGCGGTCTCGACAATTGGTTGAAAGTCATCGAAGAAGCTAGAAAAATTCCAGCCAGCAGTTATGCCTATCAGGAGGCACAAAAATTAATCGGGAAAACCGAGGATAAACTAAAAGAATACGCCGAAAGATTAATTGAGCGGCAGCAATGGCAAGCTCTCCGGGATTTGGCTAACGAAAGCCCTGAAGACCTCAAAATTAAAGAAGATATCACCGATTGGTCTGTCTTGTCCACAGCGGCCTTAGATGCGGAAGCCGGCACGGTGGAGGGATTGGAAGCTGGCATACTGGGACTAGAACAAATCGACGCTTCTCGACCTCTCCATCAAACGGCCCTAGCTATGAGGGAGCGCTGGCAGTTACAGGTACAGGATCTAAGAATACTGTCCGAGGCTAGAGATTTAGCACAAGCAGGTACGATCGAGCAGTATAGCACCGCTATCGCGAAAGCGGGCGAGGTTCCCCGTAATAACCCCCTCTGGTCGCAAGCACAGCAGGAAATTGCCTCTTGGAATCGTCAAATACAAGTGATTGAAGACCGGCCGATTTTAGAACGGGCGCAGGAAATCGCTCTCCCCGGCGATATTAATTCCCTCAGTAACGCTATTATTCAGGCGCGGGCAATCGCTAAGAATCGGGCCTTATACCGAGATGCCCAAAGGGAAATTCGCGACTGGCAAGTGCGGATTGAACGCATGGAGGATCAACCCATTTTAGATCAGGCTCAAGCTTTGGCCAATCTCAAAGACTATAGCACAGCGATCGAAACTGCCAATCAAATTCCCCCCGGTCGCACTCTTTCCTCGGAAGCTTCCCAAAATATCCGTCGTTGGCGCCGAGAGTTGCGGGCCCGTCAAAATCTCCAACAGGCTAATCAATTAGCGGCGACGGGAACCGCAGAAGGTTTAACCCAGGCGATTGCTTTAGTTACCAATATTTCCACTAAAACCGATGCGGGTGTGCAACGGACTGAATTGCTGGAACGTTGGAGTTATCAGCTTTTGTCTTTAGCCACGGACCAAGCTAATAATGGTCGTTATCTGGAAGCTATTCGCCTTGCTGAATCCGTATCCCCGGAAAGTACCGCTTACAGTTCGGCTCGCTCCCAAATGCAAGGCTGGCGCAATATTCTCCAACCTCCGGCCCCACCGCCAATAGTTGAATCGACTCCCCTTTCCCCAGAGTCCCCGATAGAAGCACCGAGTCCGGGTCAATAATCAGTTTTAGGGGCTGTTTTTGCCGTGGATTGCCCCTAAAAAAGTCCCTCATCCCCGGGGGTCTGTTAAGTTAAATCTGTATCCCACTAAATCCGGTTATTACAGACTGATTATCTATTCCTACTCTTGCCCCTTGCCTATCCTGATGATATTTAGCCTATACTCAACGGATTTAGTATAAAAACCGATTTAGTATAAATTGCCAAAAAATAACCACAGCCAATTTTAAAAAGATAATAGGTGTTATGAATTAAGTTAATCAATCAAGCAAAAAACAGATCTCCGTAATTTCTATAAACCTCCTGCATAATTAATTTTTCATGGTTCAAAAACGGCAAAAATAAGGATTAAATAGCCTAAAATCTGCCAATAGACCATTTAATTGATTATTATTCATTCGGCTCTTCGGTAATTGTTATGCAATGGACGGGGGTTATAAGGGATGGAACCCTTATATAGAAAGGCATTTAGCGATTTTTGTCAATTATTTTTGATCTAGAGCGAACTAATCAATTAAGTCTCTTACCAGATAAGGATTTAGTCGATTTATGACCCCCTATCGAACCATACCAAGTAACGAAGAACCATTCATTCTTAATTCTTCTGACTACTGACTACTGGCTACTGACTCCTAACCCTAAAAACGATTTTTGATTTCTGCAAGAGGTCTTATGAAAGCAAGTGAGGTACTGGATTTATATGCCAAAGGGAAACGCAATTTTAAAGGAGTAAAATTAAAAGGACAGTGTTTTCAAGGAAAGAATTTATCGGGGGCTAATTTTAGTCAAGCAGATCTGCGTGGTACTAATTTTCAAGGAGCTATTTTAGAGGGAACTAAATTTACTGAGGCTAGGGCAGGATTACTAAAGCGCGGTCGGCTACAATTAATTTTAATTTCTTGGTTAATAGCGGCTATCTGCGGCTGTCTGTGGGGATTAGCCGGTTATTATCTAGCTTTAATGCTGGTGACAGATGTAACCGAATTTAAAATCATTGGTGCGGTAATAATCACGATTTTATCTCTAATTTACGGAATATTTTATCGTCAACGAGTTGGGGGATTGCCCTTAGTTTTATCCTTGATTTCTGGCCAAAAAATAAGTTTTATCCTAGCAATTTTTATCAGCTTAATTTTAACTTTATTGATAGTAATTATACTAGCTTTTCAAGGAGCATTAGCAGGGATAGCCGTGATGAATGTAACTTTTTCTATAGCTTTGATTGTTGGGGTTTGTGTTACTTTATTCACCGCTTATCTAGCCTGGTTATCCCTGGAAGAATCGAGAGAAACGATCACTAAATTCATGGCAATTGCTTTTTTAGCCAGTAAAGGTACAAATTTTTGCGGGGCAAATCTGCAAGAAGCTGATTTCACGGGAGCGCAGTTAAAAGCCACTGATTTAAGGGCAAAAGATTTAACTAGAACTCGATTTTATCTGGTATCGGGCATCGAGCGAGCGCGCTGGGAAAAGACAATTCTGGACGAAGTTGCGATGAGAAATCTTCTGGTTACTGGTCAAGGGGAAAATAAAGCTTATATTGGCTATAATTTTCGCGGACTGAATCTTTACGGGTTTAACTTCAAAAATGCCAACCTGACTAGGGCAAATTTCAGCGAGGCAAATTTAGCCTACGCTAATCTAGAAGGGGCAAATTTAGCCCATAGTAACGTGATGAGAGCCAATTTACAGGGAGCCACCTTGACGGGTGCTTGTATCGAAGCTTGGAAAATCGCCGAAAATACCAATTTAGAAGGGGTTGATTGTGATTATATCTATTTAGTCGAGTGCGATCGAGAGCGCCGTCCCAGGGAGGGAGAATTTGGGGAGGGAGAATTCCGGCAATTGGCCCTGGAGCAGCGAAAATTGTATATTGACGAATAAGATAACTGCTATACAAAGCTAAAATTGCGGCGCCGAGGCGGGCAATTAGAGGGATAATAAGACCAACCCCGATCAATCGGGTGTCAGAGGCGGCGGAGTTACATCCCGATGCCAAATAAGGTTATTTGCCCTTTTCCCTAACCCCTATCCCCCGACTGGTAACTGATCACTGATAAGCGATGGTGAATATTTCTAATCAAGTTATACCCAATCGGGGACTAGCGCCCCAGGCAAAAGCCTCCGATGTCCAAATCCTAGCGGCGATCGATATTGGTACGAATTCGGTTCACATGGTAGTAGTGGCAATTGAACCGTCTTTACCTGCTTTTACGATTATTGCCAGAGAAAAGGATACAGTCCGTCTGGGCGATCGAGATAGGAAAACAGGTAAATTAACCCTAGTGGCCATGGAAAGAGCGATCGCCGCTTTAAAACGCTGTCACGATCTGGCTATTAGTCTCCAGGCGGATCAGATTATTGCCGTTGCCACTAGCGCCACCCGGGAAGCGACCAACGGCGACGAATTTTTGGCTTTAATCGAGAAAGAAGTCGGTATTTCTGTAAATCTCATCTCCGGACAGGAGGAAGCGCGCCGGATTTATCTCGGTGTCGTCTCGGGAATGGATTTCCAAAATCAAGCCCATATTATTATCGATATCGGTGGTGGTTCCACAGAATTAATCTTAGCTGATAGTCAAGAAATTCGCTTTCTTAGTAGTACCAAAATCGGCGCGGTGCGTTTGAGCCAAGATTTAATCACTACCGATCCCATTAGTCCCACAGAATTAGCCTATTTAAGAGCATACACCCGCGGAATGTTAGAGCGGGCAGGGTCGGAAATTAAACATCATTTACAGCTGGGAGAAGTGCCGCGTTTAGTGGGAACTTCTGGGACGATCGAAACTTTGATGACTATCCATGCTTTGGAGAAATTGGGGGAAATTCCCAATCCTTTAAATGGCTATCAATTAACCCGCAAAGATGTCAAAGAATTAGTCAAACGTTTCGCCACTTTGGACTATCACCAAAGACT
This sequence comes from Microcystis aeruginosa NIES-843, assembly GCF_000010625.1. Taxonomy (NCBI): domain Bacteria; kingdom Bacillati; phylum Cyanobacteriota; class Cyanophyceae; order Chroococcales; family Microcystaceae; genus Microcystis; species Microcystis aeruginosa. Next base: position 4,937,896 of record NC_010296.1, read on the forward strand.
GGCAATTCTGGGGATGTCCGATAAACGGGCCGAGATAATTCTAGCCGGTTCGATCGTGCTTTTGGAAGCGATGACCATGTTAGATGTTGATAAGTTAGTTCTCTGTGAAAGGGCCTTGCGAGAAGGGGTAATCGTCGATTGGATGCTGACGCACGGGTTAATTGATAATCGGTTACTTTATCAGAGTGAAATCCGTCAGCGCAGTGTCTTGAAAATAGCGAAAAAGTATCAAGTTAATTTAGAATCTGCTGAGAGAATAGCGGCATTTTCCCTGTCTTTGTTCGAGCAAACTCAAGCACAATTACATTCTTGGAATCAGGAAGCTAAAGATTTATTATGGGCGGCGGCTATACTGCATAATAGTGGTTTATATGTTAGTCATGCTGCCCATCATAAACATTCCTATTATTTAATTCGTAATGGTGAACTGTTGGGCTATACGGAAATAGAGTTAGAAGTGATCGCTAATATCGCTCGTTATCATCGCAAAAGTAAGCCGAAGAAAAGGCACGATGATTTTATGAAATTAACTGAATACTATCAGTATATGGTCAGACATTTAAGTGCTATACTGCGCTTGGCTGTAGCTTTAGATCGGCGACAAATAGGAGCGATTAAAAAGATTGAATGTAAGTATGATCCTGAATATAGAACCCTACATCTGCATCTTTTTCCCAATAATGCTGAAGATGATTGTGCTTTAGAATTGTGGAGTTTAGACTATAAAAAACCTGTTTTTGAGGAAGAATTTGGGGTGAAAGTAGTGGCAACTTTGGCATTTTTACCCTTAAATCATGACCGGTGATCGGTTAGGTAGCTTGAAATCGGCAAGATGGAAATTTTCGAGACTTGTTGCCTATTAAGTAGTCGTGGAAAATTAATTTCTTGGTTAGGATAGGCACTCATGCACTCATGCAAGAGGTAGTGAGATATGTGTAATTAATTTTGCCTAGGTACTTATTCTAGGTCAAGATTATCGACCGTGGCAAATTGATAATTTTTGTTGATAGTCAAGCAAGAAAACGGTTAAAAACTGAAAGGTTACTGTTATAATCCAGAGGGAATAGGATCGCAGAAAGAAAAGGAGCCGAAAAACTTGTTGCAATTAGCTAAAATTGGTCGCTTGATCGCTCTTGGTTGCTTGGGAACGATACTGACTAGCTTTCCTGTCCTCTCGGCCGAGAGAATCACTTTTATCTTACCGCCCTTTAGTCGTACCCTAGAAATTAGTTCCCTAGAAAAGTTTGTCGAGACTGGCAGAATTGACGCTAATCTAAGACAATATTTAGGTAATACCACACCCGAACAACAAAGAGAATTTCGCCAAGCTTTAACCACAAGTAAAGAAATTAATCCCGTCCTGATCTCGCGCTTTTTTAACACCAGAATGGGGGAAGATATTCTCAATCTTTTAGGGGAACTGATCACCATTCAAGGGGGTATTAATGGTAAATTTGCCCTGCGTTCTGCCCTAGTTAAATCAGCTTTTGAACCGGAAGGGGTAACTATTCTTAGCCTGCTGCGTAATCTGCCCACTAATATGCAGATTGATGTGACAAAAGTGCAAAGATTAGCCCGGGCGATCAATATCGTCCTGAAAGCGACCACAGTATTCACGGAAAAGGTGGCGCAATTATCCTTAGAAGAAGCTAAAAAGGCCAGTGAAATTAATTTTACCGCCATGACCGACCCCCGACAACCGGGACCGCAACAAGTAGAACAAATGCGGCTGGATTTAACCGATAGCCGTCGTCAGAGGGAACTTTATCTGATCATTGTCAAACCCAAGGGGCAATTAACCCAGAAAACCCCCGTTATTGTCTTTTCCCACGGTTTAGCTTCTCGTCCTGAAGATTTTGTCCGACAAGCGGAACACTTGGCTAGTTACGGTTATCTCGTCGCCATGCCCCAACACCCCGGCAGTGATACCCTACAGGTGCAGAATCTGCTCGCCGGTTTATCGCGGATGGTTTTTGATAGCAACGAATTTGTCAATCGTCCATTGGACATATCTTTTGTGATCGATGAATTGCAAAGACGCAACGCAAGGGAATTTCAGGGGCAATTAGATGTAGATAATGTGGGAGTTGGTGGACATTCCTTCGGCGGTTATACAGCCTTAGCCGTGGGTGGAGCGACGATCGATTTCGAGAATTTACAACGGGACTGCCAAAGAAGATTAGCTTTTCTCAATGTCTCCCTCTTGCTCCAGTGTCGTGCTTTGGATTTACCCCGAGAAGAATACAACTTTCGCGATCCGAGAATCAAAGCGATTTTTGCGGTTAATCCGTTTAATTGGAGTATTTTCGGGGCTAAAGGACTAGCTAAGATCGAAATTCCCACTTTTGTAGCGGCAGGAACCTACGATCCCGCTACCCCCGCTATTTTTGAACAGGTGCGCTCTTTTCCCCTGCTCAACACCGAAAATAAATATTTAGCTCTGATTGAAGGTCAAGCTCACGTCGATTTTTCGGTACTAGATGCGGGAATTAACGAAGCGATCGAATCCGTAGCCGATCTTACCCTGCCCGCACCCTATGTGATCGATAGTTACGCCCATTCCCTATCTTTGGCCTTTTTTGAGGTGTATATTCGCAAAAACCCCGGCTATAAACCTTTTTTACAGGCGGCCTATTCCCAATATCTCAGTCAAGGCCAAGAGTTTCGATGTTTTCTGATTACCCGCGCCTCCTCGGCCGCTTTAGAACAACTCATCGAAGATTTTACCGCTCAAAATGTCCGTTAATCAGTTATCAGTTATCAGTTCACTGTTTACTGTTTACTGATCACTGAAAAGCTCCCCACTTTCCCACTTTCCCACTTCCAATTCATAATTCATAATTTATGTTTGTTGAGGGCGTTTAAGCAGTAATTGGATAGCCAAAAGAATTAAACCAATGGTGACAAAAGCAAAAATAAAGGTTCCTAGAGAAGCTAAACCAAAAACTAAAGTGCGGACAGCACTGCCAATTCTCAAGGCGATCGGACTGTGAGCAACCATTGGTTTTGAGTAAAAAGAATGACCGATCGCTGCTGTGAGATAATAGAGAATTGTCCCCAATGCTGCCGAAATTGCCGCACCAACCAAACAGCGAGTAGGAGTAACTTTTTTGGTTTCTAATTCTGTGGTCATTCCTTTTTAGTCCTCAAATATTGCCCAGGTTAAATTTTAATTCTTTTCCCCAGCATTTTACCCGACTAGGACCAAGGATCGAGGACGGAAGGAAAAGAAGTATCGACTTGCGAGGAGGCGATCAGGTCTTGATTCTGGTCTAGTTCCCGTTTTAACTGTTCCCAATCGCCGGGGTCGGTTAACTCCTCATAAACAGGGGCAGCGAAAACGATCGTTTCCTTGTCCGATGACCAGTTTCGGGAAGGAAGGACTGGATTAGTCAAATCAGGCAACTCCTGGTCGAGAATAGTCGGATTTGCGCTCTCAGGGGAAGCTGTGGGCGAATTTAGGCTAATTTCCCGCTTTAGTGACTGTAATTCACGGTTGAGAGCCTGTAATAACTGCTCGATCGCCTCGATTCTCCCGAAAACATCCGAGGGAATCTCAGGATTATTGGCAGCAGAGAGGGAGGGTAAAGTTAATTCATCAGCCATGACGCGCTCGATTTCCTCTAGGGTAGTATAACCCGATTGCACTAACTTTTGGGCAAAGGAAGGCAGCTTGGTCTGAAGTTTCTTGTTTGCTAATGACATGGAATAGAGCCAGTAAAGACTGTACAACCCACTACATCCCTTAGTATTCCCATTTTTTCACCGCAGCTAACAGGTAAGTAGTCGTGCAAAATTAATTTCCTAGTCGAGACTCCGAGACAGGAGACTCCGAGACAGGAGACTCCGAGACAGGAGACAGGAGACTCCGAGACAGGAGACGGGATACAGCTATTAGGGATCGGATTTGAGTTTTCAGTTCACTGTTTCCTCACATCAGAAGTCTGACGGAGTAGTGGCTTAGATCCCACATTCCGCACCCTCAACTGTCACATTGAAAATTTTATCTAAATCGTCAAAACGATTGCCGGCTCTGAATTACAGGCTAATTTGTTTGCCCAGCAGACGCACAATTAGCCCTAAAAATCTGATAGCTCTGATACCAAATTATTGAGATCAACTCTCATTAAGCTGGCGATCGCTGACTAGAGTGTGACACTTCATAATTCTTAGTAATCGCTAAAAGTCTTACTATACAAGGGCTAGAGCAACTTTTGATTTCAACGACTAGGGTGCGGAATGTGGGTTAGATGTGTAATTAATTGTGCTTAGATACTTAGTAGGGACTATAGCTACAATGATTGATTTTGCTCAAGGTGAAGAATTGTAATTTTTTTTCTCAGAAAAAATCAATTATTGAAAATGTTCTCAATAGTAGTTTCTACAATGAAGCTTTTTCGTCAAAACATCTTGGGGAATGTAAAAATATATAAAAGTATATGAAGATGTGGGGAATGTCGGATTTATCGTCGGCTACTTATGGCGTTTCTTATCAAGACGAAGTGTAAACTGATTTGGTATCGACTGCTGACGACCGACTCCCCAAAAGGAAAACTTCCTACCTCATCATTTAGGATAACTGCTATAAAAAGAGCAGAAGAGGTCATGGTTTCTGGGTTGTGCTTGTTAAAGGGATCTTTCTTATACTACACTTGTAACATCAATCTGTTTAGTATTTGGGAGAAAAAAATTACGCGGACAGGGGAGATGGGGAGATAGGGGAGTGGGGAGACCACTTCGTGCGCGTTGCGGGGGGAAGTGGCGAGAAAGATTCGAGCATTTATACTAAAATCTAAGATAGCCGGTTTAATATCGTCTCAGGGATCAAAACTAAAGCTTAGAATAGATAAAATATGTGGACTTTTATTGATTTATTTGCCGGTGTAGGAGGATTTAGAATCGCCCTAGAGAATCTCGGTTGTCAATGCGTTTTTTCCTCGGAAATCGATCCTCACTCCCAAAAGGTTTACTTGGCTAACTATGGTCATTTACCCGATAATCAAGACATCAGAAAATTAGAGGCAAAAACTGTCCCCGATCATGATATACTGTGCGGCGGTTTTCCCTGTCAAGCGTTTAGTATCGCCGGCAGAAAACACGGTTTTGAAGATGCACGCGGAACCTTATTTTTTGAAGTTGCCCGGATACTACACGAAAAGAAACCGAAAGCTTTTATCTTAGAAAATGTCCAGGGTTTAGTCCACCATGATCGAGGTAAAACTTTAAAAACTATTTTAGATATACTAGAAAAGGATTTGCATTATTTTGTCCCTAGTCCCCAGATTTTAAATGCCAGATATTTTGGGGTTCCTCAAAACCGTCCCCGAATTTTTATCGTCGGTTTTCGAGAGGATTTGAATATTTACCATTTTTCCTATCCTCAACCAACCCATCAAGAAACTTGTCTCAAAGATATCCTAGAAGAAAAGGAAGTCAGCGTTAAATATTATCTCTCTAATCAGTATTTAGAAACTTTGTTTAAACACAAAGCTAGACACCAACATAAAGGTAATGGTTTCGGTTATGAGATTATTTCTACCGATGGTATCGCTAATGCTATTGTGGTGGGAGGTATGGGAAAAGAAAGAAATTTAGTTATCGATCAAAGACTGACTAATTTTACTCCCGTTACTCGCATTAAGGGAGAAGTAAATAAATTATTTGTCCGCAGAATGACTCCCAGAGAGTGGGCAAGATTACAGGGATTTCCCGATAGTTTTCAGATTGTTGTCAGCGATGTCCAAGCTTATAAACAGTTCGGTAATTCTGTGGCTATTCCCGTGGTAAAAGCAGTGGCAAAAGAGGTGATTAAAGCTTTAGATTTATCCAGAGATTCTCAAGAAAATATCAGGGTTAAAGACCTACAGGGGAGACAATTAGATCTATTGTCAATCTGAGGAACAATAACAATTTTTTCTAGGGGTTTGGGTATATTAAGAATAGTTATTATTTGATCAATATGATCGCTGTTTATGCTCGACTCTCACTGGATTAACAGTGGACTTGTTACATAAGTGGGTGGGTGGAATTAAATATAAGATGAACGTAGGTTGGGTTGAAGCATGAAACCCAACGCCCGCATGGGTTACGCTACCGCTAACCCATCCTACAAATAATTGTGCCTCCCTACTTAATTAATTTTCGAGAGTTCAAAAATGAGAAAAATAGGCATGAGACAAAAATAAAAAGAGCAAAAGAGGTGATGGTTTCGCCGGTTGTGCTTGTTAAAGGTATCTTTCTTATACTACACTTGTAACACCAATAGGTTTTAGTATTTGGGAGAAAAAAAATTATGCGGACAATCACACGCACCACCACTACCGAGATGGAAGTCACCAGCATTCGTCTGGAAAGAGTCCTCAAAGACAAGCTGAAAGAGATTTCCGGCAATCAAGGTTATCAAGCACTCATTCGCGATGTCTTATGGAATTTCGTTCAGCAAAAATCAGGAGATTATCGACCTCAGTTTTGTGCCACCGATATAAGGGCAGTATTTAACGCTACAGCTAGAAAAAATGAGATTTGCGCTCTTACAGGCAAATTAATCCCCGCTAATGAAACAATGTTGTTAGGTTTGACGATCTATGGCGATCTAGTTCCGTTGAGTATGGATAGTTATCCCAATTAAATTAAAATAAGTTTGACTAGGGTGGGGCAGAATCCAGTATAGTTAGTCCTCACCCAAGGGAGATGGGAAGTGGGAATTATAAATTATAAATTATGAATTATCAATTGAGAGGTGGGGAGTTTTTTGCTGTAAACAGTCAACTGATATAGTTATTTCAAATAAGAACGAGACACTAGGCGACACAATAAGTACGAATAATTTCATCAAGGGGTGTCCCCACAGGAGCATACATTCTTGCCCTCTTTAATGCACTAAAATCATGTTCGATATCATTTAAATCAGGAGAGTATTTTGGCAAAAACACGACCTGATGACCTGCTTCCTCTACCAGTTGTTTAATGACTGTCTTCCGATGAATTGGTGCATTATCCATAATTAATACTGATGTTATGGTTAGAGAGGGCAACAAATATAAAGATAACCACCCTTCAAAACCTTCGGCATTCAGGCTTCTCGTAAATACCATCGGTGCAATAAAGTCTTTTTTTCCCTTTCTTCTACCAGCGACAAGGTTCTCTCTTTTTCCTCGTTTTCCTTGTCTATCTCCAAAGACTTTCTTCCCTTTTTTTGACCAAGCATAAAAACAGGCTTGAAATTCTTCAAACCCTGACTCATCAATAAATACAAGGCTTTCACTTCCATATATTTTAATCAATTCTCTCAGCACTCTGTAGTATTTCATTCTTTCTTCTCGGTTTCTTTCTCTATAACGAAGTTCCTTCTTTTTTCTGGTAACTTTCATGTTTTTTAAGGCATAGCAAATGGCACTTGGTCTCACTCCAAATTTCTCGGCTCTGTCTCTTAATCTTGCCTCGGGATTTTCTTGGACATCTTTTGACAGTGCTTTCCAGTCCAGCTTTCTCTGACGGTGTTTTACCTTTGTTGCTTCCAGTTTTTCCCTACCTAGCCATCTATATATCGTCGCTCTTCCTATATTAAATAGAGCGGCGGCTTTGGTTATGCTTCCCCCATTCTCTACATAATCGATTACTTTTTTTCTCAAGTCTAGGCTATAAGACATTTTTCTGTATGGGTTGCTCGTTTCTCTTGATTTTACCTTATTTTTCCCTCGTCTCACACTTATTTGAAATGACTATAACTGATAACTGATAACTGATAACTGATGACTGAAGCAATTTTACGAGTGGTTTTAATCAATCCGCAAATTCCGCCAAATACGGGGAATATTGCCCGTACCTGCGCCGCAACGAGGACAGAATTGCATTTAGTTGGTCCCTTGGGTTTTGAAATTAGCGATCGCTATCTGAAGCGCGCCGGCTTAGATTATTGGCCTTATGTAAAACTTATGTACCACTTGACAATTAATGACTTCTGTGATTATCAACAAAAGAGCGGCGGAAGGGCGATCGGGTTTACTGTGCGCGGCAGCAGTAGTTATGTGGAATACAGCTATCAAAGCGGAGATTGGCTACTTTTTGGCAGTGAAACCGACGGTATTCCGGCAGATTTATTAAATAAGTGCGATGACACGGTTTATATTCCCATGGCGGAACCGGGGGTGAGAAGTTTAAATCTTTCCGTTAGTGTGGCCATCGGATTATTTGAGGCCAGACGACAATTGGGATTTATTCGTTAGCGGGACATTTGGCTATATAAACAGGGCAAATAAACTGAATTGACCCCAAAAATTACAAAATTGCTTTTATTTAGCTCATTTTTGCCTAAAAATAACTTTTTTTGCTAGTATCAGAAAAAAAATAGCGATCACCGTCAATCTTATCCGTAATAACAGCAAGAAATTATGTGGATTATCCTAGAGCAAATTAATTGTTGCTCCTTGTTAATTACATAATTTATTGAAAATAAAAAGGCAAGATTAGGCTCATGAATATCTTTGACCTTTCTCTCAATTTTTTTCGCAATTTACAGCTTTTTAATCGACAAAAATCCACCTCTGGCTTAACTCAAGTCGAGATGTTAGTTACCATAATTTTATTAGGAATTCTCTTAACCATTGCCCTTTCTGTTTATCAGCGTTTAATGGCTTGGATTCGCTTAAATATCGCCACCTTTGAAATATCACAACAGTGGAAAAATACCCGTTATCAAGCCATGGGAGAAGGTTCTTATCCCCTATCTTTGTGCATGGCAGAAAGTGAAACCGAACAGATTAAAGTGGCAAAAGTGCAAGGGGACGAATGTGAAAATGTCACCGATTGGACTCCCATCACTCGCGGCGTTAGCATCGATACTAATAATTCTACCCTACGCCGAGTTAGTGGACCTGTGGGTAATCAAGGTACAATTTATCGCGCTAGTTGGGCCGATACAAAGGGGGGTTTAGGCGGTTCTTGGGGACAGTTAGGCAGAATTACTTTAATTGCTTCCGGTACACCCGACAAACGCTGTTTATTTTTATTCCGCGTTGATGGTAGTTGGGATATTCGCCAAGATAATAGATGTGTGCGTTAAAGCGGCAAAAGTTATCGTTATCTAAGGGAGGGTATCAGCCCAAAATCACATTAACGAACACATTACACCAAAATATCGAGAGAGCCAGGCTCAAAAATCTAGAATCCTGACTGATAGCCTTTCTGGGGGGAAACTTAAACGGTTTTCAGTCCGTCTGGGATTACACTAGAAAATACTCACTTATTCGATCGAGCCGTTCATGATTATTTCCGTCGTAGCACTGAAGGGAGGGGTCGGGAAAACCACCACATCGATTCATCTGGCCGCCTATTTTCAGGAAAAAGCGCCCACCTTATTGATCGATGCGGATAAAAATCGTTCGGCTCTCCATTGGTCCCGGGAAGACACCCTTCCTTTTATGGTAGCGTCCCAAGCTGGAGCGACGGGACTGGTGAAACAATACACTCATATTATCGTCGATACCCAGGCCCGGCCGGAGCCAGACGAGTTAAAAGATTTAGCTCAGGGCAGCGATTTATTAATTTTACCCACCACTCCCAATCATCTCGATATCGATGTCACCATTAAAGCGGCAGAATTGCTGTCCACGATGACCGATAATTATCGAGTTCTGTTAACCCAAGTGGATTCACGGACAAAAACAGGACGGGAAGCGCGGAAAGCTCTAGAAGAAGCAAAATTACCGCTATTTAAGCGAGAAATTCCCCGTTTAGTCGCTTTTGAACGAGCGGCCGAAAAGGGAGTCATCGTCAAAGATTATCCCGACCCCCGGTCTAATTTCGGTTGGCTTTGTTACCAAGCGGTCGGTAAAGAAATTTTTGCCCTAATGACATAAATTGTTAAAAAAGTTAATATTAATATTTGTGTCATTTTTCCCCAAAAAGATACTTAATCTGCATGGGGACTTTTTGTAATCTTCCGTTAAGTGTTCACTCCTAAATCGGTAAAGTCTGAGACAATCAAAAAAGTCTGACTGTAGGAGAACCCTCTATGAAATTGGCCTATTGGATGTATGCGGGTCCCGCTCATATTGGCACGTTAAGGATCGCCAGTTCCTTTAAAAATGTTCATGCTATCATGCACGCTCCTCTGGGAGACGATTATTTTAACGTCATGCGCTCGATGTTGGAAAGGGAGCGTAATTTTACCCCCGTCACTGCTAGTATTGTCGATCGTAATGTTTTAGCCCGGGGTTCCCAAGAAAAAGTCGTCGATAATATTGTTCGCAAAGATCGCGAAGAAAGTCCCGATTTAATCGTTTTAACCCCCACCTGCACCTCCAGCATTCTCCAAGAGGATTTACAAAACTTTGTCGAAAGAGCGCGACAGGATGCCGAGGGGGATGTGCTGCTGGCCGATGTTAACCACTATCGCTATAATGAACTACAAGCGGCCGATAAAACCCTCTATCAAATTATCAAATATTATCTCGATAAGGCCCAAAGAAAAGGGGAAATTATCTCGGAGAAAACCCCTAAACCTTCGGTTAATATTATCGGTATTACCACCCTCGGTTTCCATAACCAACATGATCGCACGGAATTAAAGCGGTTAATGGCAGATTTGGACATTGAAGTTAACGAAATTATTCCCGAAGCTGCCTCGGTGGACAACTTAAAAAATCTGCCCCGCGCTTGGTTTAATCTGGTTCCCTATCGAGAAGTGGGATTAATGACAGCCAAATATCTCGAAAGTGAATTCGCTATGCCCTACGTTGATATTACCCCCATGGGAGTTGTGGAAACAGCGCGCTGTATTCGCAAAATCCAAGAGGTAATTAATCCCCAAGGTGCAGCAGTAGATTACGAAGATTTTATCAATGAACAAACTCTGCATATCTCCCAAGCTGCTTGGTTTTCTCGTTCCATTGACTGTCAGAATTTAACGGGGAAAAAAGCGGTGGTTTTTGGTGATAATACCCACGCAGCCGCTATGACAAAAATTCTCGCCAGAGAGATGGGAATTCATGTGGTTTTAGCGGGTACTTATTGCAAGTATGATGCGGATTGGTTCCGGGAACAAGTGAGTGAATATTGCGATGAAGTGTTAATTAGTGATGATAATGGCGCGATAGGAGATGCTATTGCTCGATTAGAACCAGCGGCGATATTTGGTACTCAAATGGAACGTCACGTTGGCAAACGTTTAGATATTCCCTGTGGAGTCATTGCCGCACCTATTCATATCCAAAATTTCCCCCTCGGTTATAAACCTTTCTTAGGTTACGAAGGCACTAATCAGATCGCCGATTTGGTCTATAATTCCTTTACTTTGGGTATGGAAGATCACCTATTAGAGATATTCGGTGGTCATGATACAAAAGAGGTAATTACTAAAGGTATTTCGGCAGATTCTGACCTAAATTGGAATAAGGAAGCGACGGCAGAATTGCAGAAAATACCCGGTTTTGTGCGGGGGAAAGTCAAACGAAATACCGAAAAATTCGCCCGGGAGCGAAGTATTGGTGAAATAACTTTAGAGGTAATGTATGCGGCTAAAGAATCCGTAGGAGCTTAATTATTTCTTGGGGCTGAAAGTTAACAGCATTCAGCCCTTTTTTTTTGTTATTTACTTAATCCCTTAAGTATTCTTTCTTCTACTCCTTTCCCCTGAATTAACACTCCAAATCCTCCTAAACCAGTGGGATTGATTAATTGATGTAAGGCATCTCGGCGCTGAAATATAGTTAATATATCGATTTTTCCTTGAGAAAGTTCCTTTAATCTATCCCCTAATCCCAAAGCCATTAAAAATAATCCTTGCTGAGTAAAACCGAGATTTTTTAAGCCTAATTTCTCCCCTTGACGTTGTAAAGCGGTAAAATCCACATGAGTGGTAATATCTTGTTCTCCCACCCACAAATAAGCATGATCATGACGCTGATGTTGTCGATAACATTGTAGGGTTCCTTGACTTCTTTGGGGATGATAATATTTTTCGGCAGTGTAACCGTAATCTATGGTTAAGATATAACCTCGATCGAGTTTCCGATTAACGGTTTCTAACCAGTCTAAAGCTAATAAGTTTACCTCGGTTTGATAACCCTCCGGATAAAGTGGTGAAGGAATATTTATCCCCACTAAATCAAAATAGTCTTTGATTCTGTCGGTGGATAAATCTCCGATAATCTCCTGAAAAGGTTCCCCCAATCCCAGATAAATTTCTCGTAATTCTCCCGACTCGATCACAACTCGATGGACAGGAAAAGCATCGATTAACTCATTACTAAACACACAACCCACAAGGGAATTATCGGCTAAATCCGGCCAACTTTGCCAAGATACCGGGGAATATCCCGCTAAAGTTGCCTGTTGTCTTTCCCTGAGTTTCTGAGATTGTTCGATAATTATATAACTGAGATTTTGATAAAAATCAGCATAGCTATCACTTAAATAATCAAGGATATCCTTCGCTAAAATCCCCGAACCTGCTCCCACTTCCACTAAAGTAAATCCAGGGGAATTGCCCAAAAATTCCGCCATCTCGACAAATTGCTCTGCCAACAATTGGCCAAAATCTGCCCCTAGGGACGAGGAAGTAAAAAAATCTCCTTTTGAGCCAATTTCTACTTTTCCAGAGGTGTAATAGCCATAATCGGGGTGATAGAGAGCTAAATCCATCCAGCGCTCGAAGCTAATTCGACCCGCTACTGATTGTTTAATTTCCTCTAGGATGATTGCTTCTAAATTCATCTTGATCAGGGAATTATGAATTATGAATTATGAATTATGAAATGGGAAGTGGGAATTAGGAATTATGAAATGGGAAGTGGGAATTAGGAATTAGGAATTAGGAAGGGTGCATCTAACATTTGCAGAAATACCGACAATCAGCAATTATGGCTCTTCGTTACTTGTTATGGTTCGATAGGGGGGCATAAATCGACTAAATCCTTATCTGGCAAGAGACTTAATTGATTAGTTCGCTCTAGATAAAAAACAATTGACAAAAAACGCTAAATGCCTTTCTATATAAGGGTTCCATCCCTTATAACCCCCGTCCATTGCATAACACAAACCGAAGAGCCGCAATTATCAGTGACTCTTAAATTATTACAGACGTATCAGCAGCTGCGTGTAAGCATCCCACCGAAAAACTAATGCGCGGGGGTTTGGGGGCGGCGCCACGCCCCCAACGGGGGGTTTGGGGGGTAGAACCCCCCAAAGGCTTGGATTGAGTGATAAAATCGAAAGTAACGTCCAATTTTAGCCGAGAGTTTCCCCGTAAAAATCCCAACTTGGTAGATTTACAAAAATTAACTTAAAACTTACATCTGATAACTGATAACTGATAACTGATCACTGATTTACTCTCCCGCATGATAGGAACTGCGGACTAGGGGGCCAGATCTAACCTGAGAAAACCCCATTTTTTGGGCAATTTCTCCCAACTCGCTAAATTCTGCGGGAGTCCAATATTTCTGTACGAGCAAATGTTCCAGAGAAGGACGCATATATTGACCAATAGTAACTCGATCGCAGTTGATCGCGCGTAAATCTGCCAAAGTCTCGATAATTTCCTCTTTTGTCTCACCGTGACCGACCATTAAGCCGGATTTCGTCGGAATTGACCGATCGATTTCCTTAACATAACGCAAAACCGCCAAAGAGCGATCGTATTTAGCCCCGCGTCTAACCGGTCCTTGCAAACGGCGCACCGTCTCGATATTGTGATTGTAACAGGCAGGTTTTGCCCCTACCACCGTCGCCACCCGTTCCTGTTGACTTCCCTTACCTCCAGCAAAATCCGGGGTTAACACCTCAATTAAAGTGTGGGGATTGAGTTCGCGAATGGCTGTCATCGTCCGCACGAACCAACTGGCTCCGCCGTCTTCCATATCATCTCTGGCTACAGAAGTCAAGACAACGTAACTTAAATTTAACAATTGCACCGCTTCTGCCACTTTTTGCGGTTCCTCCACATCGAGAGGCATGGGTGCGTGACCCTTATCCACTTGACAAAAAGCACAGGACCGGGTACAGGTGGGACCCATCAACAAAAAAGTCGCCGTACCTTGGGCATAACATTCGCCGCGATTGGGACAGCGACCCTCCTCGCAGATAGTATGAATGTTCCTTTGTTTGATAATGCGCTGAACCGTGGAAATTTCGCTAGATTTGCCGAGCGAACGCCGTAACCAAGGGGGTAAAGAGGTAATTTCCTCGCGCCACTGTGGGGAAATATTGGACATGAGAAGTTAAGTAGGGTGTTGGGGATTTCAGTTATCAGTAATCAGTTATCAGTTATCAGTGAGGGGTTGGGGTTGGGGAGAGGGGAGAAGGGAGAGAGACGACCGACTCCCCAAAACGAAAACTTCCTATCTCACCATTAAGATAACTGCTATAAGCTGAGAAAGCGGGTAAAGATCATTGTTAATCAAAAAGGGAACTTGGGCAATGGGACGACGGCAACGGGGAAAAATTTTCAATCTGGTCATTCAAGGATTGGCGGGTTGCCTCTTGGTTAGTATATTTGTTCTTAATTCCCTGCCATCCCTAGGCCAAAATTTTCTAGTTCCATTTGCATCTCCCACGGGGACAAGGATTTTTGTAGCCGGGGATATAGAATATGCTTCCGTGAATCTAGATGGATTTGCCTTATTTCAGATTGCCTCCCAAGATTTTACCGCTTCTGAGTCCCGGGAACTCTCCCCGGTAGAAAGACGGGCTAGGAGCATTGAAAGAGGTTTAAATAATATTATCAATCGGGGTTTCGATCCGACAACCCTGCAAGTAAGTACGGCGACTCTCAATAATTTAACCGTGATTGTGGCCAAGGATAACCAGAATTTACCGCAACAGGTAATTCTGACAGTGACAGAAGTTGATGCCCTGATCGATTCTTCTTCTGTTGCCGATTTAGCGGACAGATGGGTTAAAATCATCCAAACAGCTTTGATCCAAGCTTGGCAAGAACGTCAGCCCGCCCCTCGTCGGCAACAGGTAATGACTGCCACTATAATTATTTTGGGGCTAATTTTCTTAAGCTGGGTATCAATTTGGTGGCAGAAACGTTTAAGAAATCGCTTCAATCTCCTCAAAAAACAGGCTAAAAGTCAATCCGATCGAAATTTACCTATAAATTCCCCCCCCAGAAAAGATCGCTCCCAAGAACCGATTTTAGCCTCTCTAGAAGATTCCTCTAATTTCCGTCAACAGGCCGATATTCAGCGACAACTAACGCTAAATATTCTCTGGAAAAGACTGGCTCTTATTGGACTGATACTGCTTTGGTTTGCCGGAATAGCGGCGATTTTGTATGTATTTCCCGAAACTAGGCTAGAAGGACGCGGAATAATCCGTATTCCTTTACAGATTTTTATCATCTGGTTGCTGCTGACATCAGTGAGCAATATGGTTAATCTCTACGTTAATTCCAGACTACGGGAGTGGGTAGAGGAAGGAGCGGTTTTTTCGGAAAATTTGGAAAGGAGGATTCTGCGCGCTCCAACTTTATTAGAAGTTTGGCGAGAAATTATCACATTTATCGCTATTTTTCTAGGAATTTTGATTTTTTTAGCTTGGATGGGTCTTTCTTTCGCCTTTTTACTCACGGGAGCCGGTTTAGTGGGAGCATTGCTCACCTTTGCCTTTCAGGATCTTTTAAAAGATTGGATGAACGGTTTTCTGATTGTCTTTGAAGATCAGTACACTGTCGGTGATATAATCCAGTTTCAGGAGTTTATCGGTTTGGTGGAAAATATGAGTTTGCGAGCGACTCAATTGCGGGCCGACGATGGACGTTTAATCACTATTGCCCATAACCAAATTATTATCGCACACAACCTCAGTAAAGATTGGGCGCGGGTCGATTTTACCATCGAAGTCGCCTATCAGACCGAGCCAGATGTGGCAATCGCTTTAATGGCAGCCATCGCTGAAAATATGGCTGCAGATTCACAATGGCAAGAAGATATCATCAATCCCGTGGAGGTTGCTGGTGTTAGTCGGGTTTCTCACACGGGGATGGAAATTATGCTCAGAATTGTCGTCAAAAGATTACGACAATGGGATATAGAAAGAGAGTATCGTCGTCGTCTCAAGATTGCTTTTGAGGAGAAGGGAATTCACATCGGTATCCCCCAACAAAGTGTCCTCGTAGCAAAAGATAGAGAGGAATTCAAGGGACAGTTTTAAAGGGGAGTGATACTAAATCCTGTTTAAAAGGTATAGGAGAGTGGGGTGTAGGGTGTAGGGTGTGGGGAGAAGGGAGAAACAATTCATAACTTGAGAGTTAATCACACTATTAAAAACGGATTTGTTATCAGTTATCAGTTATCAGTTATCACTCCGCATCCTGTAGGGGCGAAGCATTCGGATAGAAAATCTACGGTTTCACCGATAGGTTATTGCCCGAATGCTTCGCCCGTACTTTTTGCCGCAAACCCTAAGTAGAAAATTGCCGTCTTTTCACTGATTACTGATCACTGATTACTGTTTGGTAGGCTTAAACTAGGTTAGGATAGCTAACCTAACCTAGAAAATTTTTAGGAAGCTAAGGCTACCTCGACTATTTGTTGTAGTTCCCCATTTTGATAGAGTTCGATCATAATGTCGGAACCACCAATAAACTGACCGTTGATATAGACTTGGGGAATAGTCGGCCAATTGGAATACTCCTTAACTCCTTGTCTTAACTCCTGATCTTGGAGAATATCGACAGTTTCGTAGGAAACCCCCAGAATATTGAGAATTTGTATGACGTTATTCGAGAAACCACACTGAGGCATTAATTTATTGCCCTTCATGAACACAAGAACTTTGTTATTCTGGACTAATTGATCGATTCTGGCCTTAGTTTCGGGTGTCATAGGTCTAGTAGCTAGAATTTGAGCAAGAATAGCCAATCCTGAGACGTGGCATATCCTATTAGTTTAGCACAAGCCGTTGGGATAGCTTTAAAAAGGAAGGTCTTCGTCCTCCTCCAAACTATCTAAAATTTCGTTAACATCAGGTCTCCCGCGCACGATAGTCATATTTTCCAGAGACTTATTAACTTTAGTTTCTGCGGCCGAATTTTCCGGCAGTGAATAACCCATATTGACCACTTCACCATCAAAAGATTTCGCTAACTTTTGAGCGGCCGCCAAAATTTCACTAACATCGACATCTTGATCTAATGTCTCTAAAGATGAATCAAAATTTAAGATTTTTTGGGGCAGTTCTGTGCTAGGAGTTTTTGGGGTTCCCGATGCAGTGATCTTTGCTTCTTTTTTATCGATAATTGCTTCTTTGACCGGGGGAATATCCACCACGGTCATAACTTTATTTTCGGGAGTTATTGGTGGGGTTGGTGCGGTTTCCGGTGGTGGTTGTATCCTGGCTGCCGGGGATGGGGAAACTTCCGCAGCCATGGCAGCAGTGGCGGAACCTACCTGTAAATGAACTTTAATCCGGCGCCGAAAAACTGCCTCGAAAGCTGACTCAATATTAGTCAATCGTAGCCGGGCCATTTTTAATAATTGTTCCGAAGATATACTTAAATAAGCGCTCGATTCTTCCATATTAAAAAGACTGCCGTGCTGACGCAAGAGAGTGCGAGTAGTGGGGGGTTCCATTACTTCTAAAACCCGCTGCCAAATTTGTTCATGATTGTCATCACTGGCAACAGTTTTAACCTCAGTTTTCGGCACTGCGACGCTAGTTGTCGGGGTGATAACCGCCGGTTTGATCGGTTGATTCACCGGTGCCGGCGCTGTGATCACTTCAGTGGGCCTCTCGACGCTGGTTTGGGGACGGGAAGGCACTGCCGTGGCAACTAGAGGAATCACCTGTGCTTGTGGTAAAAGTCCCAATAGAGTGACTTCTAACCAGAGACGGGGTTGAGTGGTGTTTTTTAGTTGCGTTTCGCTGTCTTTAAGCAGTTGTTGACCGCGGAGAATTTCCTCTAAAGACCAAGTACGCGCTTCCGTACACAATTCCTGCCAAGTGGGAGCAGTGACAGCGACCATTTCTGGACGATTAGGGGCGGTTTTGGCTAAAAGTAGGTTTAAATAGAACCCTGCTAGATTTTGCAAGACGATTAAAGGTTCCTTACCGCGATTCATCAGATGGCGACATTGTTCGATAACTTGATCGGGAATATTGCCATGAATGACTTTAAGTAGGGTTAAGAGGTCTCTTTCGGGGACTGCACCGACCAAATCCCAGACTCGCTCGGCCGTAATCGTTCCTGCGAGTAAACTTAATTGATCGAGGAGACTTTCCGCATCCCGTAAACCACCGTTAGCGATCTGAGCCACCAAGGTTAATGCTTCTAGGTTAATATCGATCGCTTCTATTTGGGCGATTTTTTGCAGGTGTGCCACCATCGCATCGAGAGCAATACGGCGATAATCAAAGCGTTGACAACGGGAGATGATGGTAGGCAAGACACGCTGAGGATCGGTGGTAGCAAGCACAAAAATCACTCGATCCGGCGGTTCTTCCAGAGTTTTCAGCAAAGCATTAAAGGCCGCCGTACTGAGCATATGGCATTCATCGATGACATAGACTTTATAACGACATTGGACGGGGGCAAATTGCGATCGCTCGATAATTTCCCGAATGTTATCCACACCGGTATTACTAGCGGCATCAATTTCGATCACGTCTAAAGCGGAACCATTGGCGATCGCTTGACAGACGGAACACTTACCGCAGGGAATCGGTGTCGGATGGTCACTAGACAGACAGTTGAGGGATTTGGCTAAAATTCGCGCCGAGGAGGTTTTCCCCGTGCCTCTGGGTCCAGTAAATAGGTATGCAGGGGCGATTCGCTCACTGATTAAGGCATTACTCAAGGTCGTGGCGATCGCTGATTGTCCCACCAAATCGGCAAAGGTTTGGGGACGATACTTATGATGTAGAGGTTCGTAGGTCATGACTGGCTGAAAACTTTTTCCCCACCCTAGAGACTACTATTATCCTATCCCGATTCTTTTTCAACACGAGAACAAGTGTATGCCTTTTTAAGCTGTTAAGTATTGAAATTGCTTGTTGAGATCAGGCAACAGGCAAGAGGCAACATAAAACCCCACACCCCACACCCCACACCCCACACCCGTTACAGTAGAGCAGGAAGTCGCCTTCCCACCCCCTGCTTCAAAACCGGACTTACGACTTTCGCCGTATCCGGCTCCTGAGTAACTAGGCTACTGTCATTAGTAGAATAATAATGGGAATTATTATTTCCTTGTCTATTCAACCCTCTTGGCTGTATCCCCACCAGACAAGATTGTTGGTTTTAGGGCGTATATGACCGTTGATTGTTGCTTAGACTTCCTAGTTACCCGTCCTTTGTCAGCATATCTTTGATATTACTCAAAGCCTTGGCTTTTAAGGACATCCTCTCCCTCTATTGACTTGCGGATGGTTTCCTACTGCCCCGAACGGGCAGAGTCAATCAGGGTTACTTCGTTCCCTATAACCATTGGTTGAACCCTTAGGATGATACTGTCCACAACAGAGTAACGGGAATGCCTTACTGATAGTGGTATGAGCTATCAGCCCCAACTCTGTTAACTTTTGTTTCGAGCCTGTCAGCCTTTTGGCTCGTGGGTGTTGACGATGGTTAATTCGTATCTTCGCCCCAGGGCTATCCATAGGTTCTGGCTCAACGGGTTTCTGATTTAGGCTATCAGATACCGCTTTTTTTTCCTCGCTCACTACCTCAGATGTACCAAGTCTAAAGCAGCAGGAAATGCCGTCACTCTAGGCATCTAGAGGACAGGACTAAGGTTATTACTAACCCGCACCTGTAGGGTTATAAAGTTATCAAGGTACTACATTTACCAAGCGGCTAATCCTCTAAACGTCTTACTGTCTAGTTTCTAGCCAACGAATCGCACCACACCCCACACCCTACACCCCACACCCCACACCCATCAGCAAATTTTATCTAGACAGGTTTAATGCGCGATTTGCATCACGAAAATGGCAATTTAGCTAAGGCTTGTAATAAATTGTATTAATAACTACAATTTGGCCGAGAAAATCTGCCGACTATCTTAAGTATGCCTAAAGACAGCGCCACTAATCAGACCAACTGCTTATGACTGAATCTACAAAAACCCAATGTCCTTACTGTGGAGTAGGTTGTGGTTTGACAGTCACCTCCCCCGCGTCGGCCGGACAAGCATGGAAAGTCTTCGGGGACAAGTCCCACCCCTCCAGTCAAGGTATGGTCTGTGTTAAAGGGGCCACCGTAGCGGAATCGATCGATAAAAATCGCCTCAAAACCCCGATGATCCGCGATTCTCTCCAAGATCAATTTCGTCTTTGTACTTGGGAAGAGGCCCTCGATCGCATCGTTAACCAGATGCAAACTCTAATCGCTCAGGGGGAAAAGGAAAGTATCTGTCTATACGGTTCGGGACAATTTCACACCGAAGATTACTACATCGCCCAAAAACTGGTCAAGGGCTGTCTGGGAGTCAATAACTTTGATGCTAATTCCCGTCTCTGTATGTCTTCGGCCGTGGCCGCTTATCTGGACAGTTTCGGGTCTGACGGTCCCCCCTGCTGTTACGATGACTTGGAATTAACCGATTGTGCCTTTTTGGTGGGGACAAATACGGCCGAATGTCACCCCATCATCTTTAACCGTCTGCACAAGTATCTCAAAGGCAACCAACAAGCGAAATTAATCGTCGTTGATCCCCGCAGCACCAAGACTGCCGAGGCCGCTAATCTCCACCTAGCCATTAACCCCGGGACTGATATTGACCTATTTAACGGGATTGCTCACCTGTTACTGGGTTGGGGTGCGATCGATACCCATTTTATCGATAAATGCACCCGGGATTTCGGCAAATACGCCGAAATTATCCGCCATTATCCCCCCGAAATAGTCGCCCCTAAATGCGGTATCCCCATTGAGGATTTAGAACAGGCTGCCCGCTACTGGGCCGAATCGAAAAGAGTGCTTTCCCTCTGGTCGATGGGTATCAATCAATCCAGCGAAGGCACGGCCAAAGCCCGCACTTTAATCAATTTACACCTAATGACGGCTAATATCGGTAAACCGGGGGCTGGTCCTTTTTCCCTAACGGGACAACCCAACGCCATGGGAGGAAGGGAAGCCGGCGGCCTCTGCCATCTTCTGCCCGGTTATCGTTCCGTCAAAAATCCCCAACACCGGGCCGAAGTGGAACAAGCTTGGGGTTTACCCGCCGGTCGGATTTCTCCCGTCCCCGGTCGCGATGCTTGGAGTATGATTACCGGTTTGGAGACGGGAGATGTCAAACTTCTCTGGATTGCCGCCACTAATCCGGCTGTTAGTATGCCTGATCTAGAACGCACCAAGGCCGCCCTGTTAAAATCACCTTTTACTGTCTATCAGGATGCCTACTATCCCACAGAAACCAGCGCCTACGCCCATTTATTACTGCCAGCGGCCCAATGGGGTGAAAAAACGGGAACAATGACCAATTCTGAGCGCGTGGTGACGTTAAATAAAGCTTTTCGCTCTCCCGTCGGTCAAGCTCAGGCCGATTGGCAAATTTTCGCGGAAGTTGGTCGCCGTTTGGGTTTTCAGGCACAATTTAATTTTAAGGATTCCGCCGAGGTACATTCCGAGTTTATCCGGTTGACATATAAACGTCCTTGTGATATGACGGCGATTAATTATGATCGCCTGGCCGAGACTCCCCGACCGTGGCCCGATTCCATCGATGAAATTTCCGCTTCTAAAACCGCTAATTCCGGGGAATTACTAGGTAATTTAGTTAAAGATGAAAATAAAAGCGAAAAAACAGCCGCAAAACGCCTTTATACCGATGGTAAATTTAATACTGCCGATGGTCGTGCTGTTTTCGCCGCCTACCACAGTAAAGGTTTAGCGGAACCCCCGGACGATGATTATCCCCTAGTTTTGACCGTGGGGCGTTTGTACGGTCACTGGCACACCCAAACCCGCACCGGCCGCATCGAGAAAATTATCAAAATGCACCCCGCACCTTTTCTGGAAATTCATCCCCAAGATGCGGCAAAATTGGACATAGAAGCTGGGGAATGGGTGGAGGTGCGTTCTCGTCGCGGTTTTGCCCGTTTTCCCGCTTTAATTACCAAAGCAATTGCTCCTAATTGTGTCTTTGTGCCGATGCACTGGGGGGCTTTATGGGCAGAAAATGCTGAGGCTAATAGTCTCACCCATCCGGCCGCTTGTCCGATTTCCCTGCAACCGGAATTAAAAGCTTGTGCCGTCAAATTAATCCCGATCAAGTCTTTAGTTAGGGTTAGCTGAATAAATCTTAAAACCTTGTTGGGTAAGACTTTTAGACCTTTTGTCAATCAAAAAGTACCGGATATGGGAGTGATCGGGGGAAAATTCAGGTACTTTTTCTCTGAAAATTAGGTAATTGGCCACCTCAAAACTGGTAAAACCCCACACCCCACACCCCACACCCCACACCCTGCCACCACCGAAAAACTTTTTGCCGCAAACCCTACTTATACCAATTGGCCACAATCTGATAGGTAGTTTTTGTTGAGAAAATTGCTATTACAACGACAGAAGCCCGAATTATCAGGCATTTAACCACACTATTCTCATTCCGAGATTTCGATCGAACTAACCGATCTTTGCCAACGTTTTTTCCAGTGGCTAGTCGGTTCTAAGTCACAGAGAGCCTGTTCGCTGCGACGACGTTGTATAATCACTTCGGCCGGGTCGGTTAAAGTCGCGTCTCGATAGGGAATAGCGGCCTTAGTTTGCAGATGTTCCCTTTCCTGTACCGATAGAGATGGGGGTAAGGACAAAAAACTGGCTATTGTCCCTGGCGATCGCCGCCCGACGCTATCGGTGGCCCCAATCTGCAATCCTGCTAATTGTAAAGCCCTTCGCACCGAGGCAGCACAGGAATAGGTGACTAAATAACCCGTCGGACTCAGGCATTTCGCCACTAAAGCTAAAAACTCCACCGTCCACAGTTGCGGACATTTACCCGGGGAAAAGGGGTCGAGAAAAATTGCCTCCGCTTGAAAACCCGCGTCAATCACCTTGGTTATCGTCTGTCGCGCATCCCCGATTAACAGTTTAGCCGTGAGATTAGGCAGGTCTAGCCGGTGATTATGGGCAAAATCATTTAAATATTCGGGAATTGGTTGACTCCAACTATTTAAGAGATTTTCTCTAATAGCCGCTAGGGGAACCACTCGATCGCTTTCTAAAGCTAATAATTCTACCCGACAATCCCCCCTAACTTGCCAAATGGCCGCTAAGGCTGCGGCGCTATTATACCCTAAGCCGTAACAAATGTCAAGAATTTTCAGATTATTGCTCTGGTCTGCTTTGGCTGTCAGACGACTAGAGAGGATAAATTTTTTCTCGGCTTCTTCCCTTGCCCCAGAGGTAGAATGATAACATTCGCCGAATTCGGTCGAAAAAAAGGTATAAGAACCATCCTCAGTGACTTTTTGCGGGTAGGCTTCGGGGGAGACAAGCATGGTGATGGAGAATGTCTTTGAGATGAATATCGGTTTCCAGCAGGCAAGCGTGACCACTATGGGGCAGAATCGTTAATTTTGCCGCGGGTAACTGCTGAATTAGGCGTTTAGCCTCCGCTACCGATGGTAACAGTCGATCTCCTTGACTGGCTATCACTAACACCCCCAATTGCAGACATTTTAACTCGCTGGCACTAACCTGAAACCGTTGTAACTGGGATAAACGCCAGCTAATCGTCTTCGGTGGGACGTATTGCATGGCTTTGAGGAGAGAGCGGCGATCTTCCCGGGATATGCGACCGAGAGCGGCCAGAAAGGGTAAAATAGTTAGTGCCGAGCTGCCTTGGATGAAATCGGGCATCATCTGGGTGATACCGATTCCCAAGCTTAAAAGAGGTCTTTGATTAAAAGAAGAAGCAGGGTTAATTAAAATCAGTTTTTTAATTAATTTTGGTGATTTTGTCGCTATTTTCAAGGCTAAACAGCCGCCAAAAGACTCACCGCAGAGATAGACTTTTCTCGATTGTCGCTTTAATTCCTGTTCCAATAAAGCGATCACGAGGGTGCTTAATTCCTCCCAATCACCGAGATATTGCGGGGAAATCACCAAACAACGTAGATCGAAGTAAGGGGCAAGGTTTTTAATCTGACGATGGTATAGTTGGCCGCTGCCATCCATTCCGGGTAAAAATACAAACAGGGGATAATCGGGACGGGGATGACGGGGAATAATCCAACTGACAGGTTGTTCCATGGTGCGAGAAGCGCGGTCGATGTTAAAAAAGTTTTTTCTGGTTATCTATTTTAAGGATAATTAATATTAGAGAGATTTGCCAATTTTAATAGTACGATTAACTCCCAACTTATGGATTGTTTCTCCCTGCTCCCCAACCCCTGATAACTGATAACTGATAACTGATTAACTGAGCCAAATTTTTAGGCCGCCGCTAAATTAGCAGCCACGAAATCCCAATTAACCAACTTAGTTAAAAAGTCGCTGATGTAATCGGGACGACGATTTTGGTAGTCGAGATAATAAGCGTGTTCCCACACATCCATAGTTAAGAGGGGAACCTGTCCGGCGGTTAAAGGATTGTCAGCGTTGCCGGTTTTGGTAACTTTGAGAGTACCGTTATCGAGAACCAACCAAGCCCAACCGCTACCGAATTGAGTAGCGCCCGCAGTTTTGAAAGCTTCGACAAATTTCTCGAAACTGCCGAAATCTGCCTGAATTTTATCGGCTAAAGCACCGGTAGGTGCACCGCCACCACCCGGTTTCATGCAGTCCCAATAAAAACTATGATTCCATGCTTGGGCGGCATTGTTGAAAACCCCAGCTTTAGAAGCATCACCGGCAACCTTAACGATAACTTCTTCTAAAGAGAGAGCATCGAGTTCCGTATCTTTGACCAAACCGTTATAGTTATTGACATAAGCGGCGTGGTGCTTGTCGTGGTGGAATTCTAGGGTACTTTTGGTGATGCAAGGCTCTAAGGCAGTGTAATCGTAGGGTAAAGGGGGAAGTGTGTAAGCCATGTGTTCTCTGTATCCTCTCTTGAGAGCTTGTTTAAGGTAGTGTTGTTAACCTTTTGTCAGTATTCAGCTTAACCAAGACGAATACCTTTGCAATAAAACTTTACACCCTCAATCATAGCACCGAAGGAGACTTGATCAGTGATCACTGATCGATCAGCTTTTTTCTCCCATCTCCCTTCTCCCCCATCACCTCAACTCCCATCGACCATCTCCTAAATCCTGAGAAGATCACCAAACAATGTTAGAATAATTCCCGTACTGTAGGCGCTTGCAGATTCTTGTGGGCGTGGCAGGGCAGGCGAAAAACGATTCCGTTCGGAATTAGACCAAAAAAGCTCCACTGGAAACAGCAGTAGATTTTATCTCACTGGGTTGACCGGTTGGCACTTCGTCAAATTACGGATCAATACAAAATTATCATTTACAGATCTTTCTTGGTAACTTATGGCACAGCGTACACGCTTAGGTGAAATCCTTCGTCCCCTCAACTCGGAATATGGTAAAGTTTCTCCCGGTTGGGGAACTACCTTGCTGATGGGAGTTTTTATGGCTCTGTTTTTAGTCTTTTTGCTGATTATTTTACAGATCTACAACTCCTCCCTAATTTTAGAAGGATTTAATGTAGATTGGGGTCAGTAAGCAGATTCCAACAATCTCGTCGCCATTTTTGGCGGCAGAATTATCCCTCGGACTTTGGCAGGTGGGTTATTGCCCACCGCGAGTTTTTTATTAGGAGCAAAAAAATGAATATTTTTGGGATTGGATTACCGGAAATGGGGTTAATTCTCTTGATTGCCCTGCTAGTTTTCGGACCGAAAAAATTACCAGAAATCGGTCGCAGTTTAGGCAAAACGATTCGAGGATTTCAAGAAGCATCCAAGGAATTTGAAAGTGAATTTAAGCGAGAGGCCGAGCAGATTGAAGACTCGGTAAAAATCAAAGCTGAATTAGAGGAAAGTCAATCTCCTAGCGATCAAACTCGTTCCAGTTAAGAACCGTGTAGAGATAAAATGAAAGAAGATTGAGCGATAAATTTATAACCGATACTGGGGAAGATGTAAAATCGGGAATGACCAGAGCCGGATTAAATTGGCAGTTTTACCATAGACCTCTTGTAAAAATCAAAAATTGTTGTTAGGGTCAGGAGTCAGGAGCCGGTCGTCAGGAGACAGGAGACAGGAGATTATTTTATTTATTCTTCCCACTTCCCCACACCCCACACCCCACTTCCCCACACCCCACACCCTACACCCCACACCCCACACCCCACACCCTACCCCCACGAAAAACTTTTTCAGCAGACCCTAAGTAGGCAGAATATACCATCAGTTTGAGAATTCCCAGAAGGCAACAAAAAAATGACTATTTCCTTGCTATAAGTATTGTAGATGTCAAGAGTGGTAAATGAATGTCTATAGTGGTATCCCCCGAACAAGTCCATCAAATCGTCAACAACCTCCATCACGATCCCTTTGAGGTTTTGGGGGCCCATCCCCTAGAAGAAGAAGGAAAAGTCAATAAATGGGTTGTTAGAGCCTATTTACCGAAAACCACGGCCGCTTGGGTTATTTTACCGTCCCAAAGACAAGAATATCCCATGACGACCGCTTATCACCCCCATTTTTTCGAGTGCGTTATCGATATCAGTGAACTGAACAATTATCAATTACGCATCCACGAGGGGGAACAGGAACGGGTAATCTATGATTCCTATGCCTTCCGTTCTGCCAAACTGAGCGATTTTGATTTACACCTGTTTGGGGAGGGCAACCATCATCGCATTTATGAAAAATTAGGGGCGCATTTAGCCGAAATCGAGGGTATTAAAGGGGTTTATTTCGCAGTTTGGGCCCCTAATGCCCGCAACGTCTCGATTATTGGTGATTTCAATAACTGGGATGGTCGTGATCACCAAATGCGGAAACGTAATAATATGGTCTGGGAATTGTTTATCCCAGAAATCGGTGTTGGCACTAAATATAAATACGAGATCAAAAATTGGGAAGGTCATATTTACGAAAAATCTGATCCCTACGGTTTTGCCCAAGAAGTACGCCCGAAAACCGCCTCGATCGTGGCTAATTTAGATAGCTATACTTGGGATGATAGCGATTGGATGGAAAAACGCCGCCATAGCGATCCTTTAACTCAACCGGTTTCCGTTTACGAATTACACCTCGGTTCTTGGCTGCACGCTTCTAGTGCCGAACCCCCCCGTTTACTTTCTGGGGAAGGGGAAGCGGTTCCCGTGTCGGAATGGAACACTGGGGCGCGCTTTTTGAGTTACTACGAGTTAGCCCAAAAACTAATTCCCTACGTTAAAGAATTAGGTTACACCCATATCGAATTATTACCGATCGCCGAGCATCCTTTTGATGGTTCTTGGGGTTATCAAGTGACGGGTTATTTTGCCCCCACCAGTCGCTACGGCAATCCTGAAGATTTCATGTATTTTGTCGATCAATGTCACCAAAATGGCCTTGGTGTGCTAGTGGATTGGGTCCCCGGTCACTTCCCCAAAGATGGCCACGGGTTAGCTTTCTTTGATGGTACTCATCTTTACGAACACGGCGACCCGCGCAAAGGGGAACACAAGGAATGGGGAACCTTAATTTTTAACTACGGTCGCAACGAAGTCAGAAATTTCCTCGTCGCTAATGCTCTTTTTTGGTTCGATAAGTACCATATTGACGGCATTCGCGTGGACGCGGTGGCTTCTATGCTCTATCTCGATTATTGTCGTAAAGATGGGGAATGGGTGGCTAACGAGTACGGTGGCCGGGAAAATTTAGAGGCAGCGGAATTCCTGCGTCAAGTTAATCATGTAATTTTTAGCTATTTCCCCGGAATTCTCTCTATTGCCGAAGAATCCACCGCTTGGCCGATGGTGTCCTGGCCCACCTATATGGGCGGTTTAGGCTTTAATTTGAAGTGGAATATGGGCTGGATGCACGATATGCTCGATTATTTCGGCATGGATCCCTGGTTCCGTCAATTCCATCAAAATAATGTCACTTTTAGTATGTGGTATAACCACAGCGAGAATTATATGCTGGCTTTGTCCCACGATGAAGTGGTTCACGGCAAAAGTAATATGATTGGCAAAATGCCGGGGGATGAGTGGCAAAAATTCGCCAATGTCCGGGCATTATTTAGTTATATGTTTACCCACCCCGGCAAGAAAACCATGTTTATGAGCATGGAATTTGGCCAGTGGAGTGAGTGGAATGTTTGGGGTGATTTGGAGTGGGGTCTTTTGCAGTACGAACCCCATCAACAGCTAAAACGCTTTTTCTCAGATTTGAACGCCACCTATAAGAGTGAACCTGCTTTATATACCCAGGATTTTGGTCAGGATGGCTTTGAGTGGATCGACTGTAGTGATAATAGTCATAGTGTCGTTTCTTTCCTGCGCTGGAGCAAAAATTGGCAGGAGTTTCTGGTGGTGGTCTGTAATTTTACTCCCCAACCCCACAGCCATTATCGCGTTGGTGTACCCCATCCCGGTTTTTATCAGGAAATCTTTAACAGCGATGCGGGTAAATATGGCGGTAGTAATATGGGCAACCTCGGCGGTAAATGGTCGGAGGAATGGTCCTATCATAGCCGTCCCTACTCGATTGATCTCTGTTTACCACCTTTAGGGGTTTTAGTTCTCAAAATCAGTCCTAATGCTTCTGGGGAATAGGTAGGGTTTTTTCAGTGATCAGTAAACAGTAATCAGTGAACTGAAAACTAACATCTGATAACTGATAACTGAGCTGCCATTACTGAGTAACGCACAGAAAACGGGTTTCTCCGAGAAACCCGTTTTCTACTCATGTAATAGGCAAAAGGATCAATAGATAATCAGTCTTTAATAACAGAATTTAGTCTGAACAGGTACAGACAAGAAAGTGCAGAAAGTGGGCATTTTCCTCCGTCGATCATCGAACCCATAAACAAGCAAAAGTGTCTGTATATTTAGTCACTAAATAAGATAGATTTGCTCTGGATGCGGCCCGGGGAAAAGCCGGTCAAAAACTAACCCATCAGGATCACCGTGTCGATGACGTGGATCACGCCATTATCTGCCTCGATATTACCCGCGACCACCGTGGCATTTTTCACCTCAAAACCTTCGCTACAATCGACGGGAATCGGTGAACCCTCTAGAGAAGTCACTACAGCCAATTTTGCCAAATCTTCCTGCATATATTTGCCCGCAACGACGTGATAGGTGAGAATTCGGGTTAATTGGGGGATATTCTGCACTAGGGTTGTAATCGTCCCGGGGGGCAATTTGGCAAAAGCTTCATCGGTGGGGGCAAAAACCGTGAACGGGCCAGGACTTTTTAGGGCATCCACAAGATTAGCGGCTTGTACCGCCGTCACTAGAGTTTTAAAATTATCGGCACTGACCGCAATATCGACAATATCTGCCATAAACTTGACTCGATCCTGAAAAAAATCATCTATTTCAGATTTTAAACTTAATCTTGTCCCAAAGATCGTTCTAGGGAAGTAATGTGGGGTGTGGGGTGTAGGGTGTGGGGTGTAGGGTGTAGGGTGTGGGGAGTTTTCTCAGTGAACTGATAACTGATAACTGATAACTGATAACTGATAACTGATAACTGATAACTGATAACTGACTTCTAACCCCATGTTGGACAAAGATAAGCAAAAATTATTTATTGACTCCAAAAACTTGAGAATATTTAAATTAACATTCCGCAATATTTACAAATTCTTAAGAATTAATTGAGAAAGATTTTTATTTAACAACGATGTTATCATGGTTACAGCGATTTTGCTGAATTTCATGATGGGTTATTCTGTGCTTTTTTGGGTAGCAATGGTTGAAACCCTTGCCACACCTACAGGGTGATCCTAATTAAGACGGGTAAATCAGTCAATTTCACGGGCAACGATGATCTTTTTTTTGTGTAGTTTTATTGCAAAGAAAAAGTTTTTTTGACAAAAAGCACAAAGTATGATATGTCTGCCAAGGTATTTCTGGCTGCGAGTAATTATTGCAGAGTTAGGTCAAAATCAGGGGATTTGCTGTTTCCAAGTCAAGAAATACAGAAAAGCAGCAATTCGATCGAGAAACCGATAAAAACAGCCTAGACTAGAAAAAGAATCCTCTATCCTGACAGCTATCCTGTGGAGATTACTTTTTTAGGAACCAGTTCTGGGGTTCCCACTCGTTCCCGTAATGTCTCTAGTATCGCCCTTCGTTTGCCGCAACGGGCGGAAATATGGCTGTTTGACTGTGGAGAAGGAACTCAACACCAGTTACTGCGTAGCGACCTGAAAAGTTCCCAAATCCGACGCATTTTTATCACCCATATGCACGGGGATCATATCTTTGGTTTAATGGGATTGTTAGCCAGTATCGGATTAGCCGGTTCTGCTCAGGATATTGACATCTACGGACCCCCCGGACTAGGGGACTATCTGCGTGCTTGTGCTAAGTATTCCTATACTAATTTAGCCAATCGGGTGCGTGTCCATGCCATTTCCCCTGGCATACTCTACGAAGATGAAGAATTTACCGTCTCCTGTCAGCTATTAAAACATCGTATTCCCGCCCACGGTTATCGCATCGCCGAAAAAGACCGTCCTGGACGTTTTGATGTGGAAAAAGCCAACGCTTTAGGTATTCCCCCCGGACCAATTTACGGCAAGCTGAAAAAAGGGGAAACTGTCACCCTTCCCGATGGCAGCAAAATTCGCGGTCAGTCCCTCTGCGGAGAAACGGAAATCGGCCGTAAAATTGCCTATTGTACCGATACTATTTTCTGTGAAGGTTCGATCGAATTGGCACAGAATGCAGATGTGCTAATTCATGAGGCGACTTTTGCACACCAAGATGCCGGGTTAGCCTTTGAAAGTGTTCACTCCACTTCGACGATGGCAGCCCAAGTGGCCTTGGCAGCCCAGGTAAAATTGTTATTAATGACCCATTTTAGTCCCCGTTATCTACCGGGTAATTCTCTGGATATTTCCAATCTGTTAGAGGAAGCGCGGGCGATTTTTCCTAACACTAAATTAGCCTACGATTTCCTCACCTACGAAGTCCCCCGCAACCGTCAAGAAATGGCCTTAGGAGTTAAATAATTATGCCAGCAGCAGTAGAAGAAAAAAGCATGGTTCCCACGGTTTTAGTGGGTATTGGTGGCACGGGTAACGAAATTTTATCGCGATTGCGTCGCTTAATCGAGGAAAGTTATGGCAGTTTGAGCAATTTTCCGATTGTCAGTTTTTTGGTGGTTGACACGGATAAGGATTATAAAATCAGTAATCCTGAAGCTGCCGGCAGTGCTTTTAAAGATAACGAGAAACACTGGTCCCGGGTGAGTGGAAAACAGGTACAGGAGATGGTATCTGACATGGATAGATATCCCTGGATTAATAGTTGGTTTCCCCCGGAATTAGAGAGAAATATTACTTCCCTGGAAGCGGGAGCGGGACAAATTCGCGCCTGTGGCCGTTTTGCTTTATTTTGTAATTATCATGAGATCCAAAGGAAATTTCTGGACGCGGTGAGACGGGTAAAAGGACAAGAAAACTTTATGCTTGATCGCTATGGAATTAAAGTTAATAATACTGCTATTAATGTCTTTACTACGGGGTCTTTAAACGGTGGTACGGGTAGCGGAATGTTAATCGATATAGGCTACTGTATCCGTAATTGGTTGCGAGGGGAAAGTAGTCCTTTGAGTACGGCAATTGTTCCCACTCCTGAAGCATTTGCGGGGATTAGTGTCGGCGATCGAGTTTTGGCTAATGGTTACGCTGCCTTGATGGAATTAAATTACTTTTCTGACTACAGAACCGAATATCATCAACAGTTTAGCAGCGGTTTAGTCGATGAAGTTGTTAGTAAATTACCCCCCTTTGATTTTACCTATTTAGTGGGGACAAAAAACGGCGAAGGTGATTTTAAACTCGGTCAAATTCGGGAAATGATCGCCCAAAATATCTTCCTAGATATGACCTCTGATTTTGCACCCCATAAGCGTTCCATTAGAGATAATATTAAGGGTTCTTGGGCGCAAGCTGACCCTGGGGGTCGCGGTTATCCTAAGCAATTTATGAGTTTTGGGCTATCAACTATTGAAATTCCTATTGCCCAAATTCGGGCCTCTTTATCGGAACGTTTAGCCAAAGATTTAATTAATTGGTGGCTGAATGATTCCGTGATTTTACCCGCTCAAATGTTGGACTTAGTAAGAGGTGATATCCTCAAAAGAATGCGCTTGAGCGAAGTGGAATTAATTATGGATTTATGTGCCGACAAGGATCGCTCTTTAATTGCCATAATCTCCCAATGGACTAACGAAACTCGTCAGGAAATCAATCAAGATAATTGGCTATCCTGTACCAAACAGGGTGTTAATATTTTAGGTAATGAACAGGGAAAAATCCTGCAATTTATTAATGATTATTTAACGCCAAGAGTCGAGGAATTTAAACGCAATCATTTACTAGAATTAAGTCCCGATGAACGGCTGCACGGCGATTACCTGAAAAAGATTTATAGTAACCGGGATGAAATTATTCAACGGGGTAAAAAGTCCCTAGAAATGGAGTTTTATAATATCCTTGAAGATCGAAACCGTGGAGTAAAATTTGCCGAGAGTTTTATTGTTTCAGTACGACAAATCTTCACCGACATAGCAGAAAAATTCCGTCGCGATCAAGAACAGGTTTGGAGTCAAAACGAAAGTAAACGTCAACGAGAATATGATACAGCCTTAGCAGAAATTAATGATCTGAAAGATAAAATTCATATCTCGAAAAAAGATAAGATGGAAGAATATTGTGAACAAGCTTTAACGGGATTGGAAGGTCATTTAATGGCCAATATTCAACGAAAAACCAGAGGTGCAGGAGTAGAGGTTATTAATCGTTTACTGGAACATCTCAATCAATTAGAAAGCCGTTTTAATCGCTTTCGTCAGAAATTAATTCAAAGTCGCAATCTATTTAATCTCCAAGCTAATCAACAGATCGATAGTGCCGATGCTTTGTTGATTAATGGGATTAAATTATTTGACAGACAAGAATTAAATGGTCTTTATCAAGACTTTATCGAACAATTTGCCTCCGGGATTGTCGGCAGCAAAAATGCCTACGATACAGGTATGGATAACCTTTGTTTACCCCTCTCAGAAGAGATTTTAAAGCAATCTAGCCCCCTCTGGAAAGAAACGCGCCGCGCCGATGAAAATATGCGTTTATTTGACATCACCGAGATTGCCGATATTCGTCAAGGAGATTTTCAACAAGTTATCCTAAATCAAGCTAATCAACTCCTACAAAATGCTCCCGCTAGTAGTCAAATTCAGCAGGAATTAGCAGCTTGTGATCGCTTGTTAAAAATTTATAACAACGATGCCGAGATTATCAATAATCTTCGCATTGCCTACCAAAAATCGCGACCCCTAATTATGCTTAATCCTGCGGTTTTGCGGGGAAAAGATGCTGGTTTTACGCCCCAATTAAATCAAAATGTTGCCCTGATTGGAGGAAGAAATACCAGTAACCCAGCAGCCCAAAAAATTATTCCGAAACTGCGGGAATTTATTGCAAACGAAGACGATATTAAACCCTTGGGAGACGTGGAAAAACATCGTCTTGTCTTCGTGCAGGAAATTGGCGGTTTTTCCCTACGCTGTCTCGAGGGAATGAGAGAGTTGCGGCAATCCTATCAAGACTGGAAAGGAGAATTTATTCTCGCTAAACGCGCTCAACAAATGGGTGAAAATCGCGATTTACCCATCCCCGTGCATATCCAAAAGGAACCTCCTTTCTGGGATGTTTTTCCCGAAGATCCGAGTATTTATCAATTGGTGGTGACTGCCCGGGCTTTAAAAGTGCTTTTTCCAGAAGTCAATCGAGTCACTAATGAGAAAACAATTCGCTATGAAATTAAAACCGCAACGGGATTAAAAAAAGTCGATATCGCCACCAGTTGGGAAGATGCGGTACAGGTGTTAGAAGTAAAAGCTTGTCGCGAAGATAAGGAAAAAATTCAAAGTCAGGTGACAGCTAAGTTACAGGCTGCAGCCACCCCCGAGAAAAAACAAGCTTTGTATCGGACTTTCATTGAATATTTACAACAACGTTCCGAGGAGTTGACAGGAGGAAAAGATAGTACAGAATATAAACGGGAAGATGCAATTATTTTGCAGTTAATCGATAACTATAAGTTGGATAGCGGTGGAGAAATTCCTCTTTCTTCGGTGACGGAAGTGGTTAACCCAGCTTTAATTATCTGCGGTAATTGTGGACACAAAAACCCGCCCTCGTCTAATTTTTGTTCTAAGTGTGGGGCAAAATTAGTTAAGTAGAAATATAGATTTTGGGTTTGATCCCCCCTGCCCCCCTTGATAAGGGAGGTGCCGATAGGCGGGGGGATCTACCTTGATAAGGGGGGTGCCGATAGGCGGGGGGATCTACCTTGATAAGGGGGGTGCCGATAGGCGGGGGGATCCGCCTTGATAAGGGGGGTGCCGATAGGCGGGGGGATCCGCCTTGATAAGGGGGGTGCCGATAGGCGGGGGGATCCGCCTTGATAAGGGGGGAATCTGACAATTTTTAACACCTACCTAATTTAACAGATAATTTGGGGGTGTTAGCTGGACTAACATCCCCCACAATGAAAATTTTCGGGAAAAATTGCCTAATAGCGAAAAAACTGGATTATAATAAGGTCTTTACTCAAGATTTTTGCTAACCGCTAACTGCCATAAAACCCAATCAAGACCCCTGTTTATCGAGAGAAAAACCAATGGTAGCCACTTTAAAAGGACGAGATGTTTTAAGAATAACCGACATGAGTAGCGAAGAAATCAGCGCCCTACTCAATCTATCGGCACAGCTTAAAGCTGGCACTCTTAACCCTAGCTGCAAAAAAGTCTTAGGATTGCTATTTTATAAAGCTTCCACCAGGACCAGGGTTTCCTTTACCGTCGCCATGTACCAGTTAGGGGGACAGGTGATCGATCTTAATCCCAGTGTAACCCAAGTGGGGCGCGGGGAGCCCTTAGCCGATACAGCCCGGGTACTCGATCGCTATCTCGATATTCTCGCGGTTCGCACCTTTAAACAAGAGGATTTAGAAGCTTTTGCCAATTACTCGCGCATCCCGATTATCAACGCTTTAACGGATTTAGAACATCCCTGCCAGATATTAGCCGATTTACAGACTATCCAAGAGACTTTTCAGACTTTACGGGGAATTAACCTCACCTATGTGGGGGATGGTAATAATGTCGCTAATTCTCTCCTCTTGGGGGGCGCTTTGATGGGGTTAAATGTGCGAGTTGCCTCCCCCGCAAACTATCAACCAGATGGGGAAATTGTCGCCAGCGCCAAGGCTATTGGCGAGAAAACTGGTAGTAAAATCTTAATTACCGACGATCCCGTTACCGCAGTAAAAGACTCTCAGGTGGTCTATACTGATGTCTGGGCAAGTATGGGACAAGAAAGCCTCGCTGATGCCCGAATTCCCATTTTTCAGCCCTACCAAGTCAACGAACAGCTAATGAGTCACGCTGACAAAGACGCGATTATTCTCCATTGTTTACCTGCTCACCGGGGCGAAGAAATTACCGACGGGGCGATCGAGGGTGTACAATCAAAAGTCTGGGAACAAGCGGAAAATCGGATGCACGCCCAAAAAGCTTTAATGGTGAGTTTATTGGGATTAATCTAGCTGTAGATGCTCAGTTACCTAAAATAATTATTAAACCCGATCATCAATCATCCTAAGACCTGTCCGACACCAGAAGTTAACGCTAGGATTGATGGTAAGAGCAATAATCAGGGCAGCCTCCACACAAACTATATGTCAGACACCTCCGCAGTTAAAAAATATCTCGCCCATTGGTTTCAATTGGGAAAAAAAGTTATTTGTCCCAAAAACCAAGCTATGCTATTTCCGCTGCCAATTTTCAATGCTGATCGCTATTCGTCGGAGTTTGAAGATTGTTGGCAAAAAATGCTTGATCCTCAAAGTGGCGATTGTTACCTAGAAGGTACTCAACAAACTATCCAAGACTTACTTTCCCCTCAATGGGAATTTCACCCCTGCGCTCGTTGTACTATACCCGTACCAATTGAAGTGCTGGGCCAATCGGGTTTATCCTGTCCCTGCCATGATTTGAGTAATTGGCCCAATTTAGAATTACCCTTACCCCATTTACCTGTCAATAGTCGAGAAAATCTCGATCGCATCCGGCAAAGATTGCTAAAAAATTCTCACCCACATTAACCGGACAAAAAGAGACGTTAGGGGTAACGTCTCGAAAAAAGGGTTGAGATTTAGGGTCTGCTGAATAAATCTAAAAACCTTGTTGGATAAGACTTTTAGACTTTTTTTTCCTCAAAAAGTGCCAGCCGTTGCGGGGATCGGGGGGAAAATTCAGGTACTTTTTCCCTGAAAATTAGGTAATTGACTACCTCAAAATCGGTAAAACCCCACACCCCACACCCCACACCCCACACCCTGCCCCCAGGAAAAGCTTTTTCAGCAAACCCTATTTAACGATTTCTGCCAAAAAGATTGACTAAATCTCGCAATCTCTCGCTATATTCTCCGGTTAAAGCTTCCTGACGATAGCGCCATGACCAATTCCCTTCTGCGACACTGGGGGTATTCATACGCGCATCCGATCCTAAACCTAACACATCCTGTAACGGTACGATCGCCTGATTAGCCACGGAACTATAGGCCAGTCGAATCAGATCCCAAGCCACTCCCTGACCACTGGGAGCGCCAAGATATTGATAAAGTCGCGCTTTTTCGTAGTCATTGGCGTTATCTTGAAACCAGCCCACAGTAGTATTATTATCGTGAGTGCCGGTATAAATCACACAGTTGCGTTCGACGTTGAAAGGAAGATAGGGATTACCCGCATCACCCCCAAAAGCAAAGTGGAGAATCTTCATCCCGGGGAAGGCAAAGTGATCGCGAAAATCTAAGACTGCTTGGTCAATATCGCCCAAATCTTCGGCAATAATCGGCAATTTACCTAAACGAGCGCCAATAGTATTAAAGAGATCATAACCCGGGGCCTTCAGCCAACGACCATTAATAGCGTTTTCCTGGCCAAAAGCCACCGCCCAATAGGCTTCTAATCCGCGAAAATGATCGATACGGATAATATCGACTAGGGAAAGAACCGCTTTTAAACGGCGTACCCACCAGTCAAAGCCCGTATTTTTGAGATAATCCCAGTTATAAAGAGGATTTCCCCATAATTGCCCCGTTTCTGAGAAATAATCCGGGGGAACCCCCGCCACTTCCAAGGGATTACCGGTTTGGGGATCTAGTCGGAAAACCTGCGGATTTGCCCAAACATCAGCACTATTATGGGAGACATAAATGGGTATATCACCGATAATCTCGATACCGAGGGAGTTAGCATAGCGTTTTAAGGCTAACCACTGCTCAAAAAACTCAAATTGCAGGAATTTGTGCAGAAAAATCTCCTCTTGTAACTCCTGTTTCGGTGTTTCCAACGCTCCCCAATGACGTTCGCGAATTTCTGTCGGCCATTCCATCCATGTTTTACCCGGGTAAGCGTGGGATAAAGCCATAAATAGGGCGTAATCCTCTAACCAATCAGCATTGCCAGCACAAAAGCCGGCAAACTGTTTGTAAAGAATTGTGTCAGAACCCTTGACAAAATTGCTCGCCGCCTTTCTAAGTAGGGGAATTTTCCAAGCGATCAATTTATCAAAATCCACTTGATCGAGGGGAAAATCGGGAATATCCTCTAAATCTGCGTCACTAAGCAGGTTTTTTTCCCGAAGAAGATCGAGACTGATCAGGAGATGATTGCCAGCAATGGCACTAAAACTCATGTAGGGAGAGTTACCGTACCCTGTGGGGCCTAAAGGGAGAATTTGCCAGAGTTTTTGACCACTTTGAGCCAAAAAATCGATAAATTGATAGGCTTCCCTACCTAGTTCTCCAATCCCGTAACGGCCAGGATGACTGGTGGGATGAAGCAAAATACCGCTAGAACGGCTAAAAGCCATGAAAAAACCCCCTTATCAGTGATTCGGTTAGCAGTTATTAAGTGTTTAAAGCTGAATGCTCACTGCTATCTCCAAGCTAACCCGATCTCGATCGATAACGGCAATACTTAACAACTTTATTAGACCTATGGGACAAAATGAGGCATTACAGCCGTACATTAACAGATCGTCTTTCCAGTGAAAAGGATTCCTTCGGATCACGTTCCACGTTACCCCGGAGGAAAAACCGATCGCTTGTCAGTTATTGTGCCAATGATAGGGGCGCATCGTGGTCAGTGAGTTGATCGAACTGCGTGCGCCCAAAATGTAATATAGATATTTCGACCAAATTGAGATGCAGCCGCCGAAAATTCAAGAGCGATTCACTTACTGTCGGTAAGTCCTATTTCCTGTAACCTCCTCTTCAACCCAGACCGGTTACTGTACTGTTCGTAAATCTGGTTCAGGCGCTCTTGGAAAACGGGCAACCCGTTTTGATATTCGGCTAAATCTCTTAATTTGACCAACAATTTAACAGCCTCATCGTAGGATTTAGACTGGGCTTTCTGAATTAGGGACTCGACTTGCTGCCAAACTTGCGCTTCCCGTTTAGCTAAAGTTTGTAGTTCCTCAATTCGCTTGGCTTCCGCTTCTTGTTGTCGCCGTTTTTCTGCCTTTTTTTCTTCCTCAGAAGCAGCCTCAAGAAGTTCTTGAACCGTGCGTCGAGCCTGGTTAGAGGGGGGAGAAGTAGGGATTAATTGAGACAGCTTTTGTTTGAATTTAGCAGATAAATTATGTTCTCCTTTAGCCAGTCTTAATAGGAAATCTTGGCGTTCAGAAGCCGATAATTGGCTAATAGCTTGTTGCCAAGTTTGCTTAGAGATAGTTGTTAGTTTACCACTGGATGCACAAGCAACATTTAATAAGTGTTCGTCCAATTCAAAGATTTCTGTAAAAGCCTTTTGAGATGCAGAAAGTTGATTTAGTCCGGGGGGTAGAGGAGGTTCTAGTTGGGTCTTATCGATGTCTATATATCCCTCCGATAAGTCAATAGCTTTCAGCCAGGCTAAATATAATCCTCGATAGTCTTGCTGGAGAATTTCTTGGCGTAATCCTATCAATTCCGATAGAATCCCTTCTCCTTCTATCCAGTCATTAAAACCCTCTTCTTGACTAAATTCCCAATCTAAAATTGCCCAATCTCCCGCAAAAGATAAGCTGATATAATCATCAATACAGTAAAGTTCAATTGCTTCTCGGTTGATCAGGGATGTGGGAAAACGAAACATTAATTGCTGTGTTCCCCAGTTGGCGATGTAGTACATGATATCGAAATACCGAGCCAGCACCTGTTTGGGATCCCCCCGAAAATTGCCGTAACTATAGGTGAAACTGGCAGTCGTTGCCGTCGGTTTGACGCGGCTCGATAGCTCGCCTATGGCAGCCCTTTCCTCTTGGGTGAGGGGGCGATCGATAGCTTGGAATTCGTAATATTGGTATTCGCTCATGGTGTGCAACCTATCTCAAGGTTTATGATCGATATGCTGATAATTGATAATTGTACGGGGATAGTTAGGGTTTGCTGAATAAATCTAAAAACCTTGTTGACCCACTTTCCGCATTTCTTAACATTCAATTGATGATTTTTACTAATATATTGCTTAAAACCCATTGCCAGTAAAGATTATAGCTACAATGATAAGTAGGTAAGGTAGGCGTTAAAAATTATCAGATGCCCCCCTTATTAAGGGGGGATTAAGGGGGGATCCCCCCGCCTATCGGCACCCCCCTTATCAAGGGGGGCAGGGGGGATCGAACCTAAAATCCATTTTTAATTTAATTATAACCAGCTACTTAGATTTTTATCAAGGTGAAGAATTGTAATTTTTTTTCTCAGAAAAAATCAATTATTGAAACTGTTCTCAATAGTAGTTTCTACAATGAAGGTTTCTCGTCAAAACATCTTGGGGAATGTAAAAATATATAAAAGTATATGAAGATGTGCGGAATGTCGGCCTATAACTAAAGATAAATTCGACAGGACGGGCGATCTCGGATGTATTAGGAATGGCAAGAATGGGCAAATCGCCCGATCTTTACCGATAAGGAAAAAGTTCGGGTGATCGATCGGTAATTTCCCCGCATCGGTCTTTGCAAGAAATCTAATCTATTCCTTTGGATAGTGGCACGGTCAAAATCGATAAGATGACAATTTCTTTTGTTAAGCACTTTAGCGATCGCTGGATATTTGTACGATTCATTGTCGGCTAATCGTTAAATTTTGTGAAAAAAACCTCATTGGTTGAGATTATCGGAGATAGAATCAGAATAGTTGAATAAGGGGGAAATAATTAGAGCCTTTTGGCATGGTTTCTCGATAGAAAATTCTGTAGATAAAAAAGCACTGGGTCTGCTTTTCCCGACTATTACCGGAAGATCGGTTTGGCGGGTACGGCGGTGGCGTGTTTTTGAATTTAAAGTGTGATCGCTGTTCTTAGGGAGCAGTATGCTGTGGGGATGATGACGGCGAAGATTGTTCAGCTGAATCTGGAGGCATTTTAAGCAATGACAGACAATAATAAAAGAGATTGGTTCAAAATATTCGATGTTTCCGCAAATGTTTTGGGTACTATTGGTACTATAGCAATTGCAGCAATTGGTTTTTGGTTTACTTACTCTTATAACCAAAGCCAACAGGAGCTTGACCGAAACAAAGCTCTAACATCGTTAATAACATTTCTTGATGAGACAGAAACAGCAGAACCACAAAGAAAAACAGCTTACAACATTCTAATAAGATTAGGATATGAAAAAGATTTTAGGAACTTAGCAGTTGAGTAGAACTCTTGCAAATTAATTATATGTTATAATGATGGGTTAACTAATTTTCCCCAAAAAATTAGTTAACCAGTACATTTGTCCTGAATGAAAACTTGAAGTTTAACTTTTAACTCAAAACTCTTTAGAGCTGCTTTAATTTGGTTATCAAAACCTCTTTATTTAAGCGGCACAAACTATCTCAATTATAAAAATTGAGAATAAATTCTCCTTGACTTGATTAATCTTTAGGCAACTTTTAAGAAGCTGCTATACCTATCCCTAACTCACAGTTATAAATAGCCGCCAACAAGTTAACTCTTAAACTATATCTTCGACGACGATTCCGATATTTACAGGATAAGATTTTAAAGATTTTGAGTTTCCTATTTATAGGTTCAATGATAATCCTTTCTTTGGCTAAAGCCTTGTTATACTCTTTTTCTAACTCTGTTAATTTTCTATTTTTCGATTTCTTTTTCGGTGTATAACTATTACTATGGTATGCAGCTATTCCCTGATAACCACTGTCTTCTATGCTGGTAGTTAAAGGATGAAAACGAACTCGACTTTTTTTAAATAAACTAAAATCATGACCTCTACCTTTCCCACAAAAGACACAGATAATTTCCTTTGTATTTTGATCAGCTACTAATTGGGATTTTAAAGTATGATAACCTCTTTTACCCCCCAAAAAATCTTTCTGTTTCTTTTGGGGGCGTTCAATGGGAGTTTCCGTTACATCCATTACCGTTATGACCGGTATCTCTGCTTGATTGAGTAAAGCTTTTTTTCCTTTTAAACGGAAGTTTCCCGATTGTAAAAGCATTTTTTCCGTCTTATTTACAATCCGACATATAGTTGATTCTGATAGTTCCCAGCTTGTACCAATGTGAAAATATGTTCTATATTCTCGCCAATATTCTAACGTTACTAAAACTTGTTCTTCTATAGATAGTTTAGGTTTCGGTCCCCTTTTAGATGGTGAATTAGAGTCGGCTTCAACACTTTTTACTGATTCTACCATCTTTCTATAGGTTTGTTTATACACACCGAAACGGCGTTTGAATTGTTCATCTGATAAGTTTTGATAATCCATAATTTTGCTAATAAACATAGCAAAATTATAGATGATTTCCTGACCTAAGATCACATTTTATTCTTTTTTCCACTTCAATCTAAGAATTGAGAAAAAAGCAAAACCTTATATTATACCATAAAAAAATTATGCAAGAGGTCTAGTATCCAAATCGTCTAGCAACCCAAAAGCTGATAGAGTTGGCAGCAGAGAAAAAAGAGACAAGAAAACAAAAACAAACCAAAGAATCGCCTCAAGAAAATATAATATCTCTTGAAGATATTCAAATAACTCTTGATGACTTTATTACAAAATATTCAGAATCAATAAAAAGAAATGAGACAGAAAAACAAAAAGGATTAAGAGAATCTGTTCTTGCTATTGACGCTCACGCTCAAAAAGTTTACCCAGAATTAGCCGATAAAGCTGATGCGCTATTGAGTGAACCAGTGGTTAAACCAGAATCAGAAGAAAAGTTAGGGGATTTGTGGGTGGTTAAACCAGAATCAGAAGAAAAGTTAGGGGATTTGTGGGCTGTTATTTTCGGGAGCTATAGGTCGAAGGAAATTCCAGAAAAAGACATCAAAAAACTAGAGGCAACATTAGGGAAGGAGAGCTTAGGTATTAGAGTATATCAGCGTGACGGAAAATATAGACTTGTTTCGGTGTACAGAGATCAGGCAACAGCCAGAAATGCTCTCGATAAAGCCCAAAAGGAGAGACCAAGTTCCTATCTTAGAAATTTAGAGGATTGGTGTAACCAGAAGAAGTGTACTCCCATCCCCCCTAAACGAGACGATACTAATAATTAACCCCTCCCAGCGTGCATCTATACCCCGAACTTGCCCAACCTGCTCCCACTAGGACTCGCCCTCCCCAACCTGAAAGTATATTACTCTTTTCTTCTTTTCTGGGAGAGGGATTGGGGTTGAGGGCAATTAACCATCTCTGCCATTACTTTTGAAAAATGGCATTAGAGAGCGTTAGGCAGGGACAGTGACCGCCGAAATCAGCAAAGACCGTTCAATTCCCCCAAAACAGCCTGATGTTTCTGCCGCGCTGACCTTTCCTCGGTCGATGTGCGCTGGTTGCCGATAGTCGATAGGTGGATTTCGATAATCTCGTCAATTCTTTCGCTCGATGGCATCGAGTTCCCGACATATTTCGGCGGCCAGCCGATAATCCAGACTTCCCGTTAAAGTAGCTCCGTCATAGTGGCTGCCAGCATAGCAGCCGGGGTTATGGCCGCGGGGCAGTTTATCCCGGTTAAAAGTTTGAAAACAAGGGAAGCACAAGGTAAACTAATTATGATAAAACATTAATATAGAGGTTCTCACACCTGTATGGCACAGTTAAACCTTTGCTGATTAAGCTTTTTAACATTGATAATGTACCTCCTGCGAACAGGAAATACTATAAATAAGCGGTAAAAATGAAATAAAATTAAGGGGAAAATTAATTATGCAACTAGAAGATTATTTCTTATTTATCTCCGAAGATGATATTAGAATCAAAGGTCATCGGCTCGGAATTGACAACGTACTCTTTTATTTCTTGGAAGGCTATACCCCAGAAGAAATAAATGCTATCTATCCCGATCTAAGTTTAGAGAAAATCTACGCAACTATTACTTATTATTTACAGAATCGGCAAAAAATTGATGCCTATTTATTGCGCCTCCAGAATTGGCGAGAGACTCGCTACCATGAAGCACTGAAAAATCCTTCGCCTCAACGAGAAAAGATGAGAAGAATTAAACAGCAAAGGCAAGATTCTGTCAAGGTATGAAAATCAAGTTTTTACTCGATGAAACCTTATCCCCCCGCTTGAAAGTCGCTGTCTTAAGGTTAAATCCAGAGATAGATATTTTACGCATTGGAGAGCCGAATACACCACCGTTAGGAACTCTTGACCCTGATGTTTTACAGTATTTAGGATTATCTCAACGACTCTTGGTGACAGATAATCGTACCAGTATGACTGAACATTTAGAAGAATATTGGCAAAAAAATCAACAAATCTGGGGACTGTTTTAGATACGTCCCACAACAACAACGGGAAAACTAGCCGAAGAATTAATTATGATTTGGGAAACTACCGAAGCAGAAGAATGGATCGATATTGTCGATTGGATTCC
This sequence comes from Microcystis aeruginosa NIES-843, assembly GCF_000010625.1. Classification (NCBI taxonomy): domain Bacteria; kingdom Bacillati; phylum Cyanobacteriota; class Cyanophyceae; order Chroococcales; family Microcystaceae; genus Microcystis; species Microcystis aeruginosa. Next base: position 4,981,929 of record NC_010296.1, read on the forward strand.
TTTTTAATTAATGATATAATAAAATTATTACCGTCCTTTTTATGCTTGATTATTAATTTGAATGACTCGCCAAATTCATGACCAATTTGCTAAGGAATATCTGGAGGAATTACTAACACCTCTAGGGACGATTAAAAAGAGTAAGAAAGTCAAAAGTGAGGTTCAAGAAATCGATGTCTGGTTTGAACCATTTAGCTCACCTCCTCCCACTGAGTTACCTTTAGGATTACTTGGAAAAATGGCGGCTACTTCCTGTTTGTTTGAACCTTTCCGCAATCCCCCGACCGAGGTAGAGATTCGCAGTTGTTTGTCAAAGTTATACACGGTTCATGGGGATGTCTTGAGAAAAGCGAAACGGTCAAACAAAACTCTGACGGTCGCAGAATTGCCTTTCTTATGGATTCTAACGCCCACCTTTTCAGCTAGAATGATTGAAGATTTCGGGACTCACAGCGATGAGAGTAATTGGTTAACAGGGGTTTACTTTTTAGCGAAGTCTCTCAAAGCGGGCATCATTGTCATTCATCAATTACCAGTAAATGAAGACACCTTATGGTTGAGGGTATTAGGTAAAGGAGGGACACAGAAACGAGCAGTTGAAGAGTTAGTTGAACTGCCAGAACGCAATCCTTTTCGAGAGAATTTATTAGAAATTCTGGCCAACTGGCGCAAGAACTTAGAGTTGAGAGATAATTTAAGTACCGAAGAACAGGAGGACATCATGAACTTATCACCAGCTTATTTACAACAAAGGGAAGAGTGGAAGCAAGAAGGGATACAACAAGGTAGTTTAGAAGAACGGTATTCCCTGATAACCAGTCTTCTGGAAGGACGCTTTGGCCCCCTAGATTCGGAATTATTCAGTCTAGTAGAAAAGATGGCCCAACTTCCCATCTCGGAACGCACCGCTTTACTTCTTTCTTTAGCGAATTTATCCCGCGAGGAATTGTTGGAAAGATTGTAAATTTCGTTTCTCGCTCTTCTTACAGTCGTTCAACGATAATTGTTTTCCTTTTGTTTTTGCCGATAAGCTTCAAATTCGGGGTTACTGGCAAGAATTTGACGAACGCGCTCGCGACTTATGCCGTATTTATCCCCTATTTGCTGATAGCTTAATCCTTGTCTATGGAGTTCTAAAAAATCGTAGCTTTTTTGCAGTTTTTCCTTTCTCTGTGCATCCCGTCTTGGGGTTGGACTCTTATCGCTAAGGTGTCCTACTATTTCCCTTCCCAACTCAGTCAAAGAATATTGAGAATCGTGGAAACTAACCAATCCTTGTTTTTCCAATTCTTTAAGTATTTTATGTACTCTGGTTAAATTATGAGCAGTTGTTGCCAATTGCCGAGATGGTTCCGAAAGTATCCGAATTGCCGAATCGATCTCAATCGGATAATCTAACATCCCTTTCAGAATCTGTTTCTGTTTTGCTTGGAGATTAGCGATCATCTCCTCTAAATGTTGAAAGTCTTCATTTTTATCCATCGGAATTATCATTTTAATAGACCTCTCCCTAGTTTGATAAAATCACAATCAGGGGATATTGTCAACAACTAACCGTAGCTTACCCAGTCGTTTATGCATTGCTGATGCACTTTTTAAAAAATGGTGATAAACTCAACTGTACTGGGTACACTCTCCCTATCGGATGAATTTGAGAAAAAATCGAGAGAAAAAAACGATGAACGAACGAGAAACATCCAACAAAATTGAGGCGGGCGGGGGTTTTCCCGTATTGCAATATTGGGCAGAAAAAACTCTCTCTCCTCAAGGGGTTAAACTCTGGCAAACCTTGAATCATAAAAGTGCCTGTTTAGCTTGCGCTTGGGGAACGGGAGGACAAAAGGGCGGTTTTGTCAACGAAGCGGGGGAAAGTCTGCAACGTTGTCTCAAAAGTGTCGAGGCAGTTACTTCCGAATTAATGCCAGGTATTAAAACTGATTTTTTTCAGACCTATCATCTCGCTCAATTACAGTCCTTAACCTCCCTAGAATGCGATCGCTTGGGTCGTTTTAGTTATCCCGTCCTCTTAAAAGCCGGAGAAAGTCACTATCAACGTATTAGCTGGGAAGAAGTTTATCGATTAGCTGAACAAGCTTTTCATCAACCGTCCGAGACCATTGCCTCCTATAGTTCGGGACGTTCTTCTAATGAAGCCGCCTATCTCTTACAATTGTTTTTCCGGGCATTAGGAAGTAATAATTTAGCCGATTGTTCCGATCTCTGTCATGCCGCCTCGACCGTAGGCTTAAAACAGGTTTTCGGAACCGGAACTTCGATGGTCAGTCTGGAAAGTTTAAAACAAGCCGATTGTGTGGTGTTAATCGGTTCTAACGCTCCGGCTAATCATCCTCGCCTGATGAATGAATTAATTCAAATTCGTGATCGCGGCGGTAAAATTATTATTATTAACCCGCAAATTGAAGTCGGATTGGTCAAATTCTCCTCACCCGCTTTTCCGATTAAATCTTTATTGCGGGGCGGTTCCGATATTTCTACTCTCTACCTACAGCCGATTCCGGGTAGCGATACCGCCCTATTCGTCGGATTACAAAAATCTTTAATTGAACAAAATTTAGTGCGGTGGGATTATCTCAAATCCCGTACAGAAAATTGGCAATCTGTTATAGATTATGCCCGACAAACACCATGGGAAACCATTACTAAAACCTGCGGTTTGTCCCGAGAAGAAATTGAAGCAACCGCCGCCCTTTTCGGCAATTTAGAGCGTGTGGTTTTCGCTTGGGCGATGGGGGTTACACAACAGGAAAATGGGGTAGATAATATTATCAGTATTGCCAATACCGCTTTAATGACGGGAAATGCTGGCAAAATCGGAGCCGGAACCATGCCAATCAGAGGTCATTCTAATGTACAGGGCTTCGGTTCTATGGGCGTTACGGTGAGATTACGTCAGGAAATCGCCGAGGCACTTGCTCAACTTTTAGGAAAGCCATTAAATATAACCGGCGGTTATGATACCAGGGCATTAATTGAAGCTGCCGAACGGGGAAAAATTAACACTCTTTTCTGTTTGGGAGGTAATCTTTATGGAGCAAATCCAGATTTAACTCAAGCCAAAAAAGCCTTAGCTCAAATTGATACGATTTTTTATGTAGCTACTAAGCCAAATTTAGGACATTTTCAGGGATTAGCCCGACAAAATACGGTAATTTTACCCGTCTTCGCTCGTTTTGAAAATCCTCACCCGACAACCACCGAATCGGGCAATAATTTTGTCCGTTTTAACGAGCGGGGAAGCAGTCATCTACAGGGTTCCCATGTGGATATCATCTCGGAAGTAGAACTGTTAACAAATATTGCCGTCAAGGTTTTAGGCACAAACCCGATTGATTGGTCGAGATTACACGATACCGCCTATATTCGTCAGTTAATCGCCAAAACGATTCCGGGTTATGAAAAGATCGGGCAATTAGATCAAACCCAAACAGAATTTACCATTAGCGGACGGATTTTTACCGAACCCCATTTTCCAACATCGACCGGAAAAGCGCAAATGTCTGTCACGCTTTTACCCACTTTAAAAGCACCGCAAAAGCAAGATTTCAATCAACCAGAAAATGCACCCGGAATTGCTCTGATTCTCGGAACAGGACGCAGTTATGGACAACATAATACCGTCGTTTATCAAGTGGGCGATAAATATCGGGGAATGCCTCACCGTCATTGTTTATTGATCAACGCCGAAGATGCCAAAAAAGCGGGCTTTCAAGAACATCAACGAGTCACCGTTCAAGGAGATGCCGGCAAATTAGAAAATATCGAACTTATTTTCGGTCCGATTCGCGAAGGTGTTGGCTTTATGTTCTATCCCGAAGCCAATGTTTTATTCAAGGCTAAAATCGACCCTCGCTGTGGAACCCCCGCTTATAAACGAGTTCCCGTCTGGGTTTTTTAGTTATCAACTCCTCTGATTTTCTTTTTTGGAAATAATGAAATAGGGTTAAGCAGGTAGGCGTTAAAAATTATCAGACACCCCCCTTATCAAGGGGGGCAGGGGGGATCCCCCCGCCTATCGGCACCCCCCTTATCAAGGGGGGCAGGGGGGATCCCCCCGCCTATCGGCACCCCCCTTATTAAGGGAGGCAGGGGGGATCCCCCCGCCTATCGGCACCCCCCTTATTAAGCTATCCATTAGTCGGATCTTTCTTAACAAAAAGAGAAGAAACTTAAAAAAAGGGGAAACGATTGATAGGTATAGTTTTGAAAGAAGGAATTAAGGTGGAGGTAAGCAAAAAAATGGAGAAATGGGCAGCCCAAGAATTACAGTATGCAGACCTAGGGGACACCAGAAGAAAGAAAAGGTTAATCAGTATCGTAGAAAACTTGGCCAGCCAACCTAGTACAAGTGTGCCACAAGCCTCGGGAAATCTAGCCGCAGCGAGTGCCACCTACGACTTTTGGAATTCCCCCTATTTTCACCCGTCAGATATAATTGCCGCCCAAGCTAAAAGTACAGTAGAAAGAATCAAAGAACATCCAATAGTTTTGGCAGTGCAAGACACAACAAGTTTAGACTTTACGACCCAAAAAGCCAAAAAAGGAATGGGTTATCTAGATTATAAAAAATCCTTTGGTCTCAAAGTTCATACCACATTAGGAGTGTCAGCGCAAGGAATACCTTTAGGACTGATTAATCAATATGTCTGGGCAAGAGAAGAAAAGAATTTAGGGATTGCCAAGCAACGCAAAAAAAGAGAAACCCAAGAAAAAGAAAGTCAAAGATGGTTAGATTCTTTGTCAGAAACACAACAACAGATACCCGAAGATATTCAAGTAGTAACAATCGGAGATTGTGAGGCAGACATATTTGATTTATTTGCCCAATCAAGAAGTCCTAACTCTCATTTATTAATTCGAGGAACTCATAACCGAAAAGTTAACTATCTCGAAGACAAGCAAAGGTCAGGGCATTCAGAGCCTAAATATTTACATCAATCCATCAGAGAAATAAAAGCCTGTGGGACCTTAGATGTGCAAGTAAAACGCAATCCTAATCACGAGGCTAGACTAGCTAAACTAACAGTTAGATTTGCCAGTTTTGAAATACAAGTACCTAGCCATCACTCCAAGGCGACCCCTCGTCAACCGGTCAAATTACAGGTAATTTTAGCTGAAGAAGAAAATCCGCATAGCGGAGTTAATCCTATCAGTTGGCTGCTCTTAACTAGCCTAGACATTAGTAGCTTTGAATCAGCGATAACCTGTGTGCGCTGGTATAGTTATCGCTGGTTAATAGAACGCTATCATTTTGTTTTAAAAAGTGGTTGTGGATTAGAAAAACTGCAATTAGAAACGGGTCGTAGAATTGAGATGGCCTTAGCTACCTATTCAATTGTAGCTTGGAGATTACTTTGGTTAACCTATCAAGCACGCTTACACGGAGAGGAGAGTTGTGAAAGTTTTTTGGAAGAACATGAATGGCAATCTTTGTGTGCCACTATTCATAAAAAGAGTCCGCCACCTGAAAAGCCGCCCTCCTTTCGAGAAGCGGTCAGAATGATTGCTTCTCTTGGGGGGTTTTTAGGTAGAAAAGGTGACGGTGAACCAGGTGTTAAAACTATTTGGTTGGGACTGCGAAGGTTACATGATATCAGCCAGACTTGGAAACTATCTCATCAAATTAGTCCCCCCATAGAACCCCCTTGAGCCATCTTGCACACTTTTCTCTTTTTGTCAAATTTTATGTTAAGAAAGATGTGACTAATGGATAGCTTATTAAGGGGGGCAGGGGGGATCGAACCTAAAATCCATTTTTAATTTAATTAGAACTCTTGCAAATTAATTATATGTTATAATGATGGGTTAACTAATTTTCCCCAAAAAATTAGTTAATCAGTACATTCGTCCTGAATGAAAACTTGAAGTTTAACTTTTAACTCAAAACTCTTTAGAGCTGCTTTAATTTGGTTATCAAAACCTCTTTATTTAAGCGGCACAAACTATCTCAATTTTTATAATTGAGAATAAATTCTCCTTGACTTGATTAATCTTTAGGCAACTTTTAAGAAGCTGCTATACCTATCCCTAACTCACAGTTATAAATAGCCGCCAACAAGTTAACTCTTAAACTATATCTTCGACGACGATTCCGATATTTACAGGATAAGATTTTAAAGATTTTGAGTTTCCTATTTATAGGTTCAATGATAATCCTTTCTTTAGCTAAAGCCTTGTTATACTAGACCTCTTGCATAATTTTTTTATGGTATAATATAAGGTTTTGCTTTTTTCTCAATTCTTAGATTGAAGTGGAAAAAAGAATAAAATGTGATCTTAGGTCAGGAAATCATCTATAATTTTGCTATGTTTATTAGCAAAATTATGGATTATCAAAACTTATCAGATGAACAATTCAAACGCCGTTTCGGTGTGTATAAACAAACATATAGAAAGATGGTAGAATCAGTAAAAAGTGTTGAAGCCGACTCTAATTCACCATCTAAAAGGGGACCGAAACCTAAACTATCTATAGAAGAACAAGTTTTAGTAACGTTAGAATATTGGCGAGAATATAGAACATATTTTCACATTGGTACAAGCTGGGAACTATCAGAATCAACTATATGTCGGATTGTAAATAAGACGGAAAAAATGCTTTTACAATCGGGAAACTTCCGTTTAAAAGGAAAAAAAGCTTTACTCAATCAAGCAGAGATACCGGTCATAACGGTAATGGATGTAACGGAAACTCCCATTGAACGCCCCCAAAAGAAACAGAAAGATTTTTTGGGGGGTAAAAGAGGTTATCATACTTTAAAATCCCAATTAGTAGCTGATCAAAATACAGAGGAAATTATCTGTGTCTTCTGTGGGAAAGGTAGAGGTCATGATTTTAGTTTATTTAAAAAAAGTCGAGTTCGTTTTCATCCTTTAACTACCAGCATAGAAGACAGTGGTTATCAGGGAATAAGCTTAGACGCACTTACATTGCACTTTAATATCCTGGAACGCCTTGTAGATAGGGATACGAGTAGGAAACTTAAATGCGTCTAAGCTTAGCTGCATACCATAGTAATAGTTATACACCGAAAAAGAAATCGAAAAATAGAAAATTAACAGAGTTAGAAAAAGAGTATAACAAGGCTTTAGCCAAAGAAAGGATTATCATTGAACATATAAATAGGAAACTCAAAATCTTTAAAATCTTATCCTGTAAATATCGGAATCGTCGTCGAAGATATAGTTTAAGAGTTAACTTGTTGGCGGCTATTTATAACTGTGAGTTAGGGATAGGTATAGCAGCTTCTTAAAAGTTGCCTAAAGATTAATCAAGTCAAGGAGAATTTATTCTCAATTTTTATAATTGAGATAGTTTGTGCCGCTTAAATAAAGAGGTTTTGATAACCAAATTAAAGCAGCTCTAAAGAGTTTTGAGTTAAAAGTTAAACTTCAAGTTTTCATTCAGGACAAATGTACTGATTAACTAATTTTTTGGGGAAAATTAGTTAACCCATCATTATAACATATAATTAATTTGCAAGAGTTCTACTCTTTTTCTAACTCTGTTAATTTTCTATTTTTCGATTTCTTTTTCGGTGTATAACTATTACTATGGTATGCAGCTATTCCCTGATAACCACTGTCTTCTATGCTGGTAGTTAAAGGATGAAAACGAACTCGACTTTTTTTAAATAAACTAAAATCATGACCTCTACCTTTCCCACAGAAGACACAGATAATTTCCTCTGTATTTTGATCAGCTACTAATTGGGATTTTAAAGTATGATAACCTCTTTTACCCGAAAAAAAATCTTTCTGTTTCTTTTGGGGGCGTTCAATGGGAGTTTCCGTTACATCCATTACCGTTATGACCGGTATCTCTGCTTGATTGAGTAAAGCTTTTTTTCCTTTTAAACGGAAGTTTCCCGATTGTAAAAGCATTTTTTCCGTCTTATTTACAATCCGACATATAGTTGATTCTGATAGTTCCCAGCTTGTACCAATGTGAAAATATGTTCTATATTCTCGCCAATATTCTAACGTTACTAAAACTTGTTCTTCTATAGATAGTTTAGGTTTCGGTCCCCTTTTAGATGGTGAATTAGAGTCGGCTTCAACACTTTTTACTGATTCTACCATCTTTCTATATGTTTGTTTGTACACACCGAAACGGCGTTTGAATTGTTCATCTGATAAGTTTTGATAATCCATAATTTTGCTAATAAACATAGCAAAATTATAGATGATTTCCTGACCTAAGATCACATTTTATTCTTTTTTCCACTTCAATCTAAGAATTGAGAAAAAAGCAAAACCTTATATTATACCATAAAAAAATTATGCAAGAGGTCTATTATAACCAGCTACTTAAGCAAGCCAACCAACGAATTGAGCAGAATGAAAAAGCTATAGTCGCTTTGATCGCATTTCTGTTATCTTCTTCTTACCCTCATTAAAATAAGTAGCCATGGGTAAGTTTTTACTAACCGTATTAAGCATAGCAAGTTTGTTTGCTGTCGGGATGGCTACCCCTAGCATTGCCAGTCCCACATCTGCAGCGACAAACTTGCAACTAGCTCAACGTCCTAACTGTAACAATCCCCAGACTCAAAGCCAAATGAACATTTGCGCCAGCATCGCTTATCAAAACGCCGATCGCAAGTTAAATCAAGTTTATCGACAACTACTGCCAAAACTGTCAGCTGCTCGCAAACAAAAATTAATTACCGCCCAACAAGCTTGGATTAAGTTTAGAGACAGCAGTTGCGAATTTGAAAGAAGCGCCTATGAGGGAGGCTCTATAGCTCCCATGATTTACGGTAATTGTTTGGCAGCTGTCACCGAGCAGCGTACCAAAGATTTGCGGAGATATTTAGAAGATAGCGATCTCTAAGTCAGAATCGCCGTTGATATTACCGATAATTCCTTAGACGTTTACTGCACAACAGCCTAAGCGGGTGAGGGGAATCGAACCCCTATCATTAGCTTGGAAGGCTAGGGTTTTACCACTAAACTACACCCGCATTTTCTTAGCACTTTCGTTAGTATAACACGAATTGCCGATTTTTGCAAGTAGGGATTTTCAGCTTGTGAATCGCCCCTAGATGGTCATAGATTGCCTAAAAATCCCGATCGCTCGGTTATTTCCCCGATTTGGCTAAAAGTTTTCTCCACGCGATCGAGGTCTAGTTGGGAGAAATTATCGATCGCCCAGTTGGACACTCTCTGCATAAAATGGAAGGGATAGGTATGAGCGATTCCCACCACCTGCATTCCCGCTCTTTTTGCCGCTTCGCAACCGGCAAAAGTATCTTCAATCACCAGACATTCCCAGGGTTGCAACTGTAGATTAAAATTCCAACGATTGAATCTTTCTACGGCCAGTAAATAACCATCCGGTTGAGGTTTACTGGTGCTAATCTCATCACCGGTGACAATGACACTAAAGTAATCCCCAAGGCCCGTCTGTTGCAAGATCGATTCTACTTCCGAGCGTATTGCTCCCGTCACCAAACCGATTTGTAGATCCCTGGCCTTAACCCGTTTTAAAAAAGAGTATATCTCTTCATAAATAGGAAGTTTCTCTAATTTTCCTAATCTTTCTCGGTATAAACTCGCTTTTTTGTTAATTAACTTGGTCAGATACTCCTCGGTTACTTGACGACCGCGACGGGTGAGAACATTACGCAAACAGACGCGATCGCTTCTTCCCAGACATAACTCCGCAAATTCCGACCCTAGGTGCAGTAAATTTTCTCCGAGCAAGATTTCATTGATTAACTCTTGATGGATCGGTTCATCATTGATGATCACCCCATTAAAATCGAACAGAACAGCCTTTAACATCAATCTTAGACAGAAAAGCTAATAAATACTCACTGTTCTTGATTATACTAAAGTTTTTCGTTGGGGCCAGGTGTGGGTAAGCTAAGACCCATTTTCCCCCAATCCCCAACTCCCCACCCCCCCGACATCGGGGGGGTCGGGGGGGTGGGTAGGGTTGATTCATGAATCAACCCTACCTTGAATCAACCCTACTATGAATCAACCCTAGGGGCAGGGGGGGGGAGATTCGGCTAATCTAAGAATAAGCGGTTTAAATGCGTCTTAGCTTACAAGCTAGAAGAACAGCAAGTTTTCCATTTTTGGGCGATAGAAAGGATTAATGCTTTTTCTGCTAGGGGTAAATTGGCAGCCTGTCGGTCGATTATATCCCTTAATTCCCCGATAATCCGATCTCTAGTCCCTCGGGAGTCACTTCTCTGGACTAAAGCCATTTCTGTGATAACTCGATTTAAACTGCTGATAGCTTGCCAAGTTTGCGGACGTAATGACGGTTCTGCGGCAATGGGGGCAACTTTCAGGGAAGCGATACTATCGAGAGTTGCAGCCTGACTAAATCGGTGTAAAGTTTGGGCGAGGCTATACATTTCTTCCCCGTAGGCGAGGGAACGTACCACAGCAAAGGCTTTTTCGGCTTTTTCGGTGTCCCGTTGGCGAAGATCCCAAAAACCAGCGGCGGCGGCGCGAGCAGGAGTGTCTAGACGGATTTGGCTGTCACGAAGAGAAAACGGTTTCGCCGACGCATATTTTAACAATTGCCAATCGGAGGGATTTTCTGCCAGACGGGAGACGCGATAGATAATTTCTGCCTCTGGGAATTGCGGTAAAACGCGATTAACGGCGGCAAGGACAGGAATAAACTGGCGGCTGTACCGAAGGTATTGATTGAGGTTATTAATAGCTGTTTCCCAGTCTTGCTGTAACCATTGTTGTAGAGTCGAGGTTAACCCCGGCAGCGGTAGAAGGGTAATACGGGGAAAAAGTCGCCCTTGGGGGCCTGCCAAAAGCCCGATTAGCCAATTATCAAGACGGAAAAAGGCGAATATAAACACCACGCCCAACACCCCGCCCGACACCCCGCCCCACACCACGCCCGACACCACGCCCAACACCACGCCCCGCACCCCGCCCGACATCACGCCCAACACCACGCCCCACATCACGCCCGACATCACGCCCCACATCACGCCCGACATCACGCCCGACATCACGCCCGACATCACGCCCCACACCCCGCCCCACACACCGCTCCACACACCGCCCAACACCACGATCAACACCCCGCCCAACACCACGCCCGACATCACGCCCAACACCCCGCCCGACACCACGCCCCACACACCGCCCCACACACCGCCCAACACCACGATCAACACCACGATCAACACCCCGCCCAACACCACGCCCGACATCACGCCCAACACCCCGCCCCACACCACGCCCCACACACCGCCCCACACACCGCCCGACACCACGATCAACACCCCGCCCAACACCACGCCCCACACCCCGCCCAACACCCCGCCCGACATCACGCCCAACACCACGCCCAACACCACGCCCAACACCACGCCCAACGCCACGCCCAACGCCACGCCCGACACCACGCCCAACGCCACGCCCGACACCACGCCCAACGCCACGCCCCACACCACGCCCGACGCCACGCCCGACAGCACGCCCACCCAATTAACAGAAAGTCCTAAATTTGCTGCTATGCTACAGATAATCAGAGGGGTAATTACAGTTAAGAGAAGACCCTGAATCCTTAGACGCAATTGTACGGGATGGTTATCGCCGCCGCCTCTCGTTTCCACATACCAGCGCACTGCTTGGGGAAAATAAAACACCCAGTACAACAGCAAAAGATAATCAAAAGGATTCCATAAAGATAAATTGCGTCTGAGTTTAGGGGCGAGATTAATGGTGGGGACGGTGCTTTCCTTCATAATTTCTATCTCTAGCTATTTACCCGGTGATGGTTTATTAAGTAGGTAGGTGTTAACTGTCAAACACCCCCCTTATCAAGGGGGGATTAAGGGGGGATCAAACCCCCCTTATCAAGGGGGGCAGGGGGGATCAAACCCCCTCAAGGTAGGGTTGATTCATGAATCAACCCTACTATGAATCAACCCTAGGGGGCAAGGGGATCAAAGACAAAATCTATCTTCTATTTAATCAGAACCACTTAATTATCGGAACTAAAAAAGGCTTATATATATTTAGGCACGGATTCCCATTATAATAAAAAGTATAGGTCAAATCGAGGGATTTTGTCAAGTCTTTTTTAGCATTAATCTATATAATTGTCGGGTTGCTTACCAGTCATTGTCCTGAAAAAAATTAGGTTCTTCTATTTGTGTTATCCAATGGAGGGGGTTATAAGGAATGAAACCCCGATAGAGACAGACATTACTGCGATTTTTGTCAATTGTTTTCGCTCTAGAACGAACTAATCAATTAAGTCTCTTGCCAGATCAGGATTTAGTCAATTTATGCCCCTATATCGAACCATACCAAGTAACGAAGAACCTTCTTTTTCCTCTTCTTGAATCGCCGATTTCGGGACAATGACGACGTTAACCGATTCTTCTACTTCGTTGAATAGTTCTAAAACATATCCTTCCTCACCCCCCTTCGGATGGGCAACTATATCGACAAGAATCGCCGAATCACCCTGCTTAAGATTGTATTCGGGAACGTCGCGGGCTAGGGTCACTTCTTCGTATAGTTGCGCCATGGTTTATTTTTCCTTTCGAGGTTTGAGGGTGATAAATTGAAATTGATGATCTAGATTTCGTTTTAGCCAAATCGTGACAACGGATAGGGGAACTTGATTACTGCTGATTAATTCCCCCTCGACTCGATAGAAGGTTCCGTATTCGTTGGTAAGATCTTCGATGGCGGGATTGGTTTGAATTAGTTGGATGAGGGCGGTTTTTAGTGCATCGGGATTAGCGAGGGTAAAGCCAGCGCGGGCGAGGTATTTTGATTTGTCATCTTTGGGGCGAAATTTGAGGAGATATTTAGTTATTTTATCATCGGGAATTAGGGAGTCGCTAGGCAGGTACATCGGATCGAGAGAATTTTGTTTGATTTTACCTTGAATTGAAGTTTTAATATCGATTAACTGATCAAGTGTATTAATTGATATTGTTTCAAGTTTTTTTTGGGGTTGTAATTGCAGAAAGTTTTTTGAAATAGTCCGGACTAAAAAGGCTTATATATATTTCGGCACGGATTACCATTATACTAGAAAGTATAGGTCAAATCGAGGGATTTTGTCAAGTCTTTTTTGCCATTAATCTATATAATTGTCGGGTTGCTTACCGGTCATTGTCCTGAAAAAAATTATGCCCTGGTTTGTCAAACAAGCATATATGCAGCGTTTAATCAAGTCAGTCCCGATGAAAAAATTTTCACCCCCACAGATGAAAGAGGTTTCTTTCCCTACACCCCACACCCCACACCCTCTTTCAAGTCAGGACGGGAGACAAAAACGAGTTATTGGCTAGAAAGAGGCGATGGGATGTTATTATTTAAAACCGATTCCCTGGAAGCAGCCGAATCGATCATCGGGCAGCATCCCCTGGCGAATAGTAGTGGAATAGGCTATTAAAGGAGTGAACCCTGTGCAAATATTCACAACAATCCCCGGTTTACGCACTTTTTTGGCTGATTATCGCCATGATCATAGTATTGCCCTCGTGCCAACCATGGGCGCTCTCCATAAAGGTCATGCTAGTCTAATTCGACGCGCAGTGACGGAAGCGGAGGTAACTGTGGTCAGTATTTTTGTTAATCCTCTACAATTTGCCCCCACAGAGGATTTTTCTCGCTATCCCCGCAGCCTTGACAGCGATCGCCAACTGTGTGAATCTTTGGGAGTTGCTGCTATTTTTGCTCCCAGTGCGGAAACTTTAGGAATTGGTAATTCTGAGGAGATAACCGCAGTTGTTCCCCCGATTTCTCTGACTAGCGGGTTATGTGGTGCTTTTCGTCCGGGACATTTTCAGGGAGTAGCCACAATTGTCACGCGGTTGTTTAATATTATTGCACCGACGATCGCCTATTTTGGCGAAAAGGATGCTCAACAGTTAGCGATTATCCGGCAATTAGTCAGGGATTTAAATTTAGCGATCGAGATTCGCGCTTGTGCTACAGTGCGAGAAACATCGGGATTAGCAGTTAGTTCTCGCAATCAGTATCTATCGGCCACAGAAAAGGAAAAAGCGACAATTATCGCCCAAAGTTTGCAATTAGCCCTCGAAAGTTTTCGTTTAGGGGAAAGACAAAGGGAAAAACTACTGGCTATTGTCCAAAAAAATCTGGACAGAGTACCAGAATTTCGCCCTCAGTATCTGGATTTAGTCCATCCCCAGAGTTTACAACCGATCGAGCAGATCGAGACAGGGGGCTTATTAGCGATCGCCGGATCGATCGGTCAAACCCGTTTAATTGATAATATTATCTTGCGTCAACGTCGGGCAGTTATCGCTATTGATGGGCCTGCTGGAGCGGGAAAATCGACGGTAACGCGCTTAGTAGCGGAAAAATTGGGGTTAACCTATCTCGATACCGGTGCGATGTATCGCGCGGTGACATGGTTAGTGGTGAATTCCGGTCTGGATTTGTCCGCAGAAGCGGCCATCGCCGAGTTATTATCTTTAGCGAAGATAGCAATAATTCCGGCCGATAGTCCCGAAAATGTGACTATAGTGAAGATTAACGGGCAAGATGTGACTTTAGAGATTCGCTCTCCCGCAATTACCTCGCAAGTGTCCAGAATTGCCGCTCAAAAAGCGGTGCGACAGCAGTTAGTCACCCTGCAAAGACAGCTGGGAATGTCGGGGGGAATAGTTGTGGAAGGTCGGGATATTGGTACTAATGTTTTTCCAGAAGCGGAATTAAAGATTTTCTTGACAGCGACACCCGAAGAAAGAGCGAGAAGGAGATTAAAAGACTTAGAAGCGCAGGGAAATGGAGGTATTAGTCTCGCAGAATTAACCCAAGAGATTGAAAAAAGGGATTATTTGGATAGTAATCGCTCCCTAGCACCCCTGCGAAAAGCCGCAGATGCGATCGAAGTTAATACCGATCATCTCAGTATTACAGAAGTCACGGAAAAAATCATTGCTCTTTATCATCTTAACTCAGGTAATTTAGGGAGATAATTATGCAGTTAAATTATCTGAATTTATCATCTATCTGTGTAACGGTAACTTCCTTGATAATTCTTGGCAGTCCAGCTATATCTTTAGCCGATCATAGATCACCAATAACTTTAGCTTCTAGGGATTTATCGAACCAGCAACAGGGACGAACAATTATTCTTAATGGTCGTTCTTTGTCCGTACCTTGGCGACAGTGGACAGCAGCAAATAATACCAGAATCGCCATGGGTGACACGGGAGCAAGACAATTATTCGGCATGGATTTTCTTAGCACAAATGATCCGAAAAAGCAACCGATCAACTGGTTTAATTTACAAACTTTATCAGCTAATTTGATCAATTCCGATCGCTGGCTAGACGTTACGGATATTTTACTAACCATGGGGGCAACAACCACTATTAATGGCGATAGTTTAACTATTAACTTTGCTGCTCCCCAGATGCAAGATATTCAGCTAGAAAATTATGGAGCAGTACAAAGGATTATTATTCAACTCGATCGCCCGACCTTTTGGCAAGTTAGTCAGGCAAAAAATCAAGCAGTGATTACCCTAGAAGGAAATGCCCAACAATCCCTTATCTCTAGGTTTCAACCCCAAACTATCAGCAACAGTAACCAAAATAACGATGAAGATGATCTAGGTAACTCCAATAATAACTTACCCACTCAGATCACTTCCTTAGAAAATAATGGAGTGATCAGTCGTTTAAAAATTAACCTTCCCACTGCCTACGGATTACAGATCAGCAGTGTGGATAATCCTCCCCGAATTATCATTGATTCTCGTCCCGACGCTATGGATGAAAAGCGCATTGTTTGGCAACCAGGGTTAATCTGGAATCAAAAATATATCCAGTTAGATCAAGATTGGTTTCCCGTGACTTGGTTAGAAATCGATCCCAGAAATCCTCAGATAACTATTAAACCAATCACCGCTAATTCCACCTCAATGCGCGGCACTAATCCCCTGATCACGATTAATAGCGAAAGTAATGCAGTAGCGATGATTAATGGCGGCTTTTTTAATCGTAATAATCAGTTACCTTTGGGGGCAATTCGTGTGGATGGCAAATGGTTATCCGGACCAATTTTAAACCGAGGAGCGATCGCATGGGATAATCGTGGTAAAATCAGGATCGATCGCCTCAGTTTAGAGGAAACTCTCATTACTGCCACCGGACAACGTTTTCCCCTAACCCAGTTAAATAGTGCCTTCCTAACAGCCGGCTGCAGTCGTTATACTCGTGATTGGGGAAGTAATTATCATCCCCTCACCGAGCGGGAAACCGGGTTAGTCGTCCAAGGCGATCGCGTGACGGAGAAATTAAATAATCTTTTCCCACAGGATAGTATAAAAATACCGGAAAACGGCTATTTAGTCATCTGCCGAAAGACAGATATTAGTTTAAATATTGGTGAAAGAGTCAACCTCGATAGCGTCACCCTACCGGGAGATTTTGCTAATTATCCCCAGATTTTAGGTGCAGGTCCCCTATTATTGCAGAATGGACGCATAGTTTTAGATGGAAATGCCGAAAAATTTAGTCCTGCATTCCAAAATCAACAAGCTTCCCGCAGTGCGATCGCAGTCAGCCGAGAAGGAAAAATTTTGCTAGTGGCTATCCATAATCGCGTCGGGGGACGGGGGGCAACTTTAGGCGAATTAGCCCGAATTTTGCTGTTAATGGCGGCAAAGGACGGTTTAAACCTAGATGGGGGTAGTTCCACTGGGATAGCCTTGGCGGGTTATCTACTCGATCGCTCTGCCGTTACCGCCGCAAAAGTCCATAATGGAATAGGGATATTTTTGTCCCCGTCTCCTTGAAAAGTGTGAAAACAATGGATAATAGCGACTGGATTAAACAATTGCTGCTGATGGGTATTGGCACTACTTCCATGGTGGCAGAAAAGATCAAAGAAGTGAGCGACGAATTAGTAAAAGACGGTAAAATCAATTCCGATCAGGCTAAAAACTTTGTCGATGATCTGATGACACAGATGAAGTCCGAACAAGGGAGCTTCGAGAATAACTTAGAACGCTATGTCCGCAATATCTTGCAGGATTTAGGGGTTCCCCGACAATCGGAAATGGACGAACTGCGGGGAAGGATTGATAGATTAGAACGGCAGGTGAGAGACTTAGAGAATAAACTCTGGCGTTAGGGAACTATGAAATCAATGCGCGAAATCTTGCTCAGTTTTGCTATTATTGCGGTTTGTGGCTTATTTTTAATCGTTGCTTCCCTCTTTGGTGGAGGGGAAAAAACCAATGCGATCGCCGCAGAAACCAATCCACCCGCTATCACTCAAACTATTAATAAGGAAATCATCTCCATGGATTTAGATCAAGCAGTCACCACCGATTCGGGACTAAAATACATCGATATCGTGGAAGGAACCGGAGAAACTCCCCAAAAAGGTCAAAAAGTGACTGTTCACTATACGGGAACCCTGACAGACGGCAAAAAATTCGATAGTTCCAAGGATCGCAATCAACCTTTTACCTTTACCATTGGAGTTGGTCAAGTGATCAAAGGATGGGATGAGGGAGTCGCATCGATGAAAGTCGGTGGGCAGCGTACCTTAATTATCCCCCCAGAATTGGGTTATGGTGCGCGGGGTGCCGGTGGGGTAATTCCTGCCAACGCGACTTTACTTTTCGATGTGGAATTGTTGGCAGTTAAATAGGTTTTTCCTCTGATTTTTCACTTTTACCCGCATCGATCCCGAATGCGGGTTTTTTGACAAATTGCCAGAAGCTAAGGGCCAAATCAGGAAGATTTAGTAAATTCTAGACCGTTTTCGCTACCGTAACGTTCCATAAAACGCATAAAACGATCCCACTCTGCGGGAGAATTGAAAATAACCGTAGCTTCGATCGCCATGGGTTTACCGTTGATAAATTTGCCTTTTACTTTCGTGGTGACGATTTCCCCTTCCTCATCGATGAGATACATCCCCGTGATTTCCTCGGTTTGTTGATCTCCGAGGATAGTCGGTTGCTTAAAATAAAATTCTGCCGATCCCTTCTCTCCCGTTTTAGTGCGACTTAAGCGGATATCGGGAACAACAGGTTCTTTTAACCCCTTGGAAAACTGAATTTCTGCCATTACTTTTCTTTATCCTTGTCATGAAATACACATTTCTAGATCATCTCACACCAAGTCGCAAGTAAAAAGCAGATGGGACAGCATAAGCTCAAAATATCAATACCAATATCATTTTTCCTTATTCGTAGCAGGCCTATCCATTAGTCATACTAAATCCTATTTAAAAGGTATAGGAGAGTGGAGAGTGGGGAGTGGGGAGCAGGGAGCGGGGAGCAGGGAAAAACAATCCATAACTTGGGAGTTAATCACACTATTAAAAACGGATTCGGTGTCACATCTTTCTTAACACAAAATTTGACAAAAAGACAAAAGTATGCAAAGTGGCTCAAGTTGGTTCTCTGGAAGTAACTAATTTGATGGAATAGTTCCGGCGTTCTAGTCGGTCGTTAATTTCCATGCCCTCTATAATACAGCCCCTGTCAGGGTTCTGTCCCTTCTCAATTAAAACTTTTTATTGCGCTGACTAATTACGCGTGTTTTAGCTTACTTGTGTCCTTAAATACTTCTTTTACTGCGTCAAATCACACAAGTCTTTGTATAAAAGTTGTACGATCATAGTCAGACTAAATTAAATTGTTGCCATTGCTTCCCGTTTCTCATCCAGACTGTGTTGAGATTTGTCAAAGCTAATTGCAAAAGTAATCTTTTACATCCAATGGTTTTTAAGTCTGTTAGCACGCTATGTCTATCCTAAACAAAGAAAATCTTAAGCTGGAAGCTCTCAACCTGTCTCAAAAATACCAAAAAACAGCCTTCTGGCAGAGGGGTTGGGGGTGAGGGCAATTAACCATCTCTGCCATTACCTTTGAAAAATTTGACTTAAACAAATTATGAATAGATATGCAGTAGACCTCTTGCAAAAGTCTTAAGTCGATCCTTGTACAGCAACATTTTTGAAGATTATCAACTACTAATAAATAATTAACTGAAAGTCCCTCCTATTATTGTTTCTATCGTTTGTTTTCGGATTTATGCAAGAGGTCTAGTCTATTAGCAGTTATCTTAACAGTGAGATACGAAGTTTCTGGTTTTAGAGAACGACGGAACGGCGGAACCTCGGAATATTATCTGATCGTCCAGAGATGATGACAAATACCGCCACACTCCATCTTCATGATAAACGCTATAATCTGAAAGTTGTTGCCAGTTGCTCATCATGAAAAAACTTGCTTATTCATTGCTCCCCCTAGGGATTACTTTTGGACTTTGCCTAAACATTGCCCCTGCTTCCGCTGGTTTCATAGTACGAGAAGTCATTCCCGACGCTGCTCTTTCTATTGACGGCTTCGGAAGCACCTCCAACAACGGAGTTATTAAAGCCAATATACCCACAGGTTCTACTATTCAGAGGGCTTATCTCTATGCCGCTTCCGTCTGGAAGAACCCAGTTAACGGAGTAAATTTTCATGGGAATGCACTTTCCGTGGGTTCGGGAATTACTCTTGCTCCCCAATGGGACAACAAGGCTACTACTGTTCTTTGGGATGTTACTGATATCATCAAGTCCAGTGTTACGGGAGGACTCCAAAACTTTAATATCGTTGAGGAGGGGCAGAATGATGGTGCGGTTCTTGTCGTTGCCTATAGCAATTCTTCTACCCGAGGTTTGACCTCCGTTATCTTAGACGGGGAACGGTCCACCGGGGGAGACACAAGTCAGTTTGATTTTGCCAGTCCTTACACTGGGGGAGATTTTCTGGTTTCACTCGCCTCTAGTTACAGCAGTCAACCGAGTGATCAAGCCACTGAGATTGACGTAACCACTAATTCGACCAATGATCGACGTTTGACCAGTAGCGCAGGAGGGGCGGATGACCGCACTCCTGGTGAGTCCTCAGAAAATGGAAACTTAATAACTGTTGGGGGAATAGGTGATAACCCTACTAACCCCAGCCCATTCGATTCCCCCTCCCTTGGACCGCGAATCGATGATGAATACTATAATCTCGCTCTTGGCAACAGCGCTAATTCTGCCCCTTTTATCTCACCGGGAGATACCTTCCTGCGCTTAAAAACAGTGAACCAAAGCCATGATGATAACGTTTTCGGAATGTTTATCACCAGTGGATTTAAGATCACTGCCACTCCCGTCCCCGAGCCATCCATGACACTGGGCATTTTTGGTATCGGTGCTATCGGAGCCTTAATATCTCGTCGTGGTAAAAAATCCTAACAGAAAATAAACCTGACAATTTAAGGCTGTAAATTGCGGTAAAAATTGATAAAATTTTCGATTGTGGTTTTTTATCGCTTTTTTTACCGCAAAATCACATTTACCTAGTTCTAGGTTTTTATCGTTCCAAGATGGAATTTGAACTTCAACCTAAATCACCGTAAGAGAGTCTCGGAGTGCAATCAGTGGCAAAATCAAGGCTATGATCGATCACTGATAACCAATAACTGAGATGAGATGGTTTTATTAGAAGCAGCGGTTCATTCTTCCCTACGCGCTTTTTTACGGGAACAAGGGCGCTTTTACTGGTCTCATCATCTCACTATGGGGCGACTGGTGGCTAGAGCTTTACGCCTAAAACGTTCCTCTCTCATACAAACTGGAACTACTCTCATCCGTTATTGTCTCAGTTATCTCACCCCAGCTCTTTTAGCTGATACACCCGTTCTAATTGTTGCCCCGGAGTCAGAAGTAAACCTACTGTTAGAAGTGGAAATCCCCCATCTGCAAGCATGGTTACAAACTCAGCGAGATATCCTCAAAAGTGATCGCTTTCCCGCTAATTTTACCGGTTTACTCCTCACCACACCCCAACAATGGTTAGAGGATAAATTGGACAATCTCGGTCATTTTCCCCAGAATATCCCCACGATAATCGATCGAGCCGAAGATTTAGAAACTTGTCTAGTAGATTATCTCACCGTCACCATTACTCCCGAACAGTGGTTCGCTTTAGGGTCAGCATATCCCCAGCATAGAGAGGTTATAGACTTAATTAAAGCACAACTTAGCCAAAGTATTCTTGGTCATCCAATTAATCCCTATAATTGCTATCTTATCGATGCCAAAGAAAAAGAATATATAATTGCTCTCCTGCAACGCTTGGATCAAGACTTAGCCACTGATTCTGCTTGGCAACTTTTAGCGGCAAAAATCCCCGAGCATAATTATCTCCTCTGGACATCAGTAGATCGAGATCGAGAAGAATTTACCCTAAAAATCAGTCCTTTGGAGGTGGCTAGTTTTTTCAAACCGATTTGGCAGCAGCAACCCTTTGTTTTAATCGGCAGTTTTTTAGATAGCGAAAAATCAGCTAATTTATACCGTCAAAATCAGGGTATCGGAGAAATTTTAACTCTAAAGTTTGCAGCTGATCGCGAAAGTGAATATATTCATTTATATCTACCCGATCGCATCAGCGCCCCCAACACACCCGAATTTCAACCGATGTTATTAAAGCAAGTGCGAGAATTAGTTAGCGCTAATCATACCAGTGAACAACCGATCGTGATCCTGATTGAAGATGTTCCCCTCAAGGCACAAATTGCCACCCAAATGGCAGCCGATTACGGTTCGCGAGTGCAAGTGGAAAAAACTGAGATTAATAATAATACTATTCTGGTTTGTGGTTGGCAATTCTGGCAAACCCATCAAGAAAAATTTCCGACTCCCAGTTTATTAATTATCGCTACTTTACCCTTACCATCCCCCGAAAATCCTCTCGTTGCTGGCAAAATTGCTTACTACAAACGACAACATCTCGACTGGTTTCGTGCCTATCTTTTACCCACAGCAGTGAGGGAAATTCAGAAATCTGTCCAGTCTCTCCGGGAGTGTCAAGGTTGTGTGGCTGTCCTCGATAATCGTGTCAATGCCCGCAGTTATGGCAGACAAATTCTCTCCGCTTTAGAACCCTATGCTAAAGTTAATTATCTCGATCAACAATTTTTTCAAGATAAAGATTAAATCAGTTATCAGTTATCAGTTATCAGTTATCAGTTTACTGTTTACTGATAAAATCTCCCCCGGAGCCATATTTCCAACTGTCTAAATAACGATGGTAAAGATATTTTTGCTTGTCGGGTAACTTTTCTAAAACAGGTTTTAAGGTGGCTGCCAAGGGATATAAACCACTATACAAAGCTAAATTCAAATAATGTCCCGTCCAATCGATAAAAGGACTGATACCCACTTGCGGAATCATCGGTAAAACTAATTGAGGATTAACCAAAGGCAAAGTTTTTGAGAGGGAAGAAAACTGCACCACATCCTGTAAAAATGGTTTTAATACCTCATCTCCCAACTTGTCCATTACCCGAAAAACTCCACTCATTAAGTCATTAATTTGATTGGGATTAGGGTTAGCATATATCTGGACACTCATGGTTTTTTGAAATAGCCACGTTACCGATATATTAGGTTGATATGGTTGTAAAAGGGCTAAATCTTCTCGGTTTAAAGCATCGATTTGTAAAGCTTCCTCGATGGCGAAAGTTAGCCTTTTTAAATGCCTGACCATTGCCCCAAAACCACCAAAACTTACCGGAGATTGACTACCACTACTATCTCCCACTGCCAGAATTCTTGACCAAGGCATCTTTAAAGGACTTTGACGATAGGCAGGGAAAAAACCCGCTAGAAAACGCTGAAATTTTACCGCTTCTAAATCCACCTTTTGATACTCCGGCAGTAATCTTAAATACTCCTCCATCAAAAATTCTAAACTAAAGCGATCGGGATGGGTATCGAGATAAGTAAATAAATAAGTTGTCCGACCATCCCTAGCGGGAAATGCTTCCCAAAAGTATTGACATTGGTGCAAGATTGGGGTAAAAGAATAAATCAAATCACCAGTTTCATTACTGGGAAACCCCTGACCGCAACTACCCACCACTAAACAAACTCCATCGGGTTTTTCTCCTTTTCTTGCCTGTTTTGCAATTGCTGAAAAATGACCCATGGCATCGATTAATAAACGGGTTTTTAAAGTCACTTCTCCCGTTTTAACCATTACTCCATCGGGATGAATAATCGCCCCACTAAACCCCGAATTTTCTAATAACTTTCCTCCCGCTTCTAAAAACTTAGTTTTTAAAGTCTCTAGCAAATAAACCGGATCAACACCGATATTTAAAATATCTCTGACCCAAAGCTCATAACCTTGATAAAATCCCACCCTAGCAGGATTATATTCCGTCGCTATCGCTTGATTTAATTCAGCTTCGGTCAATAAATCTAACTCTAAAAAACTGCTTAATTCTAAACGGGAAATATTCCACTCCTGCTCACGACCGCGCAGAATACCTCTTTCTAATAATGCCACACGCCAGCCCCTAGTTTGCAAAGCAGCCCCGATGAAAATTCCCAAAGTTCCCCCCGCAATAACTAGATCAAAATCCGTCTCTCCTAAAGATTCTTGACTTTGATTAATTACCGCAGGAATAACTGGATTTTCTAAACGCAAAGCTTGCCAAGCTCGATCGCTGGCTCGCAATTGTTGTAAATTCTGAGGAGATACTCGATCGAGTAAAGATGCAACTAAAGACATAATCTTATATCAGTTATCAGTTATCAGTTTTCAGTTATCAGATGTGAGTTTTCAGTTATCATACTAAATCCGTTGAGTATAGGTTACTTATGAGGACAGGCACTCAGGCAAGAGGCACTCATGCAAAGGGGAGAATAAATAATCAGTTTTTAATAACTGGATTTAGTATCAGTTCACTGTTTACTGACTGATCACTGAAAAAAGCCCCCTTCTAGCCCTTTCCTAACAGCAGAGACTGGCCACCGCACCATTAAGATCACTGCTATACCCAGAGGAGAAAACTATTTAGATTGGAAAAACTTTTTCCCTTCTTCAATAAGTTTATTAATATCCTTGAGAGAAACTCCGAAAATTGCTAAAACTCCCGTAAAGACTAACAAAAAACCGATAAAACTATTCCGATCATAGAGAAATAAACCCACCAAAACGATAAAATAGGGAGAGAGAATTTTACTAATATTTTCAACTACAGTAACCACCTCTGGAGTAGGAGTCTCAACAAGATTAATATCGGTTTTATCCTGATCCGGTTCGAGATTTTGCTTAATCGAAAACATCACCTCCTGTAGGTCTTTTACCTCCGGTGGGTTCGGTTCTTTCGCTGGTTTGCCAAACATTTTTAACTCCCTCGCCAATTTATCCATATCCTCTATGGTAGCCAAAAAAAGGGCAAGCAGGAAAAGCGCGAGCAAGTCGAGAAATTCTCAGCGCAATTTTCCTTAACAACCCCCTCGGCCTGGGCTGCTATAATCAGAGGAACAACTCCCAAGTTCGTTAACGGTACAAAAAAACTATGAATACCAGTCCAGATCGTGTGATTATCTTCGATACCACCCTTCGAGATGGGGAACAGTCCCCGGGTGCCGCTTTAAATGTGGATGAGAAGCTAACCATAGCGCGCGCACTGGCAAGACTGGGAGTTGATGTCATTGAAGCGGGTTTTCCCCACGCTAGTCCGGGGGACTTTGATGCGGTGCAGAAAATTGCCGCCAGCGTCGGCAGCGAAGCTGATAGCCCGATTATTTGCGGATTAGCCCGCACTACTCAAAAAGATATCAAATCAGCAGCCGATGCGCTCAGACCCGCCGCCAAGCCCAGAATTCACACCTTCCTAGCCACATCTGATATCCACCTCCAATACAAACTTAAGAAGACTCGTCAGGAAGTTCTTGAGATTGTGCCGGAAATGGTGGCCTATGCCAAATCCTTCGTTGATGATGTGGAATTTTCCCCCGAAGATGCCGGCCGCAGCGATCCGGACTTCCTCTATCAAGTCCTCGAAAGAGCGATCGCCGCAGGAGCCACCACCGTTAACATTCCCGATACCGTCGGTTACACCACCCCCAGCGAATTTGGGGCTTTAATCCGGGGAATTAAGGAAAATGTCCCCAATATCGACCAAGCGATTATCTCCGTCCATGGTCACGATGATTTAGGGTTAGCGGTGGCTAATTTCCTCGAAGCAGTTAAAAATGGCGCTCGACAGTTGGAATGTACCATTAACGGTATCGGTGAGCGTGCCGGTAATGCTTCCCTAGAAGAGTTGGTGATGGCCCTTCATGTGCGGCGCTCCTATTTTAATCCTTTCCTTGGTCGTCCAGCAGAGTCCACGGAACCTTTAACCAAGATCAACACCAAGGAAATCTATCGCACTTCTCGCCTAGTTTCTAATCTTACCGGCATGATCGTGCAACCGAATAAGGCGATCGTCGGTGCTAACGCTTTCGCACACGAGTCGGGAATCCATCAGGACGGGGTGTTAAAACATAAACTCACCTATGAGATTATGGATGCAGAATCGATCGGTTTAACCCATAATCAGATCGTTCTCGGTAAACTCTCTGGCCGCAACGCTTTTCGCTCTCGGTTACAGGAATTGGGTTTTGAACTTTCGGAAACGGAACTTAATAACGCTTTTATCCAGTTTAAGGAAATGGCTGATCGCAAAAAGGAAATCACCGATCGCGATCTGGAAGCGATTGTTAACGATGAAATCGATACGGTTCCCGATCACTTCCGCCTTGAATTAGTACAAGTGTCCTGCGGAAATAGCGCCCGGCCCACGGCCACGGTAACGATTCGCACTCCTGACGGTAGCGAGTTATCCGATGCGGCCATTGGGACAGGTCCGGTGGATGCTCTCTGCAAAGCGATCGATCGAGTGGTGAAGATTCCTAACGAATTAATCTCTTTCTCGGTGCGAGAAGTTACCGAGGGAATCGATGCTTTAGGAGAAGTGACCATCCGTCTCCGTTACGAAGGACGCACCTACTCCGCTCACGCGGCCGATACCGATATTATTGTCGCCTCCGCTCGCGCCTACGTCAGTGCCTTAAACCGTCTCCACGTCGCACTGCAGCAGAAGGAAAAAACCCCAGAAATGCTACAAGTCTAGATAGGGTTTGCTGAACAAGTTGGTCGGTGGGGTTAGCAGTCAGGATTCAGGAGACAGGAGTTAGGAGTCAGTAGCCGGTCGTCAGGAGTCAGGAGTCAGGAGACAGGAGACTATTTTTATTTATTCTCCCCACACCCCACACCCCACACCCCACACCCCACACCCCACCACCCTACCACCCCACCACCCTACCACCCCACACCCCACACCCCACACCCCACACCCCACACCCCACACCCCACACCCCACACCCCACACCCCACACCCCACACCCCACACCCCACACCCCACCACCCCACCACCCCACTTCCCCACTTCCCCACACCCCACGTCGCTGTTGGAGAAAATCTTAAATTTGTCTCGCAAATTTCTAAAATGTTGCTAAGTTAATAGTATGAGCTTGCACCCTAATTATCATGGTGCAAGTGTACTAAAACAAGATTCCCCTAAAAGCAATGAGGGATAAAATTTATCCGCAAGAATCCGATCAAATTAAATACAATAGCTAAGGACTAAAGGAATTAGCAAGGGCCAATAGGGATGCTGTTCCCCTTGCCAATGGGAACAGTTGACCCGTTCAATAATTCCTTTGATTGTTAGCTATCTGGTCAACACCGCAGACAAACCGGTGATCGGATTTCAGTCCTCCAGCCATTTACCCAATTTTTGCAGGAGCCAGATTATGAGTTGACCGAGCTAAAACAGTATTCCGTGTCGCTAAAATCGCATCGACACAAGAGAATTTAAGCAAAGATATTCTCCCATTTGTTGTAATTAAAGCTACAATCGGAAAAGTCTTTCCCCGTCTCGGATTTGAGACACAAATTTGTTCAGTATCACCTAGATTGAGATTCGATCTTCTAGTTTTGCACAGAAGGAGCAAGAGGAAAACGGCATGATGCAGGCCCACGATGTACTAACCCTTACCGAGCCGCCATTGGATTTAGATTTGATTGACCTAGACGAAGACTTCGATGATGAGGATATCGAGTTAGAGCTAGAAGAAGTCAGCGATAGCAACGATGGCAAAAAAACCCGCCGCCTTGCCAGCGCTCGTCGTCGCGACGCCGCTAGAAAAAAACCCTATACAGAAGATTCGATTCGGATTTATCTGCAAGAGATCGGCAGGATTCGGTTATTGAGAGCGGAGGAGGAGATCGAATTAGCGAGAAAAATCGCCGATCTACTGAAATTAGAACGCATTCGCGAAGATTTTTGCCTCTATAGCGATGCTGAATGGGGAAAACAGGTTTTCTTGTTCGAGCGCATCGAAAAAATTATCGCCGAAAAATCGGAAAAAGAACCGAAATTATCGGATATTAAGGCTTATTTAGGTAAGACGGAGCTAATGGCTCCCCTGGTGGAAGAATGGCTGGCGAAATCAAAGGAATACTTATCGGCCTTTAAGCGTCGATTGTACCATGGTCGTCGCGCTAAGGAAAAAATGGTACAATCGAACCTGCGTTTAGTGGTTTCCATCGCCAAGAAATACATGAACCGCGGTCTTTCCTTCCAAGATTTAATTCAAGAAGGTTCTCTCGGTTTGATCCGCGCCGCCGAAAAATTCGACCACGAAAAGGGTTATAAATTCTCCACCTATGCCACTTGGTGGATTCGTCAAGCCATCACCCGGGCGATCGCCGATCAATCCCGCACCATTAGACTTCCCGTCCACCTCTACGAAACCATCTCCCGGATCAAAAAAACCACCAAGATTCTTTCTCAGGAAATGCGTCGCAAACCCACCGAGGAAGAAATCGCCACCAAGATGGAGATGACCATTGAAAAACTGCGTTTTATTGCTAAATCTGCCCAATTACCTATTTCTCTAGAGACTCCCATCGGTAAAGAAGAAGATTCCCGTTTAGGAGACTTTATCGAAGCGGATGGGGAAACCCCAGAAGATGAAGTTTCTAAAAATTTATTACGCGAGGATTTAGAAAACGTCCTCGATACCCTTAGTCCTCGCGAACGCGATGTGCTGCGTCTGCGCTACGGTTTAGATGACGGCCGGATGAAAACACTCGAAGAAATCGGCCAGATTTTCAACGTCACTCGCGAGCGCATTCGTCAAATAGAAGCCAAGGCCCTGCGGAAACTGCGTCACCCCAACCGTAATAGTATCCTCAAAGAGTACATTCGTTAACTTCCCGTCCTTAAAAAACTAGCAACTGAGTCTCCTTGAGGCTCAGTTTTACTGTCATCTACACTTCCCCATCTGTGGGAACCTAATCCTGAAAATATCTCTGGGGTTGCCCCAATCTTGTCCAGAAAACTCTTGCAACAAATAGCACAAATCTGTTATTATGGTTTGTCTGTGTCCCGATTAACCATACCAGTATTGAGAACAAGAAACGACTGTGGCTAATACAAAGTCTGCACTCAAACGAGTCCAAATCTCCGAAAGAAATCGTCTCCGCAACAAAGCGTACAAGTCAGCCGTAAGAACCCTGATCAAAAAATGTCTTGTCGCTGTCTCGGCCTACGGAGCCAACCCCAGCCCAGAAGGGCTAGAAAGCGCCCAACAAGCTCTATCGGAAGCTTACAGTAAAATCGATAAAGCCGTCAAGCGCAACGTCCTGCACCGGAACAACGGCGCTAGAAAAAAAGCCGGTTTAGCCAAAGCTTTGCAAAAAGTTAGCCAAGCTTCCTAAGAAACGAGTAAGCTGTAATCAGGACAGACGCAACAAGCGATCGGGGGTCGATGCAATTAATAGATACGCACGTTCATTTGAACTTTGACGTTTTGCAAGCCGACTTGCCCGCTATCTCCGAACGTTGGCGAAGTGTGGGAGTCGTTCATCTGGTTCACTCCTGTGTCGAACCGGAGGAGTTTGCAGCGATTAAAGCCATTGCCGATCAATTTGAGGAAATTTCCTTCGCCGTCGGTTTACATCCCCTAGATGCCCAAAAATGGCGAGATAATAGTGCCGATCAGATCGAATCCCTAGCCCGATCTGATCGGCGCGTCGTGGCGATCGGGGAAATGGGTTTAGACTTCTATAAAGCGGATAATCAAGAGCAGCAAAAACAGGTCTTTTGGACGCAATTAGAAATCGCCCATCGTCTCGATAAACCCGTGATTATCCATTGTCGAGATGCGGCCCCGGTCATGCGGGAGGAAATCAGCGCCTTTCGGCAACAAGTGGGCAAAATTCGCGGCGTGATGCACTGCTGGACTGGCAACCCCGAAGAAACTCAATGGTTTTTAGATTTGGGTTTTTACATCAGCTTTAGCGGCATTGTCACCTTCAAAAACAGTAAAACTGTGCAAGCTGCCGCCCAAATTGTCCCCAGCGATCGCCTACTGATCGAAACCGATTGCCCCTTTCTCTCCCCCAATCCCCACCGCGGTAAACCTTGTGAACCCTCCTTCGTCTTCCACGTGGCCGAAACCGTCGCCCGTCTGCGCGGCTATCCGGTCGAAACCCTAGCCGAACAAACCACCCAGAACGCCCGCAACTTATTTCAACTCCCCAGTTAAAAAACATAGTTTATTAGCACAGAGCAGGGGACGGGGAAATGGGGAAATGGGGGAATTCAACTAAAACCCTAAAACCCCAACACCCTAAAACCCCAACACCCTAAAACCCCAACACCCAACCCCTAAAAACCCCGATCTCCGAGAGCAATTCCCGACCGTCGCTATCGTGTCATCAGCCCTTGTAACCATAATGAACAATCTTACCTTTAACCTCTTACCCGACCTCATCGAAATCCAACACTCCAGTTTTCGGTGGTTTTTGGAAGAAGGACTAATCGAGGAACTGAATAGCTTTTCCCCCATCAGCGACTATACAGGTAAATTAGAACTACATTTTCTCGGCCAGGACTACAGACTCAAAGAACCGAAATACAACGTCGATGAAGCCAAACGACGCGATAGCACCTATTCCGTTCAGATGTACGTTCCCACCCGTCTAATCAACAAAGAAACGGGAGAAAACATCGAACAGGAAGTCTTTATCGGCGATTTACCCCTGATGACCGAACGGGGAACCTTTATCATTAACGGGGCCGAACGAGTCATCGTCAATCAGATCGTCCGTTCCCCCGGTGTTTACTACAAAGCCGAAATCGACAAAAACGGTCGCCGTACCTACTCCGCTTCCCTGATTCCCAACCGAGGAGCTTGGTTAAAATTTGAAACCGACAAAAACGGCTTAGTCTGGGTCAGAATCGACAAAACCCGCAAATTATCCGCCCAAGTTCTCCTGAAAGCGATCGGATTGAGCGATAACGAAATCTTTGACTCCCTACGCCACCCCGAATTCTACCAAAAAACCCTCGACAAAGAAGGCAATCCCAGCGAAGAAGAGGCCCTCCTCGACCTGTACCGCAAACTACGCCCCGGGGAACCTCCCACCGTCACCGGCGGGCAACAACTGCTCGAATCGCGCTTTTTTGACAATAAACGCTACGATCTCGGTCGCGTTGGTCGTTATAAACTCAACAAAAAACTACGCCTCAACGTCCCCGATAACCAGCGCGTTCTGACCACCACCGACATCTTAGCGGCGATCGACTACCTAATTAACCTCGAATTTGACATCGGCAACACCGACGACATCGACCACCTCGGCAACCGTCGCGTCCGTTCCGTGGGTGAACTGCTACAAAACCAAGTGCGAGTAGGTTTAAACCGCTTAGAAAGAATCATTCGGGAACGGATGACCGTCAGCGAATCCCAAAACCTCACCCCCGCTTCCCTAGTCAACCCGAAACCCCTAGTAGCGGCGATTAAAGAATTCTTTGGTTCCTCGCAACTCTCCCAGTTCATGGATCAAACCAATCCCCTAGCGGAATTGACCCATAAACGCCGCATTTCCGCCCTCGGCCCCGGCGGTCTCACCCGGGAACGGGCTGGTTTTGCCGTGCGCGACATCCACCCCTCCCACCACGGTCGCATTTGTCCGGTGGAAACCCCAGAAGGTCCCAACGCCGGTTTAATCGGTTCCCTGGCCACCTACGCTCGCGTCAACGACTACGGTTTTATTGAAACCCCCTGTTATGTGGTGGAAAATGGCCGAGTACGCTATGATCTCCCCGTTAAATACCTAACCGCCGACGAAGAAGACGATCTGCGGGTGGCTCCGGGAGACGTGGCCACCGATGAAAATGGTTATATCCTCGGCGAAACTATCCCAGTGCGCTATCGGCAGGAATTCTCCACCACTTCCCCCGAACAAGTGGACTACGTTTGTGTTTCCCCCGTCCAAATTGTCTCGGTGGCAACTTCCCTGATTCCCTTCCTCGAACACGACGACGCTAACCGCGCCCTCATGGGTTCTAATATGCAACGACAAGCGGTTCCCCTGCTGCGTCCCGAACGTCCCCTTGTGGGTACCGGATTGGAAGCACAGGCCGCTCGCGACTCTGGCATGGTGATCGTTTCCCGTACCAATGGGGTTGTTTCCTACGTCGATGCTAACCGGATTCGCATCAAAGTGGCGGATGAAGACAAAGAGATTTTCGGCAAGAGCGAGATCGAGTACGAAATTCAGAAATATCAACGCTCTAACCAAGATACCTGCTTAAATCAGCGTCCTTTAGTCTATCAAGGTGAACAGGTTGTCCCCGGGCAGATTCTCGCCGATGGTTCCGCCACCGAAGGAGGAGAAATCGCCCTCGGCCAGAATATCCTCGTCGCCTATATGCCCTGGGAAGGCTATAACTACGAAGATGCGATTTTAATCAGTGAACGACTGGTGGCACAAGATGTCTATACCAGTATCCACATCGAAAAATACGAGATCGAAGCCCGTCAAACTAAACTTGGACCGGAGGAAATCACCAGGGAAATTCCCAACGTCGGTGAAGATGCCCTGCGAAACCTCGATGAACGCGGCATTATTCGCATCGGTGCCTGGGTAGAAGCCAGCGATATCCTTGTGGGGAAAGTCACCCCGAAAGGCGAATCAGACCAACCCCCCGAAGAAAAACTACTGCGGGCAATTTTCGGCGAAAAGGCCCGGGATGTACGGGATAACTCCCTACGCGTCCCCAACGGCGAAAAAGGCCGGGTAGTGGATGTGCGGGTATTTACCCGCGAACAGGGGGATGAATTACCCCCCGGGGCCAATATGGTGGTGCGGGTCTATGTTGCCCAAAAACGCAAAATCCAAGTGGGCGATAAAATGGCGGGTCGTCACGGCAATAAAGGGATTATTTCTCGGATTCTGCCCCTGGAAGATATGCCCTACCTCCCCGATGGTCGCCCCGTCGATATCGTTCTTAATCCCCTAGGGGTTCCCAGTCGCATGAACGTCGGTCAGGTGTTTGAATGTTTACTGGGTTGGGCCGGCGAAAATCTGGGCGTGCGCTTTAAGATTACTCCTTTTGACGAAATGTATGGGGAAGAAGCCAGCCGTTTAACCGTCCACGGATTGCTAGAAAACGCCTCGAAAAAACCTAATCGCGATTGGGTGTTCAAGGAAGAACACGCCGGCAAAGTCACCGTCTATGATGGTCGCACCGGCGAACCCTTTGACCGTCCCGTTACCGTCGGTATGGCCTATATGTTAAAACTGGTTCACCTGGTTGATGATAAAATTCACGCCCGTTCTACCGGTCCCTACTCCTTGGTTACCCAGCAACCCCTGGGCGGTAAAGCTCAACAGGGGGGTCAGCGCTTCGGAGAAATGGAAGTCTGGGCCCTAGAGGCCTACGGGGCAGCCTATACCTTGCAGGAATTGCTAACGGTAAAATCCGATGATATGCAAGGACGGAATGAGGCTTTAAATGCGATCGTAAAAGGCAAGCCGATTCCCCGCCCTGGTACGCCAGAATCCTTTAAGGTTTTGATGCGAGAATTGCAATCCCTCGGCCTCGATATCGCCGTTCACAAGGTGGAAAATGCCCCCGATGGTACTTCCCGCGATGTGGAGGTGGATCTGATGGTCGATGTCGGTCGTCGCGCCCCCTCTCGCCCCACCTACGAATCCTTAACCACGGAAGACCTTGAAGAAGAAGAATCGGAAGTGTAATTTCAGTTATCAGTTATCAGTTATCAGTTATCAGTTATCAGTTATCAGTGAGAAGTCAGGAGTCAGTCCCGATGAAAAAATTTTCACCCCCACAGATGAAAGAGGTTTCTTTCCCTACACCCCACACCCTACACCCTCTTTCCAGTCAGGAGACAGGAGAGAATTTTCAAGGAAAAAGCCAAAAAAAGGACAGTAAAGTAAAAATTTGCCTATTCCCCGTTCTCTATTCCCTGTTTCCTGTTCCCTTTTCTAACTGATAGCTGAATGCTGATGGCTGATAGCTAATAGCTGTTTACTTGTTACCCGGATCGAGATGTTTTATAACCAAACTGTTGACAAAGGAAAACTGAAAAAACTGATCGCTTGGGCCTATCAAAACTACGGTTCGGCGCGCTGTTCACAAATGGCCGATGAATTGAAAAACCTCGGGTTTCGTTTCGCTACCAAAGCAGGGGTTTCCATTAGTGTGGATGATTTAACCGTACCGCCGGCTAAACGACAGATGATCGAAAGTGCCGAACAGGAAATCCGGCAAACCGAACAGCGTTATGTGCGCGGGGAAATCACCGAAGTGGAACGCTTCCAAAAAGTAATTGACACTTGGAATAGTACATCTGAATCGCTTAAAGATGAAGTAATTCGCAACTTCCAAGTCACCGATCCCCTCAACTCCGTCTATATGATGGCTTTCTCCGGGGCGCGGGGTAATATGAGCCAAGTGCGTCAGTTAGTGGGAATGCGGGGATTAATGGCTAATCCCCAGGGGGAAATTATCGACCTCCCGATTAAGACTAACTTCCGGGAAGGATTGACCGTTACCGAATACGTTATTTCCTCCTACGGGGCGCGCAAAGGTTTAGTTGATACAGCCCTACGGACGGCAGATTCCGGTTATTTGACTCGTCGTCTCGTCGATGTGTCCCAAGATGTCATCGTCCGCGAGGCAGATTGTGGCACTAATCGTTATGTTGAATTAACCGCCATGACCGATGGCGATCGCGTGTTAATTCCCTTAAGCGATCGCCTATTAGGTCGTTCCTTGGCCGAAGATGTGGTGGTCAATGGAGAAGTGATCGCCACCCGCAACCAGATTATCGATGACGAAACCGCCGAAAAACTAGGGCGACTCGTCGATAAAATCAAAGTCCGCAGCCCCTTAACCTGTGAAGCAGCCCGCTCGGTTTGTCAAACCTGTTACGGTTGGAGTCTGGCCCACGGTCATCCGGTGGATATGGGGGAAGCAGTGGGAATTATTGCCGCCCAATCGATCGGGGAACCGGGGACTCAGTTAACCATGCGTACCTTCCACACCGGGGGCGTATTTACCGGAGAAGTGGCCCGGCAAGTGCGGAGTCCCTTCGAGGGAACCGTGCGTTTTCTGCCGGGGTTAAGTATCCGTAACGTGCGAACTCGCCACGGGGATGAACGGGATCAGGTGGAGGCACCGGGGGAAATTAAATTAACACCCAAGGATAAAACTAAAGAAACTGTCACCTACTCTTTGACTCCTGGTTCGCTGCTATTCGTCACCGATGGGGAAACAGTAAGCGAGGAACAGTTACTAGCGGAAATTACCTCCGATAAAGTCCAAAAATCCACGGAAAAAGCCACAAAAGACGTAACCAGTGACTTAGCTGGCGAGGTGCTATTCTCCCAATTAGTGCCAGAAGAAAAAACCGATCGCCAAGGCAATACCACCCGCATCGCCCAACGGGGGGGATTACTATGGATTCTCTCCGGAGAAGTGTATAACTTGCCCCCAGGAGCCGAACCCGTGGTCAGTAACGGCGATCAAGTACAAGTGGGGGATGTTCTAGCGGAAACTAAGTTAGTATCCACTAACGGCGGTTTGGTGCGTTTAGCCCCCAATAGCCGGGAAATCGATATCGTCACCGCTTCCGTGTCCTTGGATCAGGCCGAGGTAAAAGTAGAAAGTAGTGCCGGTCGGGAACAGTTTATTATTCATACGGGAGATGGTCAAAGCTTCCTACTGAAAACCACTCCGGGGACAAAAGTACAGAATCATGCCATTGTCGCCGAGTTAATCGACGATCGCTATCAAACCCACACCGGCGGTATGATTAAATACGTCGATATCGAAGTCGCCAAAGGCAGCCGCAAACAGGGTTATGAAATCACCAAAGGCGGCACGATCCTCTGGATTCCCGAAGAAACCCACGAAGTTAATAAAGATATCTCCCTCTTACAGGTGGAAGATGGGCAGTATGTGGAAGCAGGGGAAGAAGTGGTTAAAGACATCTTCTGTAACTCTAGCGGTGTGGTGGAAGTCATCCAGAAAAATGACATCCTCCGGGAGATCATTGTCAAACCGGGGCTGTTATTTATGGATCTCGAACCGGAATCCTCCGGAATTGCCCAAGAACAGTTAATTTACCCCGGGACACAGTTAACCCCCGAAGTCACGATCGAGGAGTTACGGCAAGCGGAATGGGTGGAAACTAACGAGGGTTTGGGTTTACTACTGCGACCGGTACAGGAGTTCACTGTACAAGACCAATCCACTTCTCCCACCCAAGGTTCCGCTAACCAAGAAGGAGGACGACATATCGAACTGCGATCGGTGCAGCGCATCTTCTTTAAAGACGGTGAAAGAGTTAAATCCGTCGAGGGTTGTCAACTGATCAGCACCCAATTAGTCCTCGAAATTTCCAGCGAAGAACCAGAATCAGTCTCCCATCTGACGGCCGATATCGAGTTAGAACCGATTGAGGACAGGGATTGTCAGCGTTTACAGTTAGTTATTCTCGAATCTCTGGTGCTGCGTCGGGATAGTGATAATGATCCTTTAGGCGGTAATATTCAGACTCGCGTTCTCGTCCAAGATGGCGATGAAATTCCACCGGGGGCAGTGGTGGCCAGAACCGAAATCCAGTGTAAGGAAGCTGGAGAAATTCGCGGGATTCGCAAGGGCAGCGAAGCGGTGCGCCGTCTTTTAATTGTGAGTGACCGTGACGAGTTTATTCTCCCGCTCGCTGTTGCTCCCACCGTCAAGGCCAGGGATCTGGTAATCGCCGAAGCTGAGATCGCTGCCGGAGTTTTAGCCCCCAATTCCGGTCAAGTGCTGGCCGTTGACAAAACCGCCACTGGCTATGAAATCCGTCTGCGTAAGGCCCGACCCTACCGAGTATCGGCGGGGGCCATTCTGCACATCGACGAGGGAGATCTGGTCCAACGGGGCGATAATTTGGTGCTGTTGGTGTTTGAGCGCTCGAAAACCGGGGATATCATTCAAGGTTTACCGAGAATCGAAGAACTGCTCGAAGCGCGTAAACCGAAAGAGGCCTGTGTCCTGGCACGCAAGCCGGGAGTTTGTCAAGTGGAGTACCAAGATTCTGAGATCGTCGATATTAAGGTGGTCGAGGATGACGGCACGATCAGTGAATATCCGCTTTTAGGCAGTCAAAACCCTCTGGTGAGCGATAATCAGCGTATTGATGTGGGTCAGGCGTTAACCGATGGTCAGGCTAATCCCCACGAGATTTTAGAGGTGTTCTTTAATTATTATGTGGATAGCCTGGGCAGTTACGAGGCAGCCCTGAAAGCCTTGGAAAAAACCCAGATGTTCCTCGTTGATCAGGTACAGTCGGTTTACCAATCCCAAGGGATCGATATTGCCGATAAACATATTGAAGTGATCGTGCGTCAGATGACCTCTAAGGTGCGGATCGATGACGGCGGCGATACCAGTATGTTACCTGGGGAATTGTTGGAACTGCGACAGGTGGAGACGGTAAACGAAGCCATGTCGATCACCGGTGGGGCGGCAGCTAAATATACGCCTGTACTACTGGGAATCACCAAAGCTTCCTTGAATACCGATAG
This sequence comes from Microcystis aeruginosa NIES-843, assembly GCF_000010625.1. NCBI lineage: Bacteria > Bacillati > Cyanobacteriota > Cyanophyceae > Chroococcales > Microcystaceae > Microcystis > Microcystis aeruginosa. The sequence continues at coordinate 5,018,743 of NC_010296.1, forward strand.
CTTTATCAGTGCCGCCTCCTTCCAAGAAACCACCCGCGTCCTCACCGAAGCGGCGATCGAAGGCAAGTCCGACTGGTTACGGGGTCTCAAGGAAAACGTGATTATCGGTCGTCTGATTCCGGCGGGTACTGGCTTCAATTCCCACGAAAACACGGCGGGGATCAGTGATTACACCCCCCCAGAGGAGGAATATAACTACAACAATCGTAGCTATTACGCTCCCCCCGGCGGCCTCGGCTTGCCTCCTCGTCCCGGTTTCGGCGATAGTAGTGAGGATAGCGATATGATTCTTGACGATCAAACCGCTCGCGCCTACGCTGAGGGTGATGTGGTCGATTTAGAGGATGATGAAATGGCTTTCCTCTCCTCCCGCGGCAGCAGTCGCTTTAGTCGCCAACCCATCAGCGATCGCTGGTCAGAAGCTGATGAGGAAGGGGAGGAGGACGATTTCGAGGAGGATTACGAAGAAGAATAATCGTCTGTGGAGATATTACAAGGAGCAGTGGGAGACACGGGGAGGCAAGGGCAATTTTTCTAGAGAAAAACCCTTGTTATCCCCCAAAAATCTCCTGCTTCTCTCCCCAAACTCCCTAATTTTCTGGCTAACTCATACTAAATCCGGTTATTAAAGACTGATTATCTATTGCCCCTTTTGCCTATTGCAAGAGTGCCTTTTGCCTGTCCTCATAAGTAGGGTTGGCTGAATAAATCTAAAAACCTTGTTGGGTAAGACTTTTAGACTTTTTGTCAATCAAAAAGTACCTGGCATGGGAGTGATCAGGGGGAAAATTCCGGGACTTTTTCCCTGAAAATTAGGTAATTGGCCACCTCAAAACCGGTAAAACCCCACACCCCACACCCTGCCCCCAGGAAAAACTTTTTCAGCAGACCCTAAGTAGCCTATACTCAACGGATTTAGTATCACCTGAGTTTGGCCATAAAAGAAGGCAGCCTTTTTTGTCAACCGGAAAGGAGACAAAGTTAAGATTTTAAGAATTTTCTCTCAAGTCGGGATGACAGGATTTGAACCTGCGGCATCCTGCTCCCAAAGCAGGCGCGCTACCAAGCTGCGCTACATCCCGAAGTAAACTCCTTTTTTAGTATAGCCTAAGAGCGGCATTCTTAATCGGGATACCAAAACATCCCTTTGATACCCTCGGGATCGAGAACAAAACCGAGACGACGATAGAAATCCACCACCTGCGGATCGGCGAAAAGAGTTATATTACTGATGTCCTCACCCCGCAACTTCCTGATCATAAATTTCATTAATGCTTTACCAAAGCCTTTACTTTGATAGTGAGGATGAACAACCACATCCCAGACTGTAGCATTAAAAGCGTGATCGGAAGTGGCACGGGCAAAACCCACTAAACGACGGCGATTACCTCGCACTTCCCACATCGACACCACTAAAAAACTACATTCGATCGCCTTTTTAACTTTGCGTAAAGGACGACGGGCCCAACCTACCGAGTCACAAAGTTCTTCTAACTCATATAGATCTAGCTCTCGATCGGTACTAAAAAACACTCGCGTCTGTCCGAGGTCATTCTGGGCAACCTCTACCAAGTCTCCCGAATAGTCAGGAGATGCAGTGACTTCCGAGCTATTAAACAATCTTTTCCAAAAAACCATGCCGGGGGGCTACTGCCTCAATATTGTCCTTTTAGCCTAGTATATTTTATTTTCCCCTCTCTAAGAACAATCGGGCCACTGGAGTCCAAATTTGATTGGTTGAGTACGGAGAGGGTGGGATTTGAACCCACGAACCATTGCTGGTTACTCGATTTCAAGTCGAGCGCGATCAACCACTCTGCCACCTCTCCAAGGCAGCCATACCTAATATCTTATCATTAGAACTCTTGCATAAATCAAAAAATTTTCCGCAAATGCAGGTAAAAGGGTTGCATATTATAGAATATAGGGTTAAGGGTTAAAATTTCCCCTTTCCCCCTTCCCCAATTTCTGCAAGAAGTCTATTCTAGTCAATTAGAGGCACAATTAGGGTTGGCTGAAAAAGTCTTTCCTGGCGGCAGGGTGTGGGGGTTTACCGATTTTCAGGGAAAAAGTACCTGAATTTCCCCCCCCCTGATCACTCCTAGGCCTGGCACTTTTGGAGCTCAAAAAAGTCTAAAAGTCTTAGCCAACAAGGTTTTTAGATTTATTCAGCCAGCCCTAATTAGGGGTTTCTGAGCAGCATTTTGGGCGGGCCGATCGGCCGAACCAATTCCCCTCACCATCCCCGCCAAGATGACCGACTTATTTGTTTAATTTCTGTAATTTTCGGCTTTCAAGGGGGAAAACTAAAATTAGAATGGGGAGGGTGCCTTAAAATTGCTGTTTTGACGTATAATCACCTCAATAAAATTTAGAAGCTCCTAGAGTTGATAGTTTTCAACATTTCTGTGAGGAAAATGTATTTATTATGAGTTCAATTATTGAAATCGGCGACCACAAAATTAGCGATTCAGCGGTCTTGCCTCTTTTGGCAAAATATGGTATGTTACCCCAGTTATTCCGGGAAGTAATTATCGAGCAAGCGATTGCCGATATCACCTGCAATCCCGAAGAAAGAAACGCCGCCTATTCCCGTTTCTATCAAAATAATCAAATTGCCAACGATGAACAAATGAAATCTTGGTTACGACAAAACGGGATGGATTCCGAACAACTAGAATATCTAATTCTTCGGGACATTAAACTGGAAAAATTTAAACAGGAGACTTGGGATAACAAAGTAGAATCCTACTTCTTGCAAGTCAAAAATCAATTGGATAAGGTGGTTTATTCCCTGATTCGGACAAAAAATATCGGCATTGCCCAAGAACTATTTTTCCGGATACAGGATCGAGAAAATAGCTTCGCTGAACTAGCCAAAAAATACTCCCAAGGAGCAGAAGCAGAAACCGGAGGACTAATCGGACCTGTGGAACTGAGCACTCCCCATCCCCAGATTGGGCAAATTCTCAAAGCAAGTAAACCGGGGCAACTGTGGCCACCGACGCAAGTGGGAGAATGGGTCGTAATTGTCCGGTTAGAAAAATACTTATCCTGTGAACTGGATCCTCCCACCCGTCAACGCTTACGGAATGATTTATTCCAACAATGGTTAATGACTCAAATGCAAACAGTGAAATTTATCTCCGAATCAACCCCAGTCAATAGCGAGCAGGTATCGATTATATAGCATCCCTTGCCAAGCTGGGTAAACCCAGTCTTTTCGCTTAATTATTTGCCAACTTAGTCAATTTTCGCCTAGCTAATGAGTTACACCACTTTAGATTTTACCGCCTTTCTGGAGACTGTACAGCCCTTCGATCGCCTGCCCGTCGAGGTTAGACGTTCCCTCGGCCAGAAATTACAACCCTTTCGCTATGAGATGGGCAATGCGATACTCAAGTGCGATCGCTTACCCTCCCACCTCGTCCTTCTCTACGAGGGAGAGGCCAGACTTTTGGGTTACGATGCTAGGGTTAACAATCCGCTGCCGGTCACTTTGGCTAAATTACAGCCGGGGGATTTATTCGGGTGGATGAGTCTTCTGCGCGCTACCCCCTGTGAAACGGTTATCGCTTCTTCGGAAGTCACGATCTGTTTAACCTTAAAACAAGAGGATTTTTGGTCTTTAATCAATAATTACCCCGAATTTAAGGAACATTTCTTTAAAGAAACCTCGATCGCTGAAGTTTATGCTCTCCTAGGCTCCTATCTTAATCAACAGGCCTGGGGTGGGGGAGACCTGAAAGAAATTGCTCAGGCTCTTTTAAACAAAGCTTGTGTGTCCTACAACCAGATTAACGATGATTATCTCTGGTTAGTCAGCGAAAATACCGATAATTATCCTATCGGCACAGTTATCACCCAGAACAATCCGACTAACACGCGCTTATTAGGTCTTTCCTCCGACCAGTTAGACAAGTTCTTGACAGTGGAAACCGAAGCGGCTGCGGAAACAGAAACGGATGATATCTGGGAAACCCAAGTCATTAAGGGAAATAAACCCACCCAGGTATTAGATATCCCCCAAGGAAGAATAAGCGACATCACCAGCGATATCGACGTTGAAAAAACTGTCGAGAAAAACCGGAAATCCTATCCCTTTTTCGGGGGAAAAACGGAACTAGAGGCGGTGAGTGCCTGTTTTCAGATGCTCTGCAAATATTTTAATATCCCCTTTCGCAAGGACGTGATCCAACGCATCCTAGGAGATCAACTGCAAAGAACTGGCAGCCTTTCCCTGCCTCTGTGTGGGGCTGTGGCCGAGGTAGTGGGACTCCATAGCCAATTAGTACCCCTAAATGCTTCTTCCTTGCCCAATATCAACCCTCCTGCCCTAATTCGCTGGCAAGACACCATCGTTATCCTCTACGAAATTAATCAACGGGAAACCACGATCGCTGTTCCCCAAAGGGGGATAATTAAACGCAAAACCAGCGAATTTCTGGAATTTTGGGACGAAAAAGGGGAAGTAATTCTGCTCAAACCCACCAAACACACCCAGCAACAGCGTTTTGGCCTATCATGGTTTTGGCCTTCTGTCAAGAAACATAAACGAGTCTTAATAGAAGTTTTTATCGCTTCTTTCTTCGTGCAGTTATTTGCCCTGGCCAATCCCTTGATGATTCAGGTGATCATCGATAAAGTGATCGTGCAGAATAGCCCGGAAACCTTGAATACCCTCGGGGTTTTCCTGTTAGTAATTGCCGTTTTTGAGGGAATTTTAACCTTTTTGAGAACATCCCTTTTTGTCGATACCACTAATCGCATCGACATGACCCTCGGTTCAGAAATTATCGATCACCTGCTGCGCTTACCCCTGAAATACTTTGAACGGCGGCCAGTGGGTGAAATTTCGACAAGAATCAACGAATTAGAGAATATTCGGCAGTTTTTAACAGGTACAGCCCTAACGGTGGTGTTAGATGCCATTTTCTCGGTTATCTACATCGTGGTTATGTTGATCTATAGCCCGATTCTAACCGTTTGGGCCCTGGGAGTCGTGCCGATTTTAGTTCTCTCCACAGCTATTTTCGCACCGATCGTGCGGCGACAACTGCGAGCAAAAGCCGAACGAAACGCCGAAACCCAATCCTATCTAGTGGAGGTAATGACGGGAATTCAAACGGTGAAAGCACAGAATATCGAATTGCGTTCCCGTTGGCAGTGGCAAGAACGTTATGCTCGCTATGTGGCCGAAGGTTTTCAAACGGTAATGACCTCAACTTTGGCCGGTTCCTTTAGTCACTTCTTTAACCAATTATCGGGTTTATTAGTGCTATGGGTGGGAGCAGCCCTAGTTTTAGACGGAAAACTCACTCTTGGTCAATTAATTGCCTTCCGGATTATCGCTTCCTACGTTACCTCGCCGATTCTGCGTTTGACCCAACTCTGGCAAAACTTCCAAGAAACTGGCTTATCCCTGGAAAGATTAGCCGATATCGTCGATACTCCCCAAGAAGCGGAACTCGATCGCCAAAACATCCCTATGCCCTTAATTAAAGGCACCGTCACCTACGAAAACCTCGCTTTCCGCTTCAATCCCCACGGACCCCTGCAACTATACAACGTCAATTTAGAATTCCCCGCCGGCACTTTTGTCGCTTTGGTGGGGGAAAGTGGCGCTGGGAAAAGTACCATTACTAAATTGTTAGCCCGTCTCTACGAACCAGAATCGGGACGGATTCTCATCGATGGCTACGATATCAACAAAGTGGAACTCTATTCCCTCCGTCGTCAAATCGGCATGGTTCCCCAAGAAACCCTATTATTTGACGGTACGGTACAGGAAAATATCGCCCTGACTAACCCCGATGCGACTGTGGAGGAAATTGTCTCGGCAGCGAAAACGGCGGCGGCCCACGAATTTATTATGACCCTGCCCAATGGCTATAATACCCGCGTCGGTGAACGGGGGGCATCCCTATCGGGGGGACAACGACAACGGGTTGCGATCGCTCGTTCCGTCCTGCAAAAACCGCAAATTCTCATTCTTGATGAGGCCACCAGCGCCCTCGACTATAACACCGAACGGCAAGTGTGTCTGAATCTCAAGGAAGTTTTCAAGGATCATACGGTCTTTTTTATTACCCATCGTTTAGCTTCGATCAAATCCGCCGATATTATTGTCATGATGGATAAAGGGACAGTAGCGGAGGAAGGCACCCACGAGGAATTAATGGCCAAAAAAGGCCTTTACTATACCCTCTATAAACAACAGGATTCGCAAATCTAGTCAGTCAGGGAACAGGGATTAGGGGATAGGGGATAGGGAAATGGGGAAATGGGGAAATGGGGAAGTTTCAACTAATACCCCAAAACCCCAACACCCCACACCCCACACCCCACACCCCACACCCCACACCCTACACCCACGAAAAACTTTTTCAGCAAACCCTAAATATAGGAGAATCCCCATGAACGGTAATTCTAACAACGGTCAAAAGGGCAACGGCAACGCTAAAAGCGATGAACTGACCCAAGCGGGTAAAAACGTGGCTACTACCACGAAAAATAAAAGTATTACCCCTTCTTTACCCACTTTCAGCCCACCGGAACAATCGGTGATCTTGAAACAATCACCCATTTGGTCGCGGACGATTATCTGGACATTAATGAGTGTCACCACTGCCGCTTTAATTTGGTCGGCGTTCGCCAAAATCGAGCAGGTGGTGGGCGCCCAAGGACAACTTAAACCCCAGGGGAAAGTGCAAGAAGTACAAGCACCGGTGAATGGGGTAGTACAGTTCGTGAAAGTGAAAGACGGCGATCGAGTTAACAAAGGTGATGTACTGGTTTTAATGGATTCCAGTGCCTCGCAAGTGCAGTTAGAATCCTTGAGAAAAATTCGCACCAGTGCTGAGAAGGAAAATCAATTCTATCGTCTCTTAATGGCGCAGGATCTGACACCGGCAGCAGTGGAAAGTTCGATCGCTCAATTAAAATTACCGAGTGAAATCGCCGATTTAGCCCGTAATCGTGCCGCTTTGGTGACAGAAAATCAACTTTATCAAGCACAGGTCAGTGAAGGTGCTTCTAGCTCTGCTTTACAAGGGGATGAATTAGCTCGTTTAGGGGCTGCTCGACGGGAGGCCAATTCTCGACAAGCGGCCGCTAGATTGGAAATGGAACAACTAGAAAAACAATTGGCCCAAACTAGGGTACAGTTGGCCGATGCCCGCTCGCAATTAATCAAAGATCGCTTAGTCTTAGAAGAAATTAAGACTCGTAATGCCAATTCGATGAAACAGGGCCAAGAAAGCTTGGATATCGAGCGTAATATTCTTAAGGATATTGAACCCTTGGGGGATGAAGGAGCGATCGCCCGTTATCAGATTAATAAGCAAAAACAATCGGTAACCGATCGCCAGAATGAATTACAGCAGCAAGAGGCTAATGGCAAAATCGATCGAGAAAAACAAGAGAAAGAAGTACAAACCCGCATCGCCGAAATTTCCCGCCTGGAACAGGAAGAAAAGCGTTATTTCCTGTTGATCTCCCAAGCGCAAGAAAAGCTGATTAATACCACGGTAATCACGGAAAAAGATGTGCGCGATAAAATGGCGGACAATTACAAACGGATCGCTGAAATCGATAGTCAGATCAGTCGCATTATCATTGATAACAACAAGCGCATTGCCGAACTAGACAGTCAAATTAGTCAAGCACAACAGACCATTAAATATCAAAAAATTACCGCCCCCATCGATGGTGTGGTCTTTGATCTCAAGGCCCGGCCCGGGTTTGTTCCCCAACCAAGTCAAGCGGAAGCATTATTAAAACTTGTTCCCGATGGCTGTCCCACCGAGGTGAAAGATGCCGCTAAAGGTTGTTTAGTGGCAGAGGTGGACGTGACTAACCAAGACATCGGTTTTGTGCGCGTGGGACAAAAAGCCGATATTCGCATTGATTCCTTTTCCTACAGTGAATACGGCGATATTAAGGGAGAAGTAATCTCGATCGGTTCCGATGCTTTACCTCCCGACGAAAATCACCGTTTTTATCGGTTCCCCGTCCGGGTACGCTTGAACAGTCAAGAGTTAGTTTTGAAAAATCAATCCACTCTACCGCTGCAATCGGGGATGTCCGTGAGTGTCAACATCAAAGTCAATGAAAATCGCACCGTTTTGGGACTATTTACCGATATGTTCAATAAACAGGTGGATACTCTCAAACAAGTCCGTTAAGCGAAAAAATTCGGGGGTACATCCTGCCAACGGCCTGAACCGATCGCGCTAATCGCTTCCGAGAGGTTAACTGCACCGGTATAAAGAGCGCGGCCCACGATTACTCCCGTTACTCCTAAAGGTTCCAAAGACAATAAACTCAGTAAGTCCGTCAGGGAACTAATGCCCCCAGAGGCGATCACAGGAATCTCGACAGATTCGGCTAATTCTCGCAAAGCGGCGAGATTAGGGCCAGAAAGCGTGCCATCTCGATGAATATCAGTGTAGATAATCGTGCTGGCTCCTCTTTTTGCCATATCTTGACCAAGAGCGATCGCCTCTACCTCGGAAGTTTCTAACCAACCCCTGGTGGCTACTTTACCATCGCGAGCATCAATACCGACAATTATTTGCCCCGGAAAGCTTTGACAAAGTTCGCTGACTAATTCTGGCTTTTCTACGGCGACTGTCCCTAAAATCGCCTTTTCTACCCCGATTTTTAGGAGATTACTCACCGTTTCTAGATCCCGCAGTCCACCCCCCACCTGTACGGGAATGGCAATATCATTAAGAATTGTTTCAATAGTTGACAAATTAACCGATTTACCCTCTTTGGCTCCATCCAAATCAACTAAATGTAATCTGGTTGCCCCCTGATTGACCCATTCTCGCGCCACTATTGCGGGATTATCGTTAAAAACCTGCGATTGTTGGTAATCTCCCTGATAAAGTCGCACACATTTGCCATCGAGAATATCAATAGCGGGGATAACTTCCATGTTTTTCTCAATATCTAACTAAGGAGCGTTTTTCATTATATAGTACCAGCCGTCAGAATTCAGGAGACAGGAGGCAGGAGTCGGTGGTCAGGAGATAGGGTGGTCACTGCGTGCGCATTGCGGGGGGTGTTGGGGTGTTGAGGTGTTAGGGTTTTAGTTGAAATTCCCCCACTTCCCCACTTCCCCACCTCCCCATTTCCTACACCCCACTTTCCTATACCTTTTAAACGGGATTGAGGATGAGGGGGTCTTAGCCAGCTATTTTAGCTATTTCTGGTTGCTTAGAGATAATCTTCAGAATATTAATCGATTCCTAGGAGAAAAAATTCTTCTAGAATGATAAGTAAATATACGAGAGGAATTATACTCATGTCTGCTGCGAAGTTTCAAACAGCCGCTTCATTATCCGATCGAGAGCTAGAAATACTCGATTTAGTGGCTAATGGTTTAACTAATCAAGAAATCTCGGAAAAGCTAGAGATTAGTAAGCGTACCGTTGATAATCATATTAGTAATATCTTGACGAAAACAAAAACCGATAATCGGGTGGAATTGGTGCGTTGGGCATTGCATTGGGGTAAAGTTTGTCTTGATGATATTAATTGTTGTATCCTTCCTTCCCCAGCGCCGACTGATGATCAGGTTTCCTAAACTTCTGGGACTTTTTCTTGCGGTTAATATCATCAGTCTGGGGGGATGTAGTGATGCGGGTTTTGTCACCCCTCCCCAACAGCTTTTAGGAAATACTTTAAATACCCCTTCCTCTGAAGATAATCCCCGTTTTAACTACGATGGTCGTTATCTGGTCTTTGCCTCCGATCGCAGGGGACAACGAACGATTTATTTATTCGATCGAGTGGCTAATCGTTTAGTTCCCCTGCCGGGGTTAAATCAAGCAAAAACCTATCAAGATCAACCGGATATTAGTGCCGATGGTCGCTATATTGTTTATGTGTCGGAACAGTCCGGTAAACCCGATATATATATTTATGATCGACAAACTCTGCAAGCAAAAAATATCACCGAAAATATTTTAGGAGAAGTGCGTCGTCCGACGATTAGTGGCAACGGTCGTTTTATTGCTTTTGAAAGTAATCGTTTCGGTCAATGGAATCTGGAAATATTCGATCGAGGTGGCGAAATTTCTCCTTCTTTACCCCCGATCAATTCTTCCCCGTCCCGATAGTATTGGGGGAGAAGGGAGAAGGGAGAAGGGTGTGGGGTGTGGGAAGATGGGAGATGGGAGAGGAGAATATCCACACGCCCCGGAATCCCTCCACGCTTACTTTTTGCTCCGTCTCGACTCTTTCTTTTTCCTCGTCCAGCCGCGTAGGTAGGGTCTGCTGAAAAAGTTTATTGGTGGGGTTAGGAGTCGGTCGCCGGTCGTCGGTCGCCGGTCGTCGGGAGGGGAAGTCAGAATAACAGAATGACCTCGCACGTCTGGAAGCGGAACCCTTCGAGATCGAAGAGCGAAAGTGCCAGGGTTTTGAGTCCCTCGGAGCGATTTCTCAACGTTTGTTTCTGGCACTTTTTTGGCTAAAAAAGTGCCAAAACCGTTTTCTAGTAAGGCTTTCAGTAATTTTCAGCAAGCCCTAGGTATTCTTGATAAGCTAAACGGCGCTTAACCTGCATGATCCAACAGCTATAACCCTTTTGGAGTCTATATCGGTGATCCGAAGTAAAAGCCGTTTAGCTTACTTTCCACAGTCAAGGGTAGTTATGATCGATCATTCATTTGATAGATGGTTTCGTGACTGAGAAATTCTTGACTGGCTCTTTTCAGACGACCTGCTATTTGTTCCGGACTATGATAATTTTTCAATCCTTTTTTCACCAACTCTAAGGCCGACTCGCTGACATTTTTAAAGGGTTGTTTGGCATTTTTTTGGTGCGTCTCGCTTTGAGCTTGTGCTGTGTCAGGTAGATAGCAGCCGAGGGAACTTTGATTCCTTCTTAATTCTCGTGATATTGTGCTTTGATGACATCCGAGCCAGACGGCCATTTGCCGTTGAGATAAATTTCCCTCTTGACTAAGTTAGTAGAGCAAGTTTCTTTGTTCTATGTTAAGATGTTGTCGGCTCATTTTTGGGTCTGATTTGTTGTTGTTAATGATCAGACAGTACCTGATGAGCCTTTCTTTTTCAACTCTTGAGGTTGATGCGTTTCATTTTTGAATTGACGATTTTTTTGACATCCTCACCGCCGTAAACGGACGGTGATTCCCAAACCTCACGATTTAGGTTTCTGCTTCTTTCCCTTGCGGGGTTCCGCACCTGCCTTAACAGATTTACTCTGTTCTGGTCTTATGGTCGCTCTACAGACTGACACCGCAAGCCCTGCGGCCAAAATATTTTTACTGGCGTTAATATCTCGGTCATGGTGTGTCCCACAGTCTGGACAGTCCCATTCTCGAATATTTAACGGCATTTTCTCAGCAATATACCCGCAATTACTACACCTTTTAGAGCTAGGAAACCATCTATCTATTTCGATGTAATTTCTGCCGTACCAACGGCATTTATAGGCTAATTGTCGGGTGATTTCTCCCCAGCTAACGTCAGATATTGCCTGAGATAATTTCGGGTTTTTGACCATATTCTTGACGGCTAAATTCTCAACCACAATCGTTTGGTTTTCACGAACTAATTGAGTGGTTAGCTTGTGTAAATGGTCTTTTCTGTTATCGGTGATTCGAGCGTGAATCTTGGCTACTTTGATTCTCGCTTTTTCCCGATTTTTTGACCCTTTCTGTTTTCGAGAAAGACTTTTAGATGCTCTTCGCAGTCTCCGATAATGCTTTTTAAAATGCTCAGGATTAGATACTTTGTCACCATCGCTGGTAATGACAAGGCTACTAATTCCTAAGTCAATTCCAATGGCTTTATCTGTTACTGGTAATGGCTTAATCGTTGGGTCATCAAATCTTATTGAGATATGCCAACGTCCTGAAGGATGTAATCTGACTGTTACTGTGCTTGGTTCACAGCTTTCTGGGATGTGTCTTGACCATCGAATAGGTAAAGGTTCTGTGCATTTAGCTAAATAGATTTGTCTGTCTTTAATTGTAAAAGCAGATTTGGTAAATTCGGCACTTCCTCCCTGATGTTTTTTCTTAAAGTTAGGATACTTAGTACGACCAGCAAAGAAATTAGTGAAAGCTGTTTGTAAATGTCTTAACCCTTGTTGTAAGGGTACACAGCTTACTTCATTGAGAAAGTTTAATTCTTCTTGCTTTTTCCAATCGGTTAGCATTGAAGAAGTTTGAGCGTAGCCTACTCTTTCTTGTCTTTCGTACCATGCTTGTGTTCTGACATGGAGAGCTTTATTGTAAACTAATCTTACACAGCCCAAAGTGCGCCGCAATAGCGACTCTTGTTCGGGTGTGGGGTAAAATCGAAACGAATAGGCTTTTTCCATACCTCACATTTTAGCATATATTTCGTAAACGATGCTCATATTTAACAGTAAAGCCGTCGTAGAACGACGGGGTTTCAGACCCAAATTTTCGATGAAGGAGGGGCGGCTTTTATGGCTGACGGTTATGCCAGAGCGAGGCAAGGATTTGGTGTTTGTATTGGACTCGGTGGGCCAGGTGTGACCAACAGGGTGACGGCGATCGCATCCGCACTGAGCGATACCGACTAGGGGGCGAAATTACAACCACAAGGCACATCCTTGGCAATAAAGTGTATAAGTTAATTTGGGCTGCAACTATAGGATAATTAGGGTCTGCTGAAAAAGTTTTTCCTAGGGGCAGGGTGTAGGGTGTGGGGTGTGGGGTGTGGGGTTTTACCGATTTTGAGGGGGTCAATTACCTAATTTTCAGGGAAAAAGTCCCTGAATTTACCCCTGATCACTCCCATATCTGGTACTTTTGGATTTCAAAAAAGTCTAAAAGTCTTATCCAGCAAGGTTTTTAGATTTATTCAGCCGGCCATAATTAGGAAGAAAAAGTTGAGGTTATAAAGAATAATCATGTCTAGAACGCTAGTTGAAGCAGCAGCACCTCAAGAACTGAGGTTGGCAGACTTAAAGCCCCGTGGACGGGTTAATCCAAGTCCTGCAACCTGGAGAGACCAGATTTTATATTTTCTCCTACCAGATCGCTTCAGCGATGGTGGAGAAGGTGGTCGAACACTATTCGATCGCTCCAATCCATCGACATTCAGGAAGAATGATAAAAAACAATGGATGGCTGGCGGCAAAATATTTCAGGGAGGAACGATCGCCGGAATAAAAAGTAAATTGGACTACCTGCAAAATTTAGGCGTTACCACTCTTTGGATTGCCCCTGTTTGCAAACAAAGAAAAGATTTAGAAACTTATCACGGTTACGGAATTCAAAATTTCTTAGAAATCGATCCTCGTTTTGGTACTCGTCAAGAATTGAGAGATTTAGTAGATGCTGCCCACACCAAGGGTATGTATGTTCTATTAGATATTATCTACAATCATTCGGGAAATAACTGGTTTTACAATGTAGGTGGAAGACCAAAAACTACTGAAAAGTACCGTTTTGCTCCACCTTATCCAGTTCATGGGTGGCGTTCTGATACTGGAAGTAGTATTCCTATTTCAAGCATTTCTCCCTCTGATTTAGAAGACGGTGTTTGGCCCCAAGAATTCCAAGATTTAGACTGGTATACCAAAGCTGGAGAGATTTGCAAATGGGATCCCGAGGGTTGGGAAGAGCCGCTTCATCCAGATAATGAATTTCGACGAGGTGATTTTTCCGACCTTAAAGACCTCAATCTCAATAGAAGTGATGTTTTAAATGCTGTTATCAAAGTCTATCAATACTGGATTGCTCTCAGCGATTGTGATGGATTTCGGATTGATACTGTCAAGCACGTTTCTTGGGAAGCATCCCGTAACTTCTGTGGTGCAATTCACGAATATGCCGAGTCGATTGGCAAGGAAAACTTCTTGCTTCTTGGTGAGGTTACTGGTGGTGCTGATATGGCGCGCAACTATCTAGAAATCTTTGGTCGCAATCTAGATGCTGTTTTAGATATCGGCGAACCACCACAAAAACTAGCAGGAATGACTAAAGGGTTTAGAGAACCAAGCGATTTTTTTAATCAGTTTGCAGGTCATGATTCTCTTGGTAGTCATCGTGAAACAGGACGCTATCACGTCTCAATTTTAGATGACCACGATATGGTGGGACGTGGTAAAAATCGATTTGCAGCTAATAATCCTAATTTAGAACAAGTTGCCCATGCAGTAGGTGTGCAGTTGACTACTCTAGGCATACCCTGTATTTATTACGGTACTGAGCAAGCATTTGATGGTAAAGAATCTTATCACGACTTTAGTATCGAACCACGCGATAGCAACGGCAAAATTCCTTTCGATGATCGCTATATTCGAGAGTCCATGTTTGGTGGAACTTTTGGAGCTTTTGAAACCGAAAATTGCCATTTCTTTGATGAAAATCATCCTACTTATTTACGTATTGCCGCGATCGCTCTTATCCGTAATGGAGATAACAAAATCGGTCTAGCTTTACGTCGCGGTCGTCAGTATTTAAGGGAAACATCTATCTTAGGAAGACCTTTTAATATACCAGCAAGAGAAGAGTTGGTAGCCTGGTCTCGCATTCTCTTTGACCAAGAGGTTCTGATAGCAGTTAATACTAATGGGACTGCGGTCAGAGGTGCAGATATAACTGTAGATGGCTCTTTAAGTCCTATTGGAGGACAAATGACCTATCTTTACAGGAGCGACTGGGCTGATAGTCAATTACATACCCCACCCACAGATCAAACTGTAAACATTATTAGTAATGGCAGTCGTGCCACTGTCAAAATCGATTTACCGCCTGCTGGAATGGCTATCTTAACCCACTTTCCGTCAAATTAAAGGAGAATAGAAAGGAAAATAAAAATATATTACGCTCCCAAAGTCTATTGTTCACCTACCAAAGAGTCCATAAATTATGTCTCAGAATGAGTCCAACGTTAACAATCAAGACACGTCATTTGCTTTCGGTACTGATATTTTAGGTCGCTACTTCTGTAACACCCTAGAGGAGGCAGCAAAAAGCAATGAAGCCAAACCATTTGATGTGGTGGTGATCGGATCGGGAATGTACGGTTCGTATATTGCGAGTAAGCTCTACCACTGGAGTAAAAATAAAAAGCAACTTGGAGAGGAAAAAAGGTTAAAAATCCTCATCCTTGAAGCTGGTCCTTACATCGTACACGAGCATATCGAAAACCTTCCACCTAAAACTGGCATTTTTGATGAAAATATCGATCACCCACACATGAAGTCCCCATATGTATGTCATGTTCGTCGAGCAGGGATGGGTGAGGAGTTTTTTGGGGAAGTAAAAAAGCATAGCTACTGTGTTGGGGGTAAATCGTTGACGTGGGGGAAGTGGTCGCCACGTCTTACCGATGAAGATTTAGCGTCTTGGCCAAAAGAGCTTAGAGATTTCCTATATGAGAACTATAAAGAGGTAGAAGACGAGACAGGTGTTTCTGACTACTCAGACCTTATAAATGGGACTCTTTTTAAGGGTCTGAAGAAATTTCTAGAGGAAAAGCTAAATTCACCAGATCTAAATCATCTCAAACTTAAAGATCCACCTGTGGCTGTCGCGGCAAATAGCACCCGATCTGGAGTGTATAGCCCTGATGCTTTCAGTAGTCTTGGTAGGCTCTTACAAAATATACGGATTGAATCCCAGTACGATGATGTGCCGAAGCCCAATGATCCCATTTGGAAATCTAAATCAATCTTTCTTGTTCCGAATACGTTTGTATACAAGCTTGAAACCGATAAGGGTTCTGTCTCTCGCATACATGTAGTCGATAGCAACTCTCAAAAAACAAGCTCTTTTGAACTTTTAAGCAATTGCGAGGTGATCTTGGCTGGTACGGCTGTAGAATCTACCAGGCTTGTACTCAACTCATTTCCCAGATCGGACTCTTTAAAAGAGAACCAAGAGTTAATCGGGCGTAATCTGATGGGGCATCTGTTCAGTGCGGTAACAGTTCGGATTAAGCGAGAAGCACTTGGATTCCTTAAGGAGGATGTTCTTGAGTCTGCCCTTTACCATCTACAGGGCTACAGCGAACGTTTCAAGAAAAGTTACCATTTCCAATTCCTCTGTAGCTCTGATCCTGGCTTTGATGTTTTCACGACTCTCTATAAAATGTTTTACGATTATGAGGAGCTTGTCGATACATTAGGGTCGCAGGATCAGGAATGGGTCACTCTATTGATATTCACGGTTTCTGAGGTGCAAGGAAAGCCAAAGGCTCCACTTTACACAGAAGGCTCGAATTGGATGAATTTAAGTAAGGATCAAATCGAAGTATTCGGTGAAGTGAAATATGCTAAGCCCTACTTGAAATGGGAAAGTTCACCAGAAGATGAGGAATTCTGGGACGAGGTTCATTCAACTTTATTTGACTTTCTTTCATCACTGGTATCCTTTGGTGCCATCGAATACCAAGATCCGAATGATGCTAAAAAATGGACACCAGAGAAGCCGACACAATTCGACCCATACCAAAAGACTGAGGCATTTTGGAATTCACGCCATGAATCGGGTACGCTATGGATGGGTGAAAATCCTGATGAATCTGTAACAGATCTAGACGGCAAATTACACCACATTCAAAATGTTTACTGCGCTGACCAAGCGATTTTTCCTACTGTTGGTTCTGCCAATCCTGTACTCACAGGACTAACCCTATGCCGTAAGATTGCGGATTCAATTATTAAACGCCACATCTCATCTGAATTTGTCGAGGAAGAAGACGCGGATTCAATTATTGAACGCCACATCTCATCTAAATTTGTCGAGGAAGAAGACTTTGAAATTCTTTATCGAGGTGACTTCAAATCAGATGGTTGGAAATTTTTGGAATCAAATAAATCAGGTGCCAAAAACTTCTTTGATATTAAAGATAGTTTGCCTATATTGGGTGCGGGAGTTTCCGATAAAGATGTCAAAATGGGTGCTCTTTGTTATACACGCAAAAAATTCAAAAATTTCATCTTAAAGTTAGAATGGAAAGCATTTGCCATCGAAGCAAACTCTGGTATTTTTCTAAGGAGGCCAGAACCTAAAGGTGAATCTTTCTATGACAATCTCATCGAAGTTCAAATTGACGAGACTGCCTATGACTACAAAAAAAAGATATACGGAAGTCCTTTACATAAAACAGGTGCAGTCTATGATATATTTCCTGCTCAACGATGGGCTACTAAGGTGATTAGTCCTCGAAATTCAGAGCATCCTGGATATTGGAACAGCTGTGAAATCACCGTACAGGATAATACGATTGAGGTTAAACTCAATGACAAAATAGTTAGTGCGGGAACTTTTTCTGAATCCGTGAACCTCGAAGGTTTCATTGCCTTGCAATGTCATACAGAGGTCGTTCAGTTTCGTAATATTCGGATCAAGGAACAACCCTAAAATAATCAGAACAAAAAGAAAGATGGATAGATCATCGAAGATCAATCACAAAGATGGCGATCATTTTCACTCACATTGGGATTTGCCCTTAGATAATCATGCACCCAATTACAACCGTACATCAATGGATTAAGGGTAAGAACCTGCTCCTTGTTCCACAAAATGACTGTCTTGTCTTCATTTGCTGAGGCAATAGTTTGACCATCAGGACTGAAGGCTATTGACCAAAAGCGACCGCTATAGCCATTCAGAGTCGTCAATAAAGTGCCATCTGGTTTCCAAAGCTTGATCGTCTTGTCCCAGCTTGCTGAGGCAATGGTCTGACCATCGGGACTGAAGGCAACAGAGAAAACGACAGCACTATGACCTTTAAGGGTTGTCAATAAAGTACCATCCAGTTTCCAAAGCTTGATCGTGTTATCTGCACTTGCCGAGGCAATCGTCTGACCATCGGGGCTGAATGCCAATCCATAAACTTGAGCAGTATGTCCTATAAGTGTCTTTAGGAGAACAGGCACCTGATCTGGCTTCACTCTCCAGAGTTTTACGGTATTGTCTGCACTTGTGGAGGCGATTGTCTGACCATCGGGACTGAATGCCACTCCAAGAACCGCCGCTTGATGTCCTCTCAAGGTGGCGAGGAGTTGGGGCGTTTTTTGCCCTACATTCCAGAGCTTGACAGTATTATCCCAGGCTGCGGAGGCAACTGTCTGACCGTCGGGACTAAAGGCAACTTCCCAAACCACTGCTTGATGTCCTCTCAGGGTGGCAAGTAATCGAGGCTTCCCTCTACCTAAGTTCCAGAGCTTGACGGTATTATCTGCACTTGCGGAGGCAAGCCTCTGACCATCGGGACTGAAGGCGACTCCATAAACCTGAGCGGTGTGTCCGCTGAGAGTTGCGAGCAGAGTGCCATCTCGCTGCCAAAGTTTGACCGTTTTGTCATCACTGGTCGAAGCAATGGTCTGACCATCGGGGCTGAATGCCACTCCAATCACTACGCCACTATGCCCTGTCAGCCTTGTTAACAAAGGGCTTTTCAGCCTCCAAAGCTTGACCGTTTTGTCATCACTGGCCGAAGCAATGGTCTGACCATCGGGGCTAAATGTTACTCCCCAAACACGATCGCTATGCCCACTGAGAGTTGCAATCAAAGTACCATCCCGCTTCCAGAGCTTAACAGTCTTGTCCCAACTACCTGAAGCGAGAGTCTGACTATCGGGGCTGAATGCTACTCCAGCAATCACTTCACTATGTCCTGTAAGGGTTGCCAGTAGAGCCGGCATTTTCCCTGTTTCTAGTTTCCAGAGTTTGATCGTTTTGTCCCAACTGGCTGAAGCCAGCATCTGACCATCAGGGCTGAACGCTACTCCGTTGACAATATCAGTGTGACCTGTGAGAGTCGTAATCAAGGTGCCATCTCGCTTCCAAAGTTTTACTGTCTTATCGTCACTCGCCGAGGCCAGTATTTGACCGTCAGGACTAAAGGCAACTCCATTCACCACAGCAGTGTGACCTGCTAGAGTTGCAATTAAAGTGCCATCCTGTTTCCAGATTTTTACCGTCTTATCATCACTCGCTGAAGCCAGCATTTGACCATCGGGACTGAATGCCACTCCCCTCACACCATCGCGATGTCCTACAAGGGTCTTTAGCAAAACAGGTGTCTTGCCCGCTTCTAGTTTCCAGAGTTTGATGGTTTTGTCTGTACTACCCGAGGCAATCGTGTGACCATCAGGACTAAACACAGCTTGCCAAATTCGATCGCTGTGTCCGTTCAGAGTTGCAATTAGAGTACCGTCTCGCTTCCAGAGTTTGATGATTTTATCACGACCCGCTGAGACGAGTATGTTACCGTCGGGGCTGAAGGCGACGCTTTTAACTTCGTCGCGATCCAATGACAAACGATTGTATTCAAGAACGCCATAAACTGCCTGCCGTAAGACGGAATCTACCTGAGTTTTAGTCTCAGCGTCTGTTCCTCCTGTCCTGGATAATTTTTGCCAGGCCCGAATGGCCTCAATCAACGCATCTAACTTATTATTGGAGACAAAAAGTGCTTCTGAGGACGCAGTGATGGCTTGGATCTCGCTACGCGCTGAATTCTGCCATTGCCCCCAAGCGACTCCTGCTAAGATTAAGGCCCCTAGCAAGCCACCTGTGAGTCCTGAGATCGTTAACTTTCGCCTGCGCTTTTGGGATTTCAGGTCGCGATCGCGCAGTGCCACACTTTGCTCAATCAATTCGCGATCGCTCGAACTCAGTTCATCAGCTCGATTCAGATACCAATATTCTGCATCGGTCAGAGGTTTACCCCGCAACAATGCCCCTTCATCCTGATGGCTGCGCTCCCACTGGTAGCGGTTTGCCCGCAGTTGCTCTTGCCAGAGGCGAAACTCTCGATCGAGCTGCATCCAATTCCTGAGTCGTTTCCAGCCCCCAATTAATGCCTCGTGAACAATTTCTACGGTTTCTTCTCCTGTAGAATCGTTGCGGTTGGTCACCACTAAGCGAGAGGAGGCTAAACGCACTACCAAGTCCCAGTTTTCGGGCTGCACGTCTTCCCGTGTAGCAGTACGCCGGCTATCGTCTGTCCCGGCACCGGGCTGCACTAATTGGATAAATACCCGTTGCGCTCGCTGTCGATCCTCTTCGTTCAGTTGAGCGTATACGAATTCTGCGTGATTGGCCAGCGCTGCTTCTACGCCGCCAATCTGGTCATAAGCCTGATTGGTTAGCCATCCATCTCGCTGGTTTGACCACAATTGCGTGAGGGCAAATTCCAACAAGGGCAAACGCCCTGGCTGCTCATTCATGGCATGGATCAGCTTCTGGATTAACCCATCCTCTAATTTCACTTGCATTTGGGCGGCGGGCTTGGCAATCGCGGCTGGCAATTCTTCCCGGTTCATCGGCCCCAAAACCTGAATGGCACCTTGCAAGGCATCACTCAAGGGGCGGTAAGCCAGGGCATAGCCGCAAAAGTCTGCTCGTAGGGTCAGAATCAGGGTGAACCCTGGAGCAAATTTCACGGCATTTAGTACAGTATCCAAAAAAGTCTGTCGCTCTGCCTCTGGACAAAGGGTATAGAGTTCTTCAAATTGATCGGCGATCAAAATCAGGCATATCCCTGAATTCTGCTGTTTAACCCACTCGATGAGGTGGGATAATCCCTGGTCGTCTTGCCGCAATAGCCGCTCTAGTTCTACTGCGTTAGCGAAGCTGTCGCTTTGACCTTCTGGGAGAGCATCGCCACACCCCTGTTGGGACTGATGTAGAGAGACAAATTGAGCGATCGCAGGACACTGCGCCAACCCAGTTGCTAAGGCTTCAAACGGATTATTTCCTGGGCGGAACGAGACAATCTGTACAGACGGCGAGCCTCGTTCCTTCATGCCGCTACTGCCTAATTCCTGACGCAAGCGCGGCACTAATCCCGCAAAGACGACGGATGATTTGCCACTGCCAGAAGCACCAATCACCGCCACCAATGGCTTTTGTTTGACCGCCGCCAGCAGTGCCTGAGTTACCTGCTCCCGCCCAAAGAAGAACCGAGCATCTTCCTCCCGAAAGGCAAATAGACCGCGATAGGGACAGGTTGGCGTTCCTCCAAGCTGAATCCAAGTGGGAGGTTCAACGGCTAGATTTTGGCAAATCACGGGCAACCAAGACGCTGCTGGAAAATCATCTTCTAATCCTTGGAGCTTTCGACGCGCTTGCTGAACGGCAAGATAAAGCGGCAATTGCTCGATCGCAAATGCTGTCAGAAACTGCTGAAAGAACTCTTGTGCCACCCGATTGGGAATCGGTTCGCGCATGACAATCACTGTGGGAATGTGTAGTTTCTCCAGTGCTTGTGCCAAGCCTAATCCATCACAAGAATTAAAAATAGCCAGCGTTAAACCCTTCTCGAGCGCGGTTTTCAGTGCCTCTTCTAACTGTGATATCGTCAAACTATTGTGGGTTGAATTCTCATTAATATATATTCGACCCGTTTGTCCCTGGGTTTGACTGTGACCGGCAAAAAACAGGATATCCCACCCTTCAGGCTGCCATAATTGAGTATTGAACTCCTGGCGTGAGGGGTTGGCCAGGAACTTAACTGACCCATCCTGCAACCGCTGAAGTAAGCGGGTTTCTGTGGCTAAATCAATGCCAGAGCTATTGCCTAAGACTGCTAAAATCCTGACTTTCTGGTCAGTTTTTGCTGACTTCAGAACATTTCGATAGTGGTACTCTGGTTGACTCAACGCCATTTCCGCTTGGGGATAATCCTCAAAGAAATGCCAGCGATGCCAGGGAAGAGAGCGCAATTCCAGATCGTTAGTTTCAATCATGACTCGGATGGGAGCGGATGAGTCGAGTCGCGATCGCAGTTGCAGTTCAATGGGGAGAAAACCCTCTGATTTCAGCCAAGTATTGATGCTTGCCTGTAGCTGCTGGCACAACTCATCAAAACTGACCTGAGAAATATTGGTAATGCCTGCTTCACTGATTTCTAGTTCACCAACTTCTACGAGAGAAGCTGAAGATAGATGTCCTGGTTGGGATATTATGGGATGGCGTTGTCCGCCCGTAATGCGTTCAGTTTCGCTGCGCCCAAGGCGATCGCATAGTCCCCGATAAACAAGCTGCCAATTCCGATACAGTTCCCCTAAAGCGGGTGCGGCGGGCAACGTGCCGATAAATTGCTCTGGCCTCGGATTGCCGTCCGTCCATAATTGAACGGTAACTCGCGGAAATCCCTGATACAAATTCCCACTGCCTAGATTAATAATCACTGACTTGTTCATTTCAGGTAGTAAGGTAAGTTGGCTCTTCGTTACTTGTTATGGTTCGATAGGGGGGCATAAATCGACTAAATCCTTATCTGGCAAGAGACTTAATTGATTAGTTCGCTCTAGAGCAAAAACAATTGACAAAAATCGCTAAATGCCTTTCTATATAAGGGTTCCATCCCTTATAACCCCCGTCCATTGCATAACACAAACCGAAGAGCCGGTAAGTTTTGCCATCGGCGCATAATATAGATGTCAGCCCTTTCATCTTAATACAGGAAAACGGAAGAAAACTGGAGAATGCTTTAAATTTGGGAAGGGGGGGATGCGATACGCCCTGACAGCAAGGCTTTTCAGCTATCAGGAGAGTAAAGCTTTTCTCAAAATGTATCAGTGCGATACATCTTGTCCACAAAACCCAAGAGAGCCATCCAGAATTTAGAACCGTAAGTGTATAGGTTGATTTTGCTCACAACTACTAACGAGTGTAACGGTTCGCAGTCGTATGAGGTACATTATCACGGACTACAAACCAGTCTAAGCAAGGCTTTGCCTGTATCTCACTCAATTGCGTATCGCTATAACTGAATCGAGATCTAACAAAAGGAGAAATTACATGGCAGAATTAAGTTTGACCGCCCTTCAAGATACCGTGATCAAGCGATTTACTATCGATAGCACGGATATTGACAATCCAGGAGAAAAGTTTGATTTAGAAAAAGGCGAAAAAATTGGTATCAACTGGTATCGACCAGCTTCCAAGAATCATTGGGAATTTGAACTCAAATCTCCCCACGGAGGCTTTTTCAATTGGTACGTTTTCCAGCCGCACGTTCAGATTAACGATCCCACGCCTGGACATACTGAAGCTTCAGGAAGCAAACAAGTCATGGCTTTCTTAGATGCCATTGCTTGGCCAGAAGGGACAGATAAGAGCGTTGGAGATGGTGTAAGGACAGGATACAATATCATGTTCACTGGCCAGACATTTTCTAGTTATGCGGATCATCCCCGTAAGGTTATATGTTCAGGAGGATTATGCTCGACAGCAGCAGGGCGATATCAATTTCTGAACACAACTTGGGATGGAGTTGCCAAAAAACTAGGCTTGAAAGATTTTTCTCCTAGTAATCAAGACAAAGCCGCCATTCAACTCATTAAACAACGAGGTGCATTAGACGAAATAGAAAAAGGTAAAATCAGGGCAGCCTGTGACATCCTAAGCTGGGAGTGGGCTTCTTTACCACCAGGTCGTTATGGTCAGCCCACAGTTACCTACGAGAAAATGGAGCAACTGTTTAAACAGGCGGGGGGAGTACTAGGGTAGTAAAACTTAGTGCGATCACCTCTTTCTAAGTGGATTGATACGGCTAATTTAGTGTATTTAATTGGGTGGGCAATGCCCATCAAATCTCGAACATCTAATACCTCATTTTAGTCGTGTCAATCAACTACAAAATTCTACTTGTGATGATCGAAAAAATTGATCACACGAGAAACAAGAGGGCAGGGTAAATTTAGTATACTTCCTATTGTCTAAGGCTATTGTCTAAGGGGCTGAATGGTATTTTCCCGTAAGCATGATCCGTGATTGGTGAATCCATCCTATTTGCTCTTTTCCGCAGGCAATAGTTGAATACCAGCCATTTATTGGACTACCTAGCCCATTCACACTATTGGTAAAGTGATACACAGAAATTGTGACTTTTTTGGTAATGCGACAGATAATTTTTCCATTAGGTTGAGATCGAACATTAGAAGGGATTTTCTGGACTATTGCGTATTCTGCCATGACAGTTGAAGCAGATAATGGTTGATTGAATGTCAATCCCAGATTCATTAAAGTAAGAAACGTGATTTTCAAAAAGAAGTAAGTATTCATGAGGTGTTGTCGAGTAAAGATTAATTATAACTTGAGCGTTGTTCAGTTACGATCAAAAGCCCAAACTGGCTCATAGCGGAAACAGCGAGCATGGCCAATAAACACCATACAGCTTACCTCAAGATGTCGGGAGAGCCAGTCACTGAGATCGCCGATCTGGTAGGTTGGGTTGACGTGAGGAAACCCAACAACCAATCAAAAGTTATCTTGTAGTATCAAAGATACTAATCTTGATCGATAAAGTTACTGAACATCAGTGAGATCGCCGCTCTTGTAGGGTGCATTAACGAAGTGTAATGTGCCTTAATTTATGGCAGAAACCCGTCATCTTCTGTAAAATAAATTGAAGATAGGATTTTTCTTCGCCTATCATAAATCCATCCCCTAAAATAACCATAAGGAGACCACATCACTCAATCTAAACTACTTACAGGAGAAGGAAAAGTCGGGACATACGGCGACTTGTTAAAATTGGGTCGTAGAGGAGATAACTTAACACCTCATCATGTACCATCCAACGCTTACATGAAAGCTAAAATCAAAGATTACACAACTAATCAAGGAATAGCTATCATGATGGAACATTTATCCCCCGGAAAAGGAGGTCATCATCGTCACACCTTATCTTATGGTAAAAGTCCAGACTTAACCCTTTCCCCTCGACAAACCTTAGCGCAAGAAGTTTGGGATATTCGCTCTATTTATCTGCGTCAAAGATTATATGATACAGATATTAGAAAGCGTCTGCAAGAACTCATTAAACTTAATAAAACAACTTGGTTAACCTTTTTTGATAAAGGAGTTATAAACCCATGAATTTACTAAAAATCTTACAAGAAAATCGTTTACTGAAAACACCTCAAGAAATCAAGTTATTTGAGGAAACTTTAGAAAAAATTGCTAAATATCCTAAGGATGACAATCTAAAGGAATTACATCTTATCTTAGATGATAATTGTGAACATCCTGAAATTATGTTTAGTTTAGTTCATTTTTTAGAAGATTTTGATCTACAAAAACAAATACCAGCTTTTATTGAAGTGATTCCTCAATTAATGATCGCTGCACCAGAATGGACAAAAATCATTCACTATCGCATCATGAATGATGAATCTGCTTGTAAACTTTATCACAATACTCTGGAATTAGCCAATCAAAAGACCCCTCATTTCTTATATCAACTTTTACTAGAAAGTGTTAAAAATCATCTCAATTCACCTTCGTACCAAATACGCTTTTAAAAGTAGAGTAACCCTATACCTCTGTTGCCTGTTTCCTGTTGCTTTTGCCTGTCTCCATGAGTAGCCTATGATAAACGGATTTAGTATCATTGGGGTACCTGTACTTTATAAGCAATCTCAGAACCCAGCCTTGTAAAATGCTTTGGGTTGAGGGTTAACAGAACATCAGCCTGAGATTTGAGGACTGCTTGGGCGATAAGGGCATCAAAGATACCACCGCCAGGAAGCTGACGTTGCACCATTAGGTCAATAGCTGCCGTGTAATCTTCAGCAGTCAGCGAAACAGTATCGAAGGTCTGTAGGTTATCGCGGATCAAGTTTTGGGCGACGGCAGGGGAGATTTTGGTTTTGGGAATGCGCGTTAGAACAGAATAGAGTTCTGCTAGGGTATGCGTGGCAATAAGTCCCTGAATTTGCTGGGATTGGGCTTGAAGGAGAAAGGGCAAGCAGGCCGAATGATGAGTGTGTCCAGTCAATAGGGCAGCGATGAGAGCAGAGGTATCAAAGAGACATTTCATGCAGGCAATTGGCTTTGAATGCGTTCCTCGCGGAGGTCATCAATAAGGGTATCGAGATGGCCGAGGGGTGGGGTTTCTAGCACTAAGGCACTGCCTTGACGTTGGACTTTAGCTTCTTGCTCCAAGGGTTGTAGGATGATGCAGCCTTGTCTAACCTCAAGATTGAGGGATTGGGCTGTGGTGATGCCGAGTTGTTGACGGATTTCTAGAGGAATTTCTAGTTTTCCGCTGTCATCGATCGCAATTGCCGTCATGGAACGCTCCTAGGGATAGAACGAAAGTTTGGCTCTTTCAATAACGCTATAAATTCTATCCCCTGTAAGGTAGTTTTGCCTGTGTAGAAAACGCCCATGATACCCCAACGCCTAGAGTTCAAAATTCTCGCAGAGGCAGGTGTCACCGAGACTAACCACAATACTAAAGGGGATACCAGAGCGCCCTTTAAAAGATTTAAGCTGAATATAGTTATCTTGCGTTCTGGAGCCCACTTCTTGAAGCTTTTTGCCTGCCTGAGAAAGCAACGTTAAGGCGATCTGGGGTGGCAGATATCGCTCCTCACCCGCCGGATGTAACTGAACCAGCACAGATAGCTGATTATCGGCTTCTTCTGTAACATTCACCAACAAGACCACTCTCTGTCCTTGCAACTCCATCCCCAAGTCAATAAGCTTCCCGCGTTTTGCACCCTCTCTCTGATTCCGAGGACTCCAAGCAAGATGAACTTCTGGACTAAACAGATCGTCGATCGCTTGCCATCCTGCTGCAAAGACCCCCTGTATCCACTGTCCTAACTGGATAGGAGTTTCTTGAGAAGCCGTTAATGTGGTTTCAGAGATTGCTTCAGGCGTTGCGGTATGCTCCGTTGAAATGACGGGCAATAGTATTGAGGCAGGTTCTAGAAAATCACAGTAGAACAATAAATGATTGGGTTCAGGATCGAAAACAGATAGGGGAATTTGATAATAATCGTTTTGTAAACCATCACTGACCCGATGGCAATAATTCATGAGTCGGTCAGATCGCAAAAAGCCTCGAATCATCACTCGCTGCTGCTCTTCACAGACCTCAAGCAGGACATAGAAATGAGCGACAAGAGCCGGCTGTTCGATCGCTTCTCTGGGAATTTCCACTACTTCATCTAGAACCTGCTCTTTGACAATTAAATTTAGCTTAAATTCATCAATTTTAAGGTTGTAAACAGCACCAATATGATTGATACATTGAGTTCGATCGAGGCAGTGTGATGGAGCGCGTTTCTCTAGCCATTGCTCAAAACCCAATAGTGCCAGGGCATTCAGATAGAGTTGCCACTGACCCGCTTCATCGACTGAGGGACTGGCCAGGGGATTGACTAGCGCCTGCTCAAACTGTTCTGGTTCAAGCCTTATGGCTTCAGGTCGGCTAAGATTTAAATCTGGTGGGATCGCTCTTAAGCTAAACATTACGAAACTCCTTGTGTAACCTTTGTACACTCTTCTAAGTAAAAGCAAAGCTGTTGAGCATATACACTTTTCATCAGACGATTCTTTCCCGCTTGAATTTCTTCAAACGCTTCCTGAAATATTTCTGCATCTGCCAGCGCCTCGATTTGCTTGGCTAAATTTTCTAAATAATCGGGTTGAGGAGGAAGAGCAGTCAGTCCTTTCTCTTCAGCTTTCTTCAGCATTTGGTCAAGCACTTGTCGAATTGTCAATGTCCGAACAGTGTTAATTAACTCTCCCGGATTCAACACCCGTCTTGCTTGCGCCCAACCAGACATTTTTAATAAATCAGCAATCTCTTTCAGTGCGATGCCCTGAGAATAATAGAGGTGTAATCCTGGAATAAATCGATCGGCGAAAGCGGCATACCCTTTGCTTTTTTTTAAATAAGTAATGCGATCGCTAATTGCCTGCTTAATGGAATGAACTAAGGCAAGTTGAAGCTGTTTGTGGAAGAATTCCAACATTTCTTGTTGCTCTTGCTGCTCCACATTATATTCACTGGCAATATCCTGCGGCAGCTCTGAGCGAATCAGGCGATCGCCTGTCTCTGGATCTTCAACTTCTAACGGTTCTCGATGGCTCCAAAGGTCAAATTGTCTAAGTTGTAGTGCCACTCTTCGCAGTTCTGTGATCAATTGGTTGGGCTGAATTGTGATATTTCGTGCTTTTAAATAAGTCACCATCTCTTGAAGTTGCCCGGTTGTGGGATCTAGACAGCGTTTCGTACCCTGGTGTTGCTGATGCCTGTCTCGACGATAGACAGCGTGGAAGGCGGCAATTAAGTGGCGATCGCGTTCTGCCAGTTGTTGCAATTGTTTCGAGCGAGTGCGATTGAGTAGAGCCCAGTCGCTCAATTGTTTGAAGCCAAACTCGGATAAAAAATTCTTTAATTCTGGATTTTGTTTGGTTTGTAAATAAGTCCAGTTATCTAAGCTCATACTGGATTGAGCGTTGGGCTTAAAGGTTCGCAGAATTTGCAGTGAGAAACATTGATAAGCCGTTGTTTGAGGCTTGCCAGTGGGGTCTAAGGTGAGATAGGTTTTGCCATCTGAGTCTAAAACCATCAGCGTTTTCCCGTCGTCATTGAGGACAAACGGCAGCAAATCTCGGTAAGTAAAGGAGCGATCGTCTCCGAACAAATGATCGATTTTGCGGCAGGCGTTGAGAATCGGCTCAGAAACGTAACACCGCAGGCATAGTCCTGCGTGCGCTCTTTCTGTGGTATCAACTGCTGGAGCTTGAAAGCGGGATAGCAAATCAGTCTGGAGATTTCTCTGTTGGGAGCGATCGCCCCTATCCTCCTCTGCCTCACTTAACCCTTGGCTTTGAAAAAAATCATTTGCCAACGGGAGGAAACAACGCTTGTATCCAGTGCGATCGCTGGCAGGGTCAATGCGCCAAAGGTTGCAGTATCTTGATGCAGCACTCATACTACGCTCTCCCGAAGTTTGTTGAGCTTGCGATTAGCTCACCTGATCAATAGATGTCAGCCATTTTAGCTTATACAGGAAATCGGAAAAAAACCGGGGAGATTTAGATTTAGACAAGATGGCTCAGTTCCAGATTTTCCAGAACTGATCATCCCTTGCCAGACCTAAGAATTTCTAGAATTTAACCTTCAAGTGTATAGGTCGGTTTAGCTAACAACTACTAACGGGTAGAAGGAAAGCAAATGAGCTTAACTTCCCAAACAAACTCAATTTTTTACAGGAGAAAATCATGTTCACTATTTCTAAGCAATCCATGTCATTCCCGCGTAGAAAGTTATCTCGTCAGCTTGCTCTGGGTCTAAGCCTCAGTATGATTGTAAGCTTTGGGGGGGAAGTATCTGCTCAAACCGCAGATATTAATATTAGAGTTAGTGAGCCTCAAGGAGGAGGGGCGAAATGTGAAGATCTTGACTATACGCAACAAAAATCATTCAAGCAAGCATCTCAATCCGTGAAACTCTACTATATCCGTTCCGCATCTGATCTTAAAGGGATACTAGCTCAGATTGCATCTAAAAATCCTTGCATAAAAGGTACGGTCATTGAAGCTCAAGGTGATAACACTATTGTTTTATATGGCAACGAGGAACAGAGAAAAGCATTGCAACGAGTCATTACAATTTTAGATCTGCCCCGTGAGAGTGTCAATCTGGAAATGTGGGGAATACTCATATCCAGCAGCAACCCTGGTAAACTGGCTGAAGTCATGCGCCAAGTCAACAAAGAAATTGATACGACTCAACAATTACTGCAATATACTTATCAAAAGTTTGAAGAGTTTGCAAAAGATGTCGATATCGATATCGATGCGGATGATGACAATTCTAAAATGAGCTATAGCTCATTATTGCAACAAACTCTTGGATATCGGACAGCATTAGATAAAGATCGTTCCCTATCTATGATGGATATCTTACTACGCATCAACGCGGCGAAAGATCCCTATTGTAATAATAAGGCTGCCGCCAAAAAACTTGATATACTTTTTCAAGAAGAGCGTTATAAACCCTATATAGAAGCTTTAAAAAAAGAACAGAAAATACCATTTGGAAACTACATACAATTGGGTTTACTACAAGAAAAAAGTTCAAACTTAAATCAAAATTGTGAAATTAAAAGTAAAGATCGAGAAAAAGTATTGCTCAAAAACTTGAATAGACGAAGAGCCGTGCTGGATTTTGCCCTACAGTACTCTAATCTAATGAACAATCCGGCGGGTTTTGATCCCGAAGCTTTGCAACAATCTGCCGAAACCCTGAACTCAGTTTTGCAGCCGATTGTTCATGCTATCAACCGTGACGTAGAAGAGTTATTCATTGAACCCACCTTAGCAAGAATCCAAAGCATCGTGAGGGATTATAAGAAGGTGTCCTATGCAGAAGTTGGTAAAACCAGCGTACAGGGTTTAAATGGAATTAAATCGACAGTCACCTCAACAACAGTCAGTGCCTTTGATGAGACTGGCCCTCTAAGGTTGGATGAATTGTTCAAAACAGCTAGTGAGATCAATAATTTTTCTAAAGAGTTAATCCCTGCTCCTGCTGGAGCCAATACCGTCCCTAGTGCACCAGTGTTAAGTCTGATTGCTGCCCTCAGCAAAGATACATCGGCATGGCGAGCAATAACATCAGGTGTTTCAATGGAAATTACTCCGTCAGTGTTACGCAACAGTGCATCTGCCGAACTAGATATTAATTTTACTACTGGACCGACAAAAGATAAAGAGCCTGTGCCAGATCAGTTCACTGGAACGACAAGACTGCGCCCCCTATCCCGCATTAAGCAGAATACAGTATCGACGAGGGTTTATGTTAATACTCTAGATATTTTTGCCCTTTCCACCTTCAACAGTCAAACCACCGAAGATGGAGGACGCACCTATATCCCTGTTATCGGGACAATCTGGCAGGGAGTATTTAGCGGTGTCCCAATCATTGGTCAACTGTTCAGTTGGAAAAACTCTCCTCAAAGTGTCCAGCACCAAAGCATCGTACTGACAAATTCTTTTATTGTCCCTACGGCGATGGGATTAGCTACTTTGTATCAACAACAACATCAACAACAACATCAACCGTCGTCACTGTCGTCGCCGCCGCCGAAGCCGCCAAGAATGAAGGATGAGGAATATGAGGAATATAAGCAATCTTATGAGCAATATAAAGCTAAATTACTTTACTATGATCACTGTTACGCAGTTGAACAGTATATAATTAACCGTGAGGGTGAAATTGAGGAAGAAGAATCTTCTGGAGAACAAAAACAAAATTATAATTTTAATCAACCTCTCTCATTCTCATCATTAGATAAAAAAATCAAAGATGTCTGCGGAAAGCCACCACAACCACCAGACTTTTATCGTTAATGATAATGAGAATTTTCAGGAATAATGGTGCAGACTACATAACAGCAGTTTCACTCTGTCAATCATCTCTATCGCCTGGTTAAGTAGGGAGGCACAATTATTTGTAGGATGGGTTAGCGGTAGCGTAAACTATACGGGCGTTGGGTTTCATGCTTCAACCCAACCTACGTTCATCTTATATTTAATTCCACCCACCTACTTAACACTTTGAAAATAGGACAAAATCATGAACACTACGAATTCAAAACAGAAACTAAACTACATTCCACAGATCATCATCGGCATCGGCATAATTGCGATCGCTGTAGTGGTTTGGTGGCACATTCCTGATTCTTTCTGGAAATATCTTTTTTTCTTGCGTGCACCTATTCTCTGGGGTTTACTGCTGGTGACACTCCCTCTAATAGCTACCTTATGGCTGCCAGCCATGCTGAGAAATTTATTTGTTCTTCGTGGTCCGTGGCAACTTATCTCTGTAATTGTCAGTGCAAACATGGCGGCAATAGGGGTCATTATTAATGCCTATATGCTTCTCAAAGGTGCGCCAGATCGTTTTGGACTATCACCGTGGCTCGAAATTTCTGACATCTGGCAATATGGGTTGGCGATCGCTTTGAGTTTACCGATCTGCGTCACCTCTTATAAGCTTTCAAAAGAGGAAATTAAAGAAAAGAATCCCATCCAAGGAGTGATTTTCAGCGTGTTATTGAGTTTGGTGCTGTTGTTTGCAGTGATTCAGACGAAAACCTGGATATTTACTAACTTTGCTAACAATAAGTTACTCATTAGTTTCGTTGAATTCATTACCAGACATAAAACTGAAGGCTATATTATAGGAACACAGCCAAAACCACAGCAATTCCTTGAAGGTCATCTGAGTAACATCGCTTTTTTTATAGTTGCCTTCATCGTCTATGGCATCATTGGTTGGAAATTTCAGCCACAATCTCAACCATCCGACAAGAAAAAAGAAGCGGCTGCCCTAATGTATGTGATGCTAATCATCATGATGATAGCACCCTTGTCTGGAAGCCTAACCTTCTATTTCGATTACTATCGCGTTCCTGTCTTTCTGCTCTTTGTGGTTATTGTTGCTTTGATGTATGCGCTGTTTAAGGTGGATCACTTTTTTGAATTAAACTTAAATGAGGCAAACAAATACGATCCCAAGGATTTCAAAAAGGCAATAGAAAAACGACTCGAGTATCAAGAAGAAGAAAAGGAAAAGACCTTAGTAGTTGTCTGTGCGAGTGGGGGCGGCATTCAAGCCGCAGGCTGGATAGTTCAAGTCCTGACGGGATTACAAGATATGCTAGGTAATTCGTTTACCAAGTCAATTGGTTTTATTAGCTCTGTTTCAGGTGGTTCAGTTGGAACGATGTATTATCTCGATCGCTTTGCCGATAAAGGATATCCTGAGTCTAAGGAGTTTGAAAATATCTTTAAGAGTGCTACTGAAGATAGTTTGGATGCGGTAGGTTGGGGATTAGCTTATCCTGATTTATGGCGCATTATTGGGCTTCCTTTTTTCGCTCCTAAAATGTGCGATCGGGGAAAAGTAATAGAGACAGATTGGCAAGGAGAGTTAAAAAATCCCAATAGCAAACAATTTTTATCTACTTGGAGCGAACAAATTTTAAATGGTAAAATTCCCATCCCTATTTTCAATGCGACTCTGGTTGAAGATGGTCGTCGATTTCTAATTTCACCGATGACTTTTTGTAAACCTAGTAGCAACAAATCAGTGGATTTTAACACCCTTTATGCGGGATATGACATTGATGTTGTCACAGCCGCAAGGCTCTCAGCAACTTTTTCTTATATATCGCCTATTTCTCGCTATGTTGGTGAAAATAAAAACCAGAAGGGGAAAGGGAAGGGGAATTATCATATTGCCGATGGTGGCTATTTCGATAATTCTGGTATGGTAACAATGGTGGAATGGCTCAATGAATGGCTAGACCCCCAGAAAGGACTTAACATTAAACGAGTTCTTTTGTTACAAATTAATGCTTTTCCTAAGACTGAACCCTCCAAAAATGAGAGTGGCGGTGGAGGTTGGTGGCAGGCGATAATAGGTCCTTTACTGACCTTATTCAGCGTCCGTGATACTACCCAGTTGTCTCGAGTTTCTACTGAAGTAGAACTTCTTCAACAGCGATGGAAAAATCAAGTAAAGATCGCATATTGTCCTATCTTTTTTCCAAAGAATGGTAAAAATAGTGAAAATAAACCACCTCTGTCTTGGCAACTAACGGAAAAGCAAAAACAAAATATTAAAAACGGATGGTGCGGAATTAAGAAGGAAATTGGGGAGCAAATTGGGGAGCAAATTGGGGAGGAGTGGAAAAAATGGGGATTTGAAGACCCATCTCAAAAATCGACCAATGAGAAATAGCCAGCTTCCTACGGTTGCGCTTCATCCCCAATAATTTAATGTGCGATCGCTTTTTTTTGACCTTCAACTGATCCGCGATCACTTTTTGAGGTTTTTATAACTGCGATCGCTCATCAACCGGGCAAATAACCAAGTCACTATCAATGCTGTGGATACCGGGAGCGGAGCGCTGGCGAAGCCAGATCGCTTCGGGCGTACCGTGGCCGAGGTGTACGCAGGGGGTCAGCTAGTTCAACTTCAGCAGGTGAAGGACGGGATGGTTTGGGCTTATGATCGATTCAAGGCTGACTGTCCAAGCTGGAATGAAATCGAGAGGGCTTTTAAGGAAACTCCCTCGAATCGCAAGGGAATTTTCGGGGGAAACCCGATGCCACCCTGGGAATGGCGACGACGGAATCGGTAGTTTATAGAGAAATTCCGAGAGGTAAACTATGAACAGAGACATCATTACTGGAATGGACGGCGAGATTTATGCCAGACGCGATCTGAGTCGGGAGTGGGGCGGGGCGATCGATCTGGGAACCGCGAGAACGGGAAAAAGTTTCGGCGTTGACGGACACTTAGGGGAAACTAATTGCCTCGGCGTTTGGGATAGTGTGGACAGACTCAGATTCAGGACTTCGCGTAACCTTCGTCTGGAACTCGCCACCGACCCCAAGGTGATCACCGAGTTGGTCCGATTCGATAGTAAGGGTGTCGCCACCGTCGTCGGTTCGGTTGAATACGGCGCTCGATTATCCTTGAATTTAACACCGGGTCGCTACGGCCTCAGTTTCTTTGTCGAGGGAGATTTGATCTCTTATCAGGTTAATGCCAGTTTTAGCCAGGGAACAAACGATTTCTAAAATCTTAACCATTGAAGCTGTTCTAAGCTAAACGGCGCTTAACCTGCATGATCCAACAGCTATAACCCTTTTGGAGTCTATATCGGTGATCCAAAGTAAAAGCCGTTTAGCTTAGCTTCAATGGCCATAACCCAAGAAATAATAAGTTGATAGCTGAATGCTGATCGCTGATGACTGATCGCTAACGACTGATGACTGATGACTGATTACTAGAACTCTTGCAAATTAATTATATGTTATAATGGTGGGTTAACTAATTTTCCCAAAAAAATAGTTAATTAGCGCATTTGTTCTGAATGAAAACCTGAAGTTTAACTTTTAACCCAAAACTCTTTAGATATGCTTTAATTTGGTTGTCAAAACCTCTTTATTTAAGCAGCACAAACTATCTCAATTATAAAAATTGAGAATAAATTCTCCTTGACTTGATTAATGTTTGGCAACTTTTAATAAGTTGCTATACCTATCCCTAATACTAAATCCGTTGAGTATAGGCTAGTTATGAGGAGAGGCAAAAGGCAAGAGGCAAAAGGCAAAGGGGAAAATAAATAATCAGTTTTTCATAACCAGATTTAGTATAACTCATAGTTATAAACAGCCGCCAACAGGTTAATTCTTAAACTATATCTTCGACGACGATTCCGATATTTACAGGATAAGATTTTCAAGATTTTGAGTTTCCTATTTATAGGTTCAATGATAATCCTTTCTTTGGCTAAAGCCTTGTTATAAACCTTCTCTAACTCTGTTAATTTTCTATTTTTCGGTTTCTTTTTCGGTGTATA
The DNA here is from genome assembly GCF_000010625.1 of Microcystis aeruginosa NIES-843. Lineage (NCBI taxonomy): Bacteria > Bacillati > Cyanobacteriota > Cyanophyceae > Chroococcales > Microcystaceae > Microcystis > Microcystis aeruginosa. Next base: position 5,053,910 of record NC_010296.1, read on the forward strand.
ACTATTACTATGGTATGCAGCTATTCCCTAATAACCACTGTCTTCTCTGCTAGTAGTTAAAGGATGAAAACGAATTCGACTTTTTTTAAATAAACTAAAATCATGACCTCTACCTTTCCCACAAAAGACACAGATAATTTCCCCGGTATTTTTATCAGCTACTAATTGGGATTTTCAAGTATGATAACCTCTTTTACCCCCAAAAAAATCTTTCTGTTTCTTTTGGGGGCGTTCCATGGGAGTTTCCGTTACATCCATTACCGTTACGACCGGTATCTCTGCTTGATTTAGTAGAGATTTTTTTCCTTTTAAACGGAAGTTTCCCGATTGTAAAAGCATTTTTTCCGTCTTATTTACAATCCGACCTATAGTTGATTCTGATATTTGACCGCTTGTACCAATGTGAAAAGATGTTCTATATTCTCGCCAATATTCTAACGTTACTAAAACTTGTTCTTCTATAGATAGTTTAGGTTTCGGTCCCCTTTTAGATGCTGAATTAGATTCGGCTTCAACACTTTTTACTGATTCTACCATCTTTCTGTATGTTTGTTTATACACACCGAAACGGCGTTTGAATTGTTCATCTGATAAGTTTTGATAATCCATATTTTTGCTAATAAACATAGCAAAAGTATAGATGATACTAAATCCCGTTATTAAAGACTGATTATCTATTCCTCCTTTTGCCTATCCTGATATGTAGCCTATACTCAACGGATTTAGGATGATTTCCTGACCTAAGATCACATTTTATTCTTTTTTCCACTTCCATCTAAAAATTGAGAAAAAAGCCAAACCCTCCATTATACAATAAAAAAATTATGCAAGAGGTCTAGTGAAGTCGCTGGTTTCGCTCTAATCTTTACGGGGCAAGTCTTTCAACCGATTTTACTCCTTCACTCCCGAAAAATTGAGCGAACGATGAGTCCTGACTCGGAGAATACTGACTCGGAGAATACTGACAGCTTTCTTTTGCCTTTGGCCTTTTTACCTAAAATGTCGGATGAATGCCCCCGCTACATTTTTCGACAAGACATCAACCTTTGCGGGGGATGAAATCCGACCAGGATATTAACTGCGAAGCACGATTTTAATACTACCATCTATGGGTAAACTGTGTTATAATTAAACTATCCAATGGTCGAGGATTAATCAATGCTAGTCGTAGAAGCCAAGTTAAAAAACGGGACACCAGAACAATACCAAAGACTAGATGAAGCAATTAGGACATCTCAGTTTGTGCGTAACTCTTGTGTTCGTTATTGGCGGTCCAATCAAGGGACAACCCGCAATGATCTCCAAAAACTTTGCTCGGTACTAGCTAACAATAAAGAGACACCTTGGGTTAATAAGCTTAACTCCCAAGCTCGTCAATCGGCTGCTGATAGAGCCTGGCAATCAATTAGTCGGTTTTACCAGAATTGTCATGCTAAGATACTTGGGAAAAAGGGTTTTCCTCGGTTCAAGAAGCATAGTCGTTCGGTTGAGTATAAACTAACAGGCTACCAACTATCTGAGGATCGACGTAAAATCAGATTTACTGAAGGTTTTAAAGCAGGAGAATTTGATTTATGGTGTAGTCAAAAGACATTAGTTTATTATTCAGAGCAACAGATTAAACGGGTAAGAGTTGTTAGACGTGCTGATGGTTATTATTGTCAGTTTTTGATTGACGTAGAACGGCAAGAATACCATAAACCGACGGGACAAATAACAGGAATTGACTTAGGGTTAAAGGAATTTTATACCGATGCCCAAGGCAATACTGTAGAGAATCCACGTTATTTAAGAAAGTCAGAAAAACGACTGAAAAAAGCACAAAGGAGATTATCAAAACAATTTCGCAAAGGAAAGAAACAGTCTAACAACTATCACAAGCAACGGATAAAAGTAGCTAGGCTTCATCTTAAAGTATCAAGACAACGTAAAGACAAAGCAATTAAAGACGCTTTGGCGTTAGTCCAGTCTAATGATCTGGTAGTCTATGAAGCTTTAAAGGTAAGAAACTTAGTCAAAAATCGTCAGCTGTCTAAGTCGATTAGTGATGCTTCTTGGTATCAATTCACTGAATGGTTTGAATTTTTTGCCAAGATTTATCGGATTGTTTGTGTTGCTGTTCCTCCTCATTTCACTAGCCAAGATTGTTCAGTTTGTGGGACGAGAGTTCAAAAATCATTAAGCACTAGAACTCATCAATGTCCTAACTGTAAAACAATCTTAGATAGGGATCATAATGCAGCAATCAACATTCTTAAAAAAGGGTTAAAATATTTGGGAAATCATCTCAACGGTACTGTTGGGCAAACAGAAACCGACCCAAACGCCTTGGGAGAGTCCGGCCTCTGGATTCTTAATGGAGACATTGAGAATCTAAGCTGTCTCGTTGAACAAGGAATTTCCGATAGTGATAGGTCAAGAATCCCCCGTCACAGCGTAGCTTGACGGTGGGAGTATGTCAATTGCTATAAAGTAGGTTTATTGAAGAAGTGGAGGGAATCATCATCCTATGGCGATAATGACAAAATCATTTAGACAAAGACTGGCAGAGATTTTCGGGTTTGACCTGCGATCGCTGGCTTTATTTCGCATTGCCTTGGCGTTAGTGGTTTTAGTAGATTTATCGGTTCGTTTTAGCCAAGTAACTGCCCATTACAGCGGATTGGGGGTTTTACCCCTAGGAAGCTTATCGAAAGTCTCTGCTAGTCCTTTTTACTGGTCTATTTTTGCTCTCAGTGACTCGGTGCTGGTGCAGAGTATCCTGTTTATTGTCGCTATAGCGATCGCATTATTGCTTTTAATTGGCTATCATACCCGTTTAGCCACGATCGCCACTTGGGCGCTAATCGTCTCTTTACATCATCGCAACCCCCTGTTACTATTTGCCGCCGATGACGTAATCCGGGCAGTATTATTCTGGGCGATGTTTTTACCCCTTGGTGCCTGTTATTCCGTGGAAAGTGCCTTAAACACCAATCCCAACCCCTTACCCAAGCGTGTGGTTTCGGCTGCCACGGTCGCTTTTATGATACAGGTGTGTTACATCTATATGTGGTCAGTGGTCTTTAAACTCAAAAGTGAGACTTGGTGGCCCGACGGTACGGCCGTTTATTACTCTCTTAGTTACGATCAATACGCTACCGCTTTGGGGAGTTTTTTACTGACTTTACCGCAGCAATTCCTCAAATTTCTAACAATTTCAGCCCTAGGCTTTGAATGGTTCGGTCCGCTATTGATGTTTGTTCCCTTTCGCAATAGTTTATTTAAAATAATCGCCGTAGTTTCCTTTATTTTCTTGCATACGGTTTTTGCACTGATTCTACATTTAGGGGTTTTCCCTTTCTTGAGTGTTACCTATTGGTTGCCGATTATCCCTAGCTTAGTCTGGGATTGGGGACAAAAACGGATAATAAACCCAGAAAGAGAAGGTTTAAGGATTAATTATGATCGAGATTGTGGATTTTGCAAAAAAGTTGTTCATCTTCTCCGCACGTTTCTCATTTTACCCGGCACTCCCCTGTTAGTCGCTCAGGATAACCCCTCAATATACGAGGATATGGTGGCCCAAAATTCTTGGGTGGTGGAAGATTGGCAGGGAAAACGTCAGTTTAAATGGTCAGCAGTGGTTTATATTGTCAGTCTTTCGCCAATTTTCTGGTTTTTAGCGCCAATTTTGCGTTTACCGCCCCTTATGGCCGTGGGAACGAGAATTTATGAGTGGATTGCCTCCCATCGTCGTTTTATGGGCAATTTCACCAAACCTCTCAAGTTTCGTCCCCTGACGATTAAATCCTCTTTACCTTTAAATATTTTGGTAATTTTCTTCTTATTGTTGACCAGTATCTGGAATTTACGCAGTTTTGTCCGGCAATCGGCCATTAGAGGCGATTTAAATACACCTTTAATTCAGTCCCTCGATCGCTTGCTCACCCGTCGTACTTTCAATACAATTGATATTCTGGCAAGAATAACTCGTTTAGACCAGTATTGGACTATTTTCTCCCCTAGTCCGCCCCGGGATGATGCTTGGTTTGTGGCAGTAAGTCAATTAGCCGATGGTTCCACGGTAGATATATTTAGAGAAGGACAGCCAGTAATTTGGGATAAACCCACCGAAAGCGATCGCAATCGTTTGTATAAAACCATGCAGTGGCGAGTATATTTTATTAATCTTAATCGAGCTATCGGTCGGTCAGTTTATGGAGAGTTTGGTCAGTATCTCTGTCAAAACTGGAATCAGCAGCACGGTAGGGATCAACAGATTAAATCCCTGCAACTTTATATCATGCGGGAAAGGACTGTCCCCCCCGGAGAAAAACAGGGAATCGAAAAAGAACTACTCTGGCAGCAAAACTGTCTTTAATCAGTTATCAGTTATCAGTCATCAGTCATCAGTTATCAGTTATCAGTCAGATCAAAGTTATCTTGTCATGTTTGTCAGAAAAATGGCTAATTAATGAAACAACAAATAACTAAAATCTGATTGCTTCTTTTTCCCTTTCAAACTAACTACCGCTAAACCTTAAACATCGCTAGAACCGCTCTGGAGAGTAGCGAGGGATTTTTCAAAATTCATTCTCTGTTCAGCATTGCGGAGAAAGTAACCACTCATCATTGCTGAGGCCAATAACCGGCCCAGATGTTCGCGACTGGTACTGATAGTGACCCCGAAATGTTCCGAAGGAAGGTTGCCCAAAAGTCCGATAATGTTGCGTTCCATCACTTGGAAAACCTCTTGGGACTCCGGTTTCGAGAGTTGGGCGATTGTTTCTGGACTTAAGGTCTGGACATACTGCCACAAACTCTCGGAAAATTCACTATCGGTACCGAATAAATTGTGAGGGCGATCGTTTTCTCTATACACCTTTGATCTCCTTAACTCAATTTTTTTAAATTATCCTTTTGGTTCTTCCAATTGGGAGCATCTCACCTTTGTAACCCCTAAATCAGGTTTTATGTCAAGCTATTTTGAAAGCCTTGCTAGAAACCAGTTTTAGGGACAAGTATAATTACTCACTTGCATAAATGAGACGCTCCCTTCCAATTTAACAGTTTTTTGAGATAGTGGGGGTCGGTAGAACCGAACCTGAAGGTGATGGTAATCCCAAGCAGAAAATCCATCTCTGGCAAAAATCAAAAACTGCTCCGAGAAGCAGATAACCGATCACTGTTCACCGATAACTTTTATTTACCCATACCTAACTGCTGGGCCTTTTGATAGACTTTACCCTCCGTCAGCAGCGAGGGGGCAATCACCACTTCCACCTGTTGCATTTCCTTTAAGTTCTTAGCACCCAAAGTTCCCATACTGGTTTTCAGCGCCCCCAAGAGGTTATGAGTACCATCATCTAATTTTGCCGGTCCTACGAGGATTTCGGCAATAGTTCCCGTACTGCCCACACTAATTCGGGTCCCCCGGGGTAGAACTGGGCTAGGTGTGGCCATACCCCAGTGAAAACCGCGGCCAGGGGCCTCCACGGACCGGGCAATGGGAGAACCAATCATCACCGCATCGGCCCCACAGGCGATACATTTGCAGATATCACCGCCGGTAATAATGCCGCCATCGGCAATAACGGGGACGTATTTACCAGTTTCCTGGAAAAAATCGTCCCTAGCGGCGGCACAATCGGCCACAGCAGTGGCTTGGGGAACTCCCACTCCTAAAACGCCGCGAGAAGTACAGGCAGCCCCGGGACCGATACCGACTAAAACCCCGGCTGCCCCAGTTTTCATCAGGTTAAGGGCGACTTCGTAGGTGACGCAGTTGCCCAAAACCACGGGAATGGGCATTTCTTGGCACAGTTGCACTAAATCGAGGGGGGTGATAGCTTCCGGGGATAAATGGGCAGTGGAAACAACCGTTGCTTGGACAAAGAGAATATCGGCCGCTGCTTGGGCGACGATAGCACCGTATTTGACGGCACCGGCAGGGGTGAGGCTAACTGCCGCAATACCGCCTTTTTCTTGAATTTCTTGGATACGAAGCTCGATTAGTTGCGGTTTAATCGGTTCTGCGTAGAGTTCCTGCATTAAACCGACGAATTCTGCTTTGCCGACTGCGGTAATGCGATCGAGAATCGGGTTAGGATCCTCGTAACGGGTTTGAATTCCTTCGAGGTTTAGTACCCCTAGCGCCCCCAACTCGGAGAGGAGGACGGCCATTTTAGTATCCACCACCCCATCCATAGCGCTGGCGATAATCGGGATTTCCCGCTCGATATTGCCGAGAGACCAACGGGTATCGGCTAAACTAGGATCGAGGGTTCGCACTCCGGGTACAAGTGCGATTTCATCGATACCGTAAGCTCTACGGGCTGTTTTGCCCCGACCAATAATTGTATCCACGTTTCTATACTATTTCAGACCTATTTAGCCTAGACTAGCAAATTTCGCACCATCTCGAAAAGCTTTTCAGTATTATGGCAGACTAGGCCCTGGGAAAATAATCACCGCAGTCGATCGCCTGTTCGGTGTTGGCGCTCCGGGGTTGTACACTACATTTGAGGCGATAATCGTTGGTAAAGTAGCGACAGTGGGAGCAAGGGATGGAGTGCATCCGTCGGGCAACTTGCCAACTATCGCGCACGGCACTGGCTAAAGACCAGCAAACTAAAGCGATAATGGCAGCGGCGATTGAAAAACGTAAAATAATCCAGATTTCCATGGCGAGCGACTAAAATTACCTGATGTGGAGGGGAATCAACCGAGGCAATTGGCAGAGGTTTAGATACTGAACAGTTTACTGACATCCAGACTAACCGTTAGCAATCACCAGACTTTTAAGAACATTTTCGGTCATGGCCGCTATTTGATCCAATTGTTCCTGATGGCGTTTTGCCTGTTTTTTGGCTTCTACCTTGCGTTTCAGGGCTTCCCGGGCTAAATCATCGCGATTTCTGCTTAAAGCTTCGATCGCTACTCGATTCCATGTTTCTGCTTCTTGAATGGCTTTTTTATACTGGGGTTGAATTTCATCCCAACTGACCTTAAGATTGCTTAAAGCCCCTTTTAACAGGGTTTGGGCATTGTTGGGGTCGGCTCCGATGAGGGATTTTTTCAGAGGTTCGTAGAGTCCCACCGCTTGTAAATGGGTAATAATCGGGATAAATTCTTCTATCTGTTGACTTTTGCTAATACCGGTTTTACACCAAGTGGCAAAATGTTCGCAGTTGTTAAAAAGAAGATTATATTTCTGTTCCCCCAGACGACTTAGCGCCCTTTCTACCACCACATCGGGGATAAAGGAAAATCCCACCTCTACATGGCGCACCACATAGATTTTACCGCCCCTAGCAAAGGTTTCTAGGGAAGTTCGTTCGACAATCTCGCTCGGTTTTCGGTAATGAATGACGCTACCATCACCGCAATCGATGCCATGATGGGCATAAACACCCTGAAGATTGAGCAATTCCCGATAGGCGTATATTTGATCCCCTCTAGCCATATTTTTTTAGTGATAAAGTAAACAAGAAGATTATCTATTGAGCCAGTTTTTCCGGTTATTAATAAGCCATTCAGATTTGGCTATTTTGGTTTTCGTGTTTTACTTTTTGTTATGAATTAAAGCCAGCAAATAGCTTAAGTCGAAGATGTTCAAGATTGCTGCATCCATAACTTATTTTTTTAATAGGCTTTATTTTTGTATTCATGCCCTCAGTTAATCCATTGGTTGTATAATTTTCACAGTAATTACCTAACCGTTGACTCTGTGGAAGGACTCTGCTGGGGCAGCGGGGAAGGAGAATCACTAACCCTCCTAGAGGCGCGATTCCTGATTTTGAAAATATGCGCTGCCGCTTTTTAGCCAGCCTTTCGCCATAATTTTTGATTATCATCCTTGATCCAGAAGAGCCTTTTCTTATTTTACTAAAGAATGCTTAACAGAGAAACACCAGCCAGTATAATAATACAACCAAATAGTCTTTGTTTGATATTTTTTTCATGAAATAAAAAATAGCCATACCCCACACTCATCAATAAACTGCTTTGTTTCACCGCCACTGAATTCGCCGCCACCGTAGAGGCGATCGCCATAACATGACACCACATATCAACAGCTTTTAAGCCACCTAATAAGATTAATTTAGCGAGATTAGCCCTTAATTTAGAAAACCAATTAGGTGAACAAACTATCACGATGGGAAATGACATTAAGGCTGTACAAAAATAAAGGGAAGCCGAGAAAAATAAAGGGGATGAATTTTTTGCGCCAATTTTATCAAAAGATGTGGTCAAAGCCCACAAAAAAGCCACTATTATCATCAATCGAGAAGGCTGGTTAGTGATTAAGGATTTCAACGGTGCAAGATAATTTTTTTCTCTAGGATTCAAGTTTAAACAATACGCCCCTAAGCAGACTAATAAAATACCTAAAAACTGTGCTTTTGAAGGAAATTCATGTAAAAGCACAGGTGAAGCCATCACTAAAAATAGAGGTGAAAACCCCATTAAAGGGACAGTTAGGGATAGATCACCATAACGCAACGCTCTCATATACAAAATGCCACCAATAGTTGATAGAGTCGCATCCGCTAATAAAGCCCACCAAAAATCTTGCCCAATGGTAGGAATGGGATGGGGTGACAACAACAGCCAAGGTAGATAAATGATAAGAGTAAATGCCCTTAATGACCATGCCACGAGATATTCGTCTAAAGGTTGATTTCCTTTATTGGTAATAATTTTGCTAAAAACATCTCGGAGAGATTCAAAAAATGCGGCCGCAAAAGAGAAGTATAACCAAGACATAGAGTTAAAGCCTAAATTTTTACAGAAAAAACAGGGGTCAATTTTTCTATAGTGACCCCTGTTAATGTTATTACAAGAATATCAAAAAGGTCCTTGGGTTTATGCTGTTCAAGAAAGAACCTTGCTAGTGGTTAATACAGTGGCGACAATGACGGACACAATGACTACAATCATTATGGATGTAACAAGCTGTTGCACCTTTTACAGGATTATTTGGCTCAAATGTCCATAAAGTCTGAGTTAATTTGTCCGGGTCAATGCTTGCTTGGACAGTGGCGGAACAAGTTAGTGTACGGGCTGCGTCATCTGTTGTTTCAACGATGATTTCTCCTTCAGCTAGTTTGATTAAACCCCGGTGAATAATGGCGATACCGAAAATATCCGCCAATCCCAATTCTGATAATTTGGTAGCCATTTCAGCTAAAAATTCATGATTAGAAGTTACCGATTCAGCCGCCTCTTTAATATTGTGAGTCTCATGATTAACTCGGGCAAATTCGAGGGGAAAGTAGTTCCATGTTCCTGATTGTTGAGCGGCTTCGACTTTCCATAAGTAGGCGGTCACGTCTGAACAATCGGCCTCAATCCGAGGCTGAATAAGAAACTGATTATCAACAAAGTCCTCGACCAAACGCTCCTGCGGATCGAGGTCAAAGTGTTTGTGGAGTAACGATACACCTACGTCTTGATGTAAATTATAGGCACAGATTACGTCTCCAAGTTCCAGTAGATGGTCTTGGCGTTTTTCCAACTGTTCTCGGGCGATGGAGAATTCATTGAGTTGGTTAAAAATGTTGGGGTTATATGTAGTTCTCATGGTTACTTTTTCATTCCAAACTAAGTGGGTTGACGAAGATGTTGTCTGAGATGATTACAGTGTAGGGGTGATTCTTATGAAAATAGCTGTTGATGGATTTATTTTTTTAAGAAATGTTCAGTTATCGAAAGTTTGGGAAAAAAGTTGATAATTCAGGCCGTGAAAAGGAGGAGCGTGAATTTTTTTTCAAGGTATGGCTGAGAACATCGGCAGTTAGCGAGAAGTTTTCAGAGCTTGTTGACAGACAGGAAGTTCTTGTAAGTCTTGGGGGTGGGAGACAAAGTAATCTTTCAGCCAATGACATCCCCGGACGAGTAAAGCATCTAGATCCTCGATCAGCCAAAGTCGAGCAGTTGCATCCATTGAGCCTGTAGCTAGATATTTCCCATCGGGACTAAAAGCTACACTTTTGACACCTTCCTGATGTCCCTTGAATTCTGCGAGGATATTGCCTTGCAGATCCCATAAACGAGCCGTGTTATCCCATGAGCCAGTAGCTAGATATTTTCCATCAGGACTGAAGGCGACACTACTGACACCTTCCTGATGTCCCTTGAACTTGGTTAGTAAATTTCCCTTGAGATCCCAAAGACGCGCCGTATTATCGCCTGAGCCAGTAGCTAGATATTTTCCATCAGGACTGAAGGCGACACTACTGACACCCTGCTGATGTCCCTTGAACTTGGTTAGTAAATTTCCCTTGAGATCCCAAAGACGCGCCGTATTATCGCCTGAGCCAGTAGCTAGATATTTTCCATCAGGACTGAAGGCGACACTACTGACACCCTGCTGATGTCCCTTGAACTGTGCCAGTAAATTTCCTTTGAGATCCCATAAACGAGCAGTATTATCCTGTGAACCTGTAGCGAGATATTGATCGTCAGGACTGAAGGCTATAGTATTAATGTCTAAATTTTTCCTATGTCCTTTAAACTCTATTAGCAGCTTGCCTTGTAGATTCCAAAGTCTTGCAATTCCATCTTCTGAACCCGTAGCTAGATATTGACTATTAGGACTAAAAGCTACACTAGCATCAAAATCTGCAACAGTAGCACCAAATTTAAGGTCACGTTTACCCAAATTTACAAGCAATTTTCCTTGTAAATCCCATATCTGAGCGATTGCAGATCTTTTTGGTCCCGTAGCCAAGTATTTGCCATTAGGACTAAAGGAGACAGAAGAAATATGATGTATACTACAATAAATAGCTTGGAAAGCAATTGATTCTGTCGATTCATAGCAATCTTTGGCAATGTCAATCAGAACATTACTGGCTATACAAGGTTGTATTCTTTCGTTATCTTTTAGACAACTCAACTGCGTGATCAAATCTTTCGGTAAATCCCAAACAAAAAGAGTATCATTTTTATCAATTACTCCTGTTGATGCTATCGACATGAGATATTGTCCATCAGGACTAAACTCTAAACGTTTTCCCTGATCAAAGTGTACTTTAAACTGTATAATTAAGTTTCCTTTCAGATTCCAGAGCCGAACGGCACCATAATAATCAAGCGTCGCTAGATATTTGCCATCAGGACTAAAAGATACGTCTATAACCCCTCTTTGATGCCCATTTAATTCTGTAATTACATTTCTTTTGATATCCCAGAGTTCTGCTTCAAATGACCGTGTAACCAAATATTTACTATCAGGACTGAATACAATTCTTTTGTTTTTTTTGAACTCTTTCACTAAATTTCCTTTAATATCCCAAAGACGCGCCGTATCATTCTCATCCTCTGATCCAGTGGCTAGATATTTTCCATTGGGACTAAAAGCTACACTTTCGACATCCTCATCCTTCTGGTGTCCCTTGAATTCGGTCAGTAAATTTCCTTTAAGATCCCAAAGACGAAGCGTATTATCCTTTGAACCCGTAGCGAGGTATTTACCATCGGGACTAAAATTCACACTTACGACATTATTTTGATGTCCCTTCAATTCTGCAATTAAATTACCATTGAGATCCCACAGTCGAGCCGTATCATCCATTGAACCCGTGGCGAGATATTTCCCATCGGGACTAAAAGCTACTGTTTCTACATCCCCTTGATGTCCCTTAAACTCTTTCAGTAAATTTCCTTTAAGATCCCACAGCCGAGCCGTATCATCCTCTGATCCAGTGACAAGATATTTCCCATCGGGACTAAAAGCTACTGTTTCTACATCCTCTTGATGTCCCTTGAACTCGGTCAGTAAATTTCCTTTGAGATCCCAAAGATGTATAGCTCCATCTTTTGATTCGGTAACAATATATTGACCGTTAGGACTTAAAGTTATAATTTTAGCTTGAAAAACAAGACGGTTTCTTTCTTGTATTTCATTAATAATAGTACGTATGGTGAGCAAAAAACCAGGGGCAGAATATTCATTTTTAAAACCAGATTTAGCCACATTTTGCAACTCTTGCCCTATTTCTAACGCCTCTATCAATAAACTGATCTGTCCCTCATTTCCATTCTCAAAACGCCGAGATATATTAATCCCTCTTTGCTCCAACTGTGTCAGCTTAATAGTCAATTGTTGTGCTTGTTCTGCCTTTTGTAAATTTCTATTCACCTCCTCTAACCTTTGACGATTAACTTGAAGACTTCCTTTAATTTCTTGTAACTCACCTTGACTTTTCCGCGTTCTCGATTCTGCCTCTAACTTTTGTGCCAAGATGATTTGACGTTCCCGTTCTAAAATAGTTTTTTGCCTCTGAAATTGTGTAACTTGTTGTTGAGCTTGATTCCTAGCCGTTTCTAGCCGCTTTAGATTACCTTGAGCAACAGCCAATCGCTGTCTCGCATTCAACTCAATTTGGCGGCGTTCTGCGCTCACTTGTGATAGCCTGTCATTAGCTCTAATAACTTCCTGTCCGATTTTATCTCGTTCTTTTTTTATATTAGTTAAAGCTTGCATTGATTGATTTGCCTCTTGAGATGCTCTTTCAGCTTTAGTTGTTTGAATAATCGCAAAAACTAATGTTCCCGCTATGATCAATGCACTGGCAATGATCGAGCCTGTTAAAGCTTTTTGAGCTTTCTTTTTTGCTTTCTCTAGAATTTTTTTCGCTTCTCTTTCTGCCTCAATTTTCTGAGCGGAGTCTTTATCCTTTTGGGCTAATTTACTATCTCGGATAAACTCTTCATCCTCTCGGGTTAGAAATTTTCCCTCTCTCCAAATATCCGCCCGTGCTGTTTCAGTCTCGTCCAGCAAGTAAACATTATTTTTCTCCGAAGCAAGCCAAGCATTCAAAGCAACAGCATAAGGGCGTAAATTATCTAACTGTTTTTGTACCCATTCGAGGGAGAAAACCTCTCGATAAATAGGATTAAAAATCTCTAAATCGGCATTTCTCTTAACAACTAAACCAGATAAGCGTAACTCCGATTCTAACTGATTTCCCTCTGTCGTAAAATAACCATTTTGTAGAATATGGCGATAAATTTCCAACAATTTTCCAGTCAATATTTCCTTTGCCAATAATCGAGTTTTTATGTATTTTAAATGGAGAGGATCATCTTGCGCTTCCCAGTTACGGATGATTGATGAGTAGATAAATTCCTCGATAAAAGACTTTTCTTGACCTTCCCCAATCCTAACCTGAGATTCAACCAACAAAGCACAAACTTTTTGTGTTAAAAAAGGTTGTCCTCCCGTCCAAAATAAAATCTCCCTCAAGACTTCTTCAGGAACATTCGCCACGTCCTGTAGTCCTTGCGCTAAAACTAAACTTTCATTAAATTCAAACCCTCTTAGCTCAATAGCTCGACCAATATTAAACGGACTCTGTAAAGGATTTTGAATTAAATCATTCGGTGTTGCTACTCCTAAAAAACAAAATGTTAAACGATTAAATTCATCGTACTCTGCCCGCTTTTCATGAAAAGCACGAATCAAACCAAAAAAATTATCCCTAAAAGATAACTCTAGAATTTTATCAATTTCATCAATAAAAATAACCAAATTAGAAGATGTTAATGGCAATAAAACTTCCACAATAAAGTCCGAAAAAGAGCTAACAGATCCTTGTCCAGAAAACCTTGACCAGCATTCATCAAAATTAGCCTGTTTCTGCAAATTTAAACCGCGAAATATTTTTTTAGACAACCCGCGATACCATTGATTTTCAGAACTAGATTGGCTAACGCCCATTTCCTGAAGCGACAAATAAACACATTGATTTTCCTGGGCATTAGTAGCTTCTAGACGGATTTTTACTTGAGCCTGAAGAGATGACTTTCCCATCTGACGACAGTTAAAAACATAACAAAAATAATTTTGTTTTAACAGTTCATATAACTGACCATCCGCAAAACGCTTAACATAGCTCGGCGTATGGGCATGGAGTTTGCCTCCATATTTATAGAAATTGTTAATCATTGTTGATCACCTATAGATTTGAACCTAATTACTAAAAAATAATGGCAATTTAAAGGTGTAAATATCTGGCAAAATATTCACGGTATAAGCGACAGCCTATCTCAACACCATCTTTTGTTCTTGATACTAATCCCAAGCTATACAACTCAAAAGTTTCTATTGGATTTAATACGACAGGTCGATTGCTTTCAATGACTTTTTTGAGACATTCCTTGAGACCATATTGACAAATGCTCCTATAAAGACGAGAGAGATACTCATGATAAATTCCTACCTCTGTTGCCGCCTCCGCTAAGATAGTCTCTAGTGTTTTTTCTTCTTTGCTTAGGGAGTACATAGCTTGGCGAATCAAATAGGGATGTCCTCCAATCATTTCTTGCAAGGCTTCTAGTTGTGTCTCTGTCAATCTGAGACTATGTTTTTGAGATAAATTTAAAACTTCCCGATGATTAAACTCTCTCAACTCTTGTCCTTTACCTACGTTTGCTAGAGGAGATCCAGCCAAGCTCTTGATTACATAATCATCTGTAGAATAGGCTAAAATCAGCACTAACTTTCGCCACAACTGATTGGTTACGCCTTTTTCATGCCATGCTCGTAATTTTTCCAAGAAATCTGTCAACGCTGGATCCTCACAAACACAGAGCAAATTATCTAAGCCAAGAAATATTGGTTTATCAATTTTGCTAAGGATAAAATCTTCAAGAAACTCATCACAAGCGTCGGAAGCAAAAGACTCTTTATCCCATTGTGACCTGAGATTTTCACGAATATCAAGTCCGATTTGACGACCGATTTGCTTACATAGCCATGGATAAAAAACATCTGGAGTTAGGATCTCGCGGTCAGTATTTAGGTCTAAATAGACGGCCTTGCCTTGACCATTTTTAACCATTGTATTGTTTAACAAGCCTTTTATTAACGATGTCTTCCCCATCCGACTCGGTGCTTTTAGGCGTAGCAAGATAGCTTGCTCTCCAGCATTATTTAAATAAGTATGACAATTTTGCTCAATAGGAGAACGTTCTTGATAGTAAAGTGAATCAGTGGCAACAGTACCACTGGGCAGAGGAATATTTAATTCGTACTGCTCTAGTGTGTCCACAGTTACAAAATCAGGGATATACCTGACACAATTGTTAACAACCTGTCGTAAATCATCTGTTAAATTTCCCGTTGATTCAACGCCAAAAGTATTGCAAATTCCCCGTAAATGATGGGCTAGTAAGGATTGTTCCGTTAACTGGCCGGCTTCAAGCATCTCCAACCGTTCTCGTTGTCGTGGTTGCAAGTTTTCTCGATTTCTTTCAGTCAATACCTCACGATCAAGCCAAACCGTCTTATCTCCACGAATTGACTGATATGACTTCCCCCGCAGGAGACGACGCAAAATTCGTTTTTGAATAGGCGTTAGTTGCTCATGATAAATATTGTCAAACGCTTCTGGTGTTAATCGTAGTGGCATTTTAGGATTTCTCCTGAGTAAGCTTCTCTCAACATTCTAAGTAATGCCTGCCGATCTGCAACAGCCAAGTAATTATACTCAGGGTAAAACCTCTAGGATCTCAGGCAACTCATCCAGTCTAACGATAGGATATAGGTCAAGACGTTTTTCTTTAACAGTTTGAAATTTTAGTTGAAAAATTTCTTTTATTATGCCTTGTCCTTGAATTTTTTTTCAAGCTCCACTGTTGTCTTATCCCGACTGCCCAATTTTTCTTAAGCTTCAAGAGAGAATTTTATAAAATAAATTATTTTTCTTTCTGATTGCTCAAGGTTCTCAAAACAAGCTGTAAGGTAAAAGTGTTAGGTCAAATCACCGATTCAATTGAGGACGAACAATGGCTATTCACTTATTACCCTTCGCTGCTAAATTAACAATGGGTGCTGTTACTGCTTATATCACTTTTAAAGGCTGTCAAGCTACTGCCAAAAAGATCAATGAGCTTTTAGACAAACGTTATCCTAACGTAAAATTTCGCCTTAATGCAACAATTGTTGATTGGAGTGTTAAGTTAATCCGCTCCACTGTTTCTTCAATGCTTGCTGAGGATAAAAAAGGGGAAATCAAAAAACAGTTACAGGCTTTATCCATTGATGCCTGGGTCGAGCTTTTCCGTCGTATTATCAAAGATGCTTTCAATGGTGGTAATGCACCCAATGGAACAGAATCTGAGGATCCCTCGGAAGAAGAACTCGTTATTGATATCATTGCCCAAACAGCCTATACCTGTTTGTTGGAAGAAGCTGTAGCCAATTCATAACTATAGTTGAAACCACTACTACCAGAGTAGAGGCAACAGGAAAGCATCAACTTTCACCTAATGACTTTAAGTCTTTAAATTATCCAATCACTAACTAGACTATTGAGGATTAAATTATGTCCTGGGATTATCTCAACCGCTGTCTTAAGCAAGAAGCTAAAGCCGTAGGTAAAGGCATTATCAAAGATGTAACCCATATCAGCCATCTAGAAAACTGGGTAAAACACGTCGGTACACGGGCAGTTTGTAATGCTCTATCTTCTACTCTAGCTTATATGACGCAGCCAATCACTCTAAGCGATCGTGCTTATATGTCGCCCCAAGAACGAGATCTGGCCTATAAGAAAATGCGTGAAGATTTTGAAGGCTACAAACGTCGTTTAGGCTGCTAATAGTCTAAATTTAGATCTCTTAACTGAAGTTTACTTAATAATTTTTGAGGCGCGTTTTTAACGTGCCTTTTTTCAAAATTTTATTTAAACTTTGGCGATCATAATTGACATTAATTCCTTGCATTTTCACGAGTGCGCTTAGGTGTCTCATGCCAACGATACTTTTAGCCAGCACAAAACCTACCCAGCAGCACATCAAGGTAAATGTACTTATGTAGGATAATCATTTTTGAGCAGTGGTTTGAGAAGCTCTTTCATTAGTTTTGGGAAAATTATAAGCCTAGCTTATTCACCCTTATTAGTGTATATTTAATTTATGTTTTTATCTATAAAAGCAACTTTTGTATAACTTTTTTTCACGTTTGAAGATTTACCGCTTGCCAAAACCTATTATAGCATTTATCTTAATGGTGAGGTACGAAGTTTTCCCCTTGTGGAGTCGGTCATCAATACCAAATTAGGTTACACTTCATCTCTATGGGAAACGCTGTAAAAATTATCGAGGTAGAAATTGAGGACTATAGCCTAAACACCAGCGATTCAAGCCCCTTTTCCACTGTTAACCCCCTTAACCCAGAGATTATGGATGCTTTTAGTCCCTTTCCCCCTGACTGGACAGAGAATGCTGTTCACGCCTACAATTTTTGTTGTCCTTACTGTGGGTCCAAAGCTAAAGAAGCTCAGGCCGTTTGGATCAATCGCCGCGCCCCTGTTTTAGGAGAAGATTCCCGTCGTAAATGGCAGGAATTCTATCATTGTCAATGCGATCGAGTTTGGTGGGCCTGGAGTAGCGATCGACCTGCGGAAAATAAGTAATTCTCAATCGGGAATGGAAAATATGGCCGATGTCTATGTTTCTTGGGATGAATACCATCGTCTGATCGAAAAATTAGCAGTAAAAATCGATCATTCTGGTTGGCAATTTGCTCAGATTGTCTGTTTAGCTAAGGGAGGATTGCGCGTCGGTGACATTCTCTGTCGTCTTTTTCGTCAACCCCTAGCCATTCTCTACGCTGCTTCCTACGGGGGGCAAAATCATCAAATTCGGGGAGAATTAACTATTTCCTCGAATTTAGCCATGATCGAAGCCAAATTAAAGAGTCCCTTGTTATTAGTGGATGATTTAGTCGATTCGGGAATCACTCTCCAAAAAACCTCGATTTTGTTACGGGAAAAATACGGGATTACCAATATCAAAACTGCGGTGATCTGGTACAAAGCGGCATCAAGAATCAAACCTGACTATTATGTGGAATATTACCCCGATAATCCTTGGATTCATCAACCCTTCGAGCGTTACGAGTTAATTACACCCAAAGACCTCCTAAGCTAAGACGTATTTAAACCGCTTATTCTTAGATTAGCCAAAGCTGAAAAAGTAGAGGCGAAGCATTCGGATAAAAAATCTACGGTTTCAGCAATAGGTTATGCCCGAATGCTTCGCCCCTACAGTAGGCGATCGCCGCTCAAGATGCAAGGTTTTTGAGCCACTAGCTTGAAAATCTTGCAGCTGCTTCGCCAAATAGGCCCCCAAACCTCTTACCTCGTCTATATTTCACATTTATTCAGCAAAACTTAATTAGTATTCTTGTATTGTATTTGAGGGAAAACTCAGAAAAATTGCTAGAATGTTAGCCTGATTAATTAATTTTCCCCTCGATCGAGTATGACTTTCTCCTCAGCCGCAGACTTTCAAGATGAATTTGATGTCATCGTCGTCGGGGCGGGCCATTCCGGCTGTGAAGCGGCCCTAGCTTGCGCCCGTCTCGGTTGTCGTACCCTTCTCCTCACTCTTAATCTCGATAAAATCGCTTGGCAACCCTGTAACCCCGCCGTCGGTGGTCCGGCTAAATCCCAATTAACCCACGAAGTGGACGCTTTAGGCGGCGAAATTGGCAAAATGGCCGACCGCACCTATCTGCAAAAACGGGTTCTTAATGCCTCTCGCGGGCCGGCAGTCTGGGCCCTACGCGCCCAAACCGATAAACGGGAATACGCGGCGGTGATGAAAGGTATCGTCGAAACCCAAGCCAATCTGGTTATTCGGGAAGCCATGGCCACAGACCTGATTTTAGGGGCAAATGAGCAAGTTTTAGGGGTAGAAACCTATTTCGGCACTTGTTTCGCCGCTAAAGCCGTCATTTTAACCACTGGCACTTTTTTAGGCGGCAAAATCTGGATCGGCGGCAAATCTATGGCCGCCGGACGCGCGGGCGAATTTGCGGCGGTGGGTTTAACAGAAACCCTAAATCGTCTCGGATTCGAGACCGGTCGCCTAAAAACTGGCACTCCTGCCCGTGTGGATAAGCGTTCGGTGGATTACTCGCGCATGGAACCGCAACCGCCCGATGACGAGGTACGTTGGTTTAGTTTTGATCCAGAGGTGTGGATCGAACGGGAACAAATGAACTGTCATCTCACCCGCACCACGGCGGCAACTCATCAATTAATCAGAGATAATTTACATTTATCCCCCATTTATGGCGGTTTTATTGACTCCAAAGGGCCGCGTTATTGTCCCAGTATTGAGGATAAAATCGTCCGTTTTGCCGATAAAGAAAGTCATCAAATTTTTATTGAACCGGAAGGGCGCGATATTCCCGAACTTTATATCCAAGGCTTTTCAACGGGACTGCCGGAAAATGTTCAATTAGCAATGCTGCGGACTTTACCCGGTTTAGAAAACTGTGTGATGTTGCGTGCTGCCTATGCAGTGGAATACGATTATTTACCAGCAACTCAGTGTTATCCAACCCTGATGACGAAGAAGATTGAGGGATTATTTTGTGCGGGACAAATTAACGGGACAACCGGTTATGAAGAAGCGGCAGCCCAGGGACTGGTGGCGGGGATTAATGCGGCGCGGTTTGCTTTAGGAAAAGAGTTAATTGTTTTTCCCCGGGAGGAAAGTTATCTGGGAACTTTGGTCGATGATTTGTGTACTAAGGATCTGCGGGAACCCTATCGAATGTTAACCAGTCGTTCCGAATATCGCTTAGTATTGCGATCGGATAATGCCGATCAAAGATTAACACCTTTAGGGCGAGAAATTGGTTTAATTGATAACCGGCGTTGGCAATTATTCCAGAGCAAACAAGCTAATATTATCGCTGAAAAAGAACGCCTACACGAAACGAGAATTAAAGAACGGGATCAGGTGGCAATTGCCATCGTTAAGGATACAGAACAAAAAATCAAAGGTTCTCTCTCTTTAGCGGATTTACTGCGTCGTCCTAGCTTGCATTATCTCGATCTTGATCGTTATGGTTTAGGTAATCCCGATATAAATTTAGCCGAAAGAGAAGGGGTAGAAATTGAAATTAAATATTCCGGTTATCTGAAACGACAACAAAATCAAATTGACCAAATTAGTCGCCACAGTAACCGTCATTTATCCCCCGATATTGACTACATGAAAATCGAAACTTTGTCAATGGAATCGCGGGAAAAATTAACAAAAATTAAACCCGCCACCATCGGTCAAGCCTCCCGAATTGGCGGAGTCAATCCAGCCGATATTAACGCTTTGTTAGTGTATTTAGAAATGCGGCAGATGTCAGCAGTTAAAAGTTAGGAAATAATTCTGATTATCAGCGATCGAGAGTTATCATCGGCTGCTTAATTAAGTAGCTGGTTATAATTAAATTAAAAATGGATTTTAGGTTCGATCCCCCCTGCCCCCCTTGATAAGCTATCCATTAGTCACATCTTTCTTAACATAAAATTTGACAAAAAGAGAAAAGTGTGCCAGATGGCTCAAGGGGGTTCTATAGGGGGACTAATTTGATGAGATAGTTTCCAAGTCTGGCTGATATCATGTAACCTTCGCAGTCCCAACCAAATAGTTTTAACACCAGGTTCACCGTCACCTTTTCTACCTAAAAACCCCCCAAGAGAAGCAATCATTCTGACCGCTTCTCGAAAGGAGGGCGGCTTTTCAGGTGGCGGACTCTTTTTATGAATAGTGGCACACAAAGATTGCCATTCATGTTCTTCCAAAAAACTTTCACAACTCTCCTCTCCGTGTAAGCGTGCTTGATAGGTTAACCAAAGTAATCTCCAAGCTACAATTGAATAGGTAGCTAAGGCCATCTCAATTCTCCTACCCGTTTCTAATTGCAGTTTTTCTAATCCACAACCACTTTTTAAAACAAAATGATAGCGTTCTATTAACCAGCGATAACTATACCAGCGCACACAGGTTATCGCTGATTCAAAGCTACTAATGTCTAGGCTAGTTAAGAGCAGCCAACTGATAGGATTAACTCCGCTATGCGGATTTTCTTCTTCAGCTAAAATTACCTGTAATTTGACCGGTTGACGAGGGGTCGCCTTGGAGTGATGGCTAGGTACTTGTATTTCAAAACTGGCAAATCTAACTGTTAGTTTAGCTAGTCTAGCCTCGTGATTAGGATTGCGTTTTACTTGCACATCTAAGGTCCCACAGGCTTTTATTTCTCTGATGGATTGATGTAAATATTTAGGCTCTGAATGCCCTGACCTTTGCTTGTCTTCGAGATAGTTAACTTTTCGGTTATGAGTTCCTCGAATTAATAAATGAGAGTTAGGACTTCTTGATTGGGCAAATAAATCAAATATGTCTGCCTCACAATCTCCGATTGTTACTACTTGAATATCTTCGGGTATCTGTTGTTGTGTTTCTGACAAAGAATCTAACCATCTTTGACTTTCTTTTTCTTGGGTTTCTCTTTTTTTGCGTTGCTTGGCAATCCCTAAATTCTTTTCTTCTCTTGCCCAGACATATTGATTAATCAGTCCTAAAGGTATTCCGACTGGGGACACTCCTAAGGTGGTATGAACTTTGAGACCAAAGGATTTTTTATAATCTAGATAACCCATGCCTTTTTTGGCTTTTTGCGTCGTAAAGTCTAAACTTGTTGTGTCTTGCACTGCCAAAACTATTGGATGTTCTTTGATTCTTTCTACTGTACTTTTGGCCTGGGCGGCAATTATATCTGAGGGGTGAAAATAGGGGGAATTCCAAAAGTCGTAGGTGGCACTCGCTGCGGCTAGATTTCCTGAAGCTTGTGGCACACTTGTACTAGGTTGACTGGCCAAGTTTTCCACGATACTGATTAACCTTTTCTTTCTTCTGGTGTCCCCTAGGTCTGCATACTGTAATTCTTGGGCTGCCCATTTCTCCATTTTTTTGCTTACCTCCACCTTATACCATTTTTCAAAAAGTATGTCATACTTGGTAAAGGTATAGTTTGTGTGGTAAAAAGGCAATGAGTGGAGTCCCTAATATTAATGTTGCTGAGTCAGTAGAAGACTTAAAATCCTTGTTGAAGCAACAAGTAACCTCTTTAAACTTTGCTAAAGTACAATCCCTGTATCTACTAAAAATTAAGGAGGTAGAAACGGTTCGTCATCTCGCCGTGTTAATAGGACGCTCAGAAAGAACTATTCATCGCTGGTTAAGTTGTTATCGAGAAGGAGGGATAGAAAATCTCTTGTCAGAACCAGAAAAACTGGGAAGACCCAAAAAGATTTCAGTGGAAGAAGCCGCTCTAATTCAGAATGAATTAAAAGACCCAGAAGGATTTCAAAGTTATAAAGAAATTCATTTTTGGGTATCAATTATTTTAGAAATACCCACCAGTTATATAACTGTTTACCGTCTCGTAAGAAATGAATTACAAGCTAAATTAAAAGTGGCTCGACCTCAAAATTTAAAACAATTACCAGGAGAAGTAAAAATATTCCAAAATAATCTATCTGAACAGCTACAAGCTTTACTAGAAAAGGAATCTGAAAAAGTTAGTCAATATTTAAAAGTCCGCTTCTGGTGTCAAGATGAAAGTCGCTTCGGCTGTCATACCATTGTCAGAGATAAAATAACAATTAAAGGCATAAAGCCCCTTGGTAATTTTCAGTATAATTTTCAATATCTCTGGCTCTATGGTTTAATAGAACCTCGAACAGGTAGCAGTTTTTTCTATGAATTTTCTCATTTAGATGGGGAATGTTTTAATCAATATTTAACGCTTTTTTCTCAAGCTTTTTCTGAGGAATTACATATTATTCAATTAGATAATGCTCCCGCACATACGGCGACCGACCTAGAAATACCTGATAATATTATCCTATTTTATCAACCTCCCTATTGTCCAGAAGTAAATCCAATTGAGAGAGTTTGGCTATATTTGAAAAACCTATTGGCCTGGGGCAATTTTAACTCCCTTGATAACTTAAGAAGTAAACTTTACCATCTTTTAAATTCTCTATCCAATGACACGATCGGGTATTTGACGGGATGGTCTTGGATTTTAGAAGCTCTATGTCTGTCAGGAATTTAGAAAAATGGTATTAATTCCTTCTTTCAAAACTATACCTATCAATCGTTTCCCCTTTTTTTAAGTTTCTTCTCTTTTTGTTAAGAAAGATCCGACTAATGGATAGCCTTGATAAGGGGGGTGCCGATAGGCGGGGGGATCCCCCTTGATAAGGGGGGTGCCGATAGGCGGGGGGATCCCCCTTGATAAGGGGGGTGCCGATCCCCCCTTAGTCCCCCCTTGATAAGGGGGGTGCCGATCCCCCCTTAATCCCCCCTTGATAAGGGGGGTGTCTGATAATTTTTAACGCCTACCTAATTAGCAGACCCAATCAAAATAAAGGGCGACCAAAAGAAAGGATGGCTTTTAATTTGACTCAATTTGGCCTTTTGCATGGCTTCACTTTTACTCATACCATTCTTGAGATTCTGATAAAATTGGGTCATAATTTCCGCACTGGTATTATCTTCAGCATTCCAAAGACTGGCAATTACTGATTTAGCACCGGCTCTTTCTAAGACGTAAGCAAGTCCTGAAATTTCCTGACCGTCTGCGTTGGCTTCCTTGGCGGTTTGACAAGCACTCAGGGTGATTAATTCGGTATTTTTTAAGCCTAATAATGCGGCATCAGCGATGTTATATTGCTCTTTATTGGCGAAAAGAATAGTATTAGCTTGCATACCCAAATTAGGACAGCCAGCAAGATTAAAGCATCCATGAGTTCCTAAGTGTAAAATCGAGAAGCGAAAGGCTTGTTTTTTGAATATATCTAGAGTTGCGTTTATACCGAGATATTTTTCACTTCCTGGAAAGATTTTGCTGATAGTTTCTGCTTCTATTTCTGTGCCTTTAAGTTCTTCTTGGGTGGGTTTAGGGTTAGCAAATGCTAGGCCTTGTAAGGGTTTTCTTTCGGTCGCGGGAGGGGTAAGCTAAACGGCGCTTAACCTGCATGATCCAACAGCTATAACCCTTTTGGAGTCTATATCGGTGATCCGAAGTAAAAGCCGTTTAGCTTAGATGTGGAGATGCGAGTTAAATAATAAATTGGATATTTTTCTAGGAGAACTTGGTCATTTTTCTTATCGTAGAGAGTTTCAAAGGGAATATAGCGCAGTTGTCCGGTAGCGATGATGGCGATATTTTTCGGGGAACTGGTGGCGATTTGGGACTCAATGGGACGGATTAAAATCTCGTATAATTTACTACCAGTAACGAGGTAGTCGGCATTTTTATAGTCGGCTAATTGGGTACGGTATTGACTGACAAGTTGATTAAAATCATCGGCTTTTGCATCGCTTTGGATAACGGTTAGTTTGTCTCTGGTAATAAGGAATAAGGTGGCTTTATTGCCTAAGAGAACGGGTTGAATAACGAGGGTATCAGGAGCGATATTTTTCTGGAGTTGGGCGATGTCGGTGGGTTTACTTTCAAAAAGTTCAGCAATTTCGGGATATTTCTGTCCGATAGTTTCCGCATTTTTATACACTTTCTCCTCGAATTGTCGGATATCTTTTGCTAGTTCTTCCGAGTATTTATCCTGTAGTTGTCGGCGCATTCCTTCGAGTTGTTGATTGTCGGTGTTCCAGTTATCAAGTGCTTTTTGTGCATCGAGATCAGCAACTTTCGCATTAATCAGGCGATTGTAATCGGCGAGATCGGCAGTAGTGGCGAGGTTAAGCCATTGAAAGGCTTTTTCTGGTTGATTTTGCTGGATGAGGATTGTGGCGAGAGTGATGACGGTTTTCTCATTAGAGGCTAAAAACGATTTTCGATTTTGACCTGCAATATTTTCCCTCGAAATATCTCCCCGTATCTTGAGGATAATGTTGAGGGACTCTTCCAAATTCTTGATCGCTTCTGCGGGTTGATTTATCTTTTGATAAGCAACTCCTAAATTATTTAAAGAATTAGCTTCCCCTTGTAGATCGCCGATTTTCCTCGCTATGGCTCGATTCTCTTGATGGTAATCGATCGCTTTCTGATATTGTCCGAGGGAAAGATAAGCACTTCCTAAATTGCCTAAAGAATCGGCTTCCCCTTTTAGATCGCCTATTTTCTTCGCAATGTCTAAAGTCTGTTTAAGGTAATCGATCGCTTTTTCGTACTCTCCGAGGAAGTAGTGAGCAACTCCTAAATTGTTTAAAAAAGACCCTTCCTCTTGCCGAAGGCCTATGTCCCTCGTGATGACTAAAGACTTTTCGTAGAGATCGATCGCTTTTTGATACTCTCCACGCGATTGGTAAGCGTTTCCTAAATTGCCTAAAGATCTGGCTTTACTTCCTTGATCGCCGATTTTCTCAGCGATTTCTAAAGACTGCTGGTGGTAATCGATCGCTTTTTGGTATTGTCCGAGGGATTGGTAAACGTTTCCTAAATTGCCTAAAGAATTGGCTTCCCCCTGACGATCGCCTATTTTCTTCGCAATGTCTAAAGACTGCTGGTGGTAATTGATAGCTTTTTGGTACTGTCCTAGTAAGTGGTAATTAAGTCCTAAATTGTTTAAAGAACTGGCTTCCCCAGAACGATCATCTAACTCCCTCGTGATGTCTAAAGACTGCTGATGGTAATTGATCGCTTTTTGATACTCTCCACGCGATTGGTAAGCGTTTCCTAAATTGTTTAAAGAGGCCGCTTCCCCCTGTCGATCTTTAATCTCCCTCCTGATGTCTAAAGACTGCTGATGGTAATTGATCGCTTTTTGATACTCTCCACGCGATTGGTAAGCGTTTCCTAAATTGTTTAAAGAGGCCGCTTCCCCCTGTCGATCTTTAATCTCCCTCCTGATGTCTAAAGACTGCTGATGGTAATCGATCGCTGTTTGATACTCTCCACGCGATTGGTAAGCGTTTCCTAAATTGTTTAAAGAATTGGCTTCTCCTTGGCGATTAACTATCTCCCTGTTAATGACTAAAGACTTTTCGTGGAGATCGATCGCTTTCTGATATTGTCCGAGGGAACTGTAAGCGTTTCCTAAATTGTCTAAAGAAGCGGCTTCTCCTTGGCGATTTTTGATTTCTTGATAAATTTGTAAGGCTTTTTCCCACGATTGCAAGGCTTCTCGAAACTGACTTATAGCAATTCTCTGACTTATGAGGTACAGTAGCAACAGTGAGTAAACCAATTGCGAATATCTTTTTGAGTAACTTCTAACATAGCCAATTCAATCCCTTCTATTAAGTCTTTGTAAGTTCTCGCCTTCAGTTTTCTTAACGTCGCTTTCACTTTTGACCAAAAGTTTTCAATAGGAGAGAATTCGGGAGAATAAGGAGGTAAATAGATGAGTCTAGCTTTTTCTTGTTCGATTATTTCTCTGACCATTTCTCCGAGATGAATCTTGGCGTTATCCATGATCAGACAGTCTCCTTCTTTAATTTTTGGCAGCACTTCCTTTAGAATAAATCCTTCAAATGTTACCGCATCCACTGCACCGTATATGTTGACTGATGCGACAACTTTTTCTAAGCTTATAGCACTAATTATTGAAATATTTCTCCCTCTTTTTTGTGGTTTTCTTCCCCGAGCTCTTCGGCCAATTAAGGCTCTAGCATAGAGTCTCAAAAGGGCTAAATTTACCCCCGATTCATCGATGAAAATTAGTTTTGATGCCTCAATTTCCCGAACTTCTGACCAGTATTCCACTCTTTTTTGCTGTACCCTGTCACTTTCTTTTTCCGCCGCGTGTAGTGTTTTTTTTTGAAACTGTAATTGAGTTTTTGCGTAAGCCGCCCCAGGGTGGCTCTACTGACTTTCACCTGTGTCTTTTCATACAGTAAGTCCGATAATTCTTCGAGAGTTGCATCATTGTTAGCTTCGATGATTTCTATTAAAATTATCAGTTGTTCACTATTTATAGTTATTTCAAATAAGAACGAGACACTAGGCGACACAATAAGTACGAATAATTTCATCAAGGGGTGTCCCCACAGGAGCATACATTCTTGCCCTCTTTAATGCACTAAAATCATGTTCGATATCATTTAAATCAGGAGAGTATTTTGGCAAAAACACGACCTGATGACCTGCTTCCTCTACCAGTTGTTTAATGACTGTCTTCCGATGAATTGGTGCATTATCCATAATTAATACTGATGTTATGGTTAGAGAGGGCAACAAATATAAAGATAACCACCCTTCAAAACCTTCGGCATTCAGGCTTCTCGTAAATACCATCGGTGCAATAAAGTCTTTTTTTCCCTTTCTTCTACCAGCGACAAGGTTCTCTCTTTTTCCTCGTTTTCCTTGTCTATCTCCAAAGACTTTCTTCCCTTTTTTTGACCAAGCATAAAAACAGGCTTGAAATTCTTCAAACCCTGACTCATCAATAAATACAAGGCTTTCACTTCCATATATTTTAATCAATTCTCTCAGCACTCTGTAGTATTTCATTCTTTCTTCTCGGTTTCTTTCTCTATAACGAAGTTCCTTCTTTTTTCTGGTAACTTTCATGTTTTTTAAGGCATAGCAAATGGCACTTGGTCTCACTCCAAATTTCTCGGCTCTGTCTCTTAATCTTGCCTCGGGATTTTCTTGGACATCTTTTGACAGTGCTTTCCAGTCCAGCTTTCTCTGACGGTGTTTTACCTTTGTTGCTTCCAGTTTTTCCCTACCTAGCCATCTATATATCGTCGCTCTTCCTATATTAAATAGAGCGGCGGCTTTGGTTATGCTTCCCCCATTCTCTACATAATCGATTACTTTTTTTCTCAAGTCTAGGCTATAAGACATTTTTCTGTATGGGTTGCTCGTTTCTCTTGATTTTACCTTATTTTTCCCTCGTCTCACACTTATTTGAAATGACTATAACTTGGTTGGCGGACTTCCCCCTTGCGGACGAGGACGGATATCTCCTGTTTCTTTATGTTGCTTCAATAACTTCTGAATAAAGCTTTTAGCCACGTCAAATCTCTGGGCTAGTCCTCGAATGGAAATTTTTTCTTTCTTCCAGACATCGATAATTTTTTGGCGAAAATCTACGGAATAGGGTCTCATAGGAAGCTGGTAAGTTCTATTATTTGTCTATTTACTTTCTATTGTACCTCATAGCTCCAAGAATTGCTATATTTTATATTGTTGAGCGCCTTGCTCGAAAAGCTTATCCGCTTCTTTTCGCTGTTTTTCTGCTTCCATTAATACTAAGAGTTTTTCAGCACTTTTTTCTAAATCAGCATCCTTAATTTCTTTTGCGATGGTTAAAGTCTGCTGAAAAAATTCTATGCTCTCCTTAAATTCTCCTAACTCATAGTAAGCCCCACCGAGATTTAAAAAGGCGAGGGCTTCTAGACGACGTTCTTTTGACTCTTGTGCTATTTTAACCGCATTTTCTAAAACAGAAATAGCTTGACGGTATTGACCGTCGTTAAAATAGGCATTGCCTAAATTAACGGTAGATTTAGCTTCCCCTGAAAGGTCTTTAATTTGCCGGTAGGCTATCACCGCCTGTTGACAGGATTGAATCGCCAATTTTACTTGATTATTATCAAGATTCTGGCGACATAATTGCAAAAGTTGATCCGCTTCGGCTTTCCTCGCATCCGTATTTTGCGCTATTACCGCAGGGACGAGAGAGGAGAGTTTCCCGTTAACAACTGGTAGGGTGACGGTAGCCACTAGGGAAAGGGTAAGTAAGGCGTAAAATTTGGGATTCATAGTTATTTCCGCTATCAGTTATTAGTTAATACACCTCATCATGAGTTCCAATGTTAATCAAAACTATCCTATCTGTTTAAGTTTTTTCGTCTCGTTCTAAATAGAAAATGATGCGGCAATCATAACTACAGGAACAAGCTCTCAATTCCTGATATTCTCCCCTGACTCGATTAACATTTCTTGCTGTTCCCTTGGTAATTGACTAACCAACTCCAGCGCGTTTTCAAAGGTAATCATATTCAACTCCCTTGTTAAATTTAATGCGATAACAGTCCTATTTAAGTACGAAGATCTGATCAATGACATAATTTTTCCCCTCGCTAACCCGACATTAGAGGAATCTTTAATAAACGTTTCCTAATCCAATCAGCTAATTCTTCCTCTGAAAGCTTACCAACAGCAAGATCGATCCATATCTGGTATTTTTCTTGACTAGAAGCTTGAACATCGTAGCCATTGAGCCTGAGAAAAGTCCTCGTCACTACATAGGCCGTTCTCTTATTCCCATCTACAAAAGGGTGATTCTTGACAATCCCATAAGCGTAGGCTGCTGCCAAAGAAGCCATGTCAGGAGGCGACTTAGAATAAGCCAGAAGATTTTGCGGTCGGGAAAGTGCGCTTTCTAGCAACCCCTCATCTCGAATACCCTCTAATCCACCATGCTCGGCTATTTGGCGGTGATGAATCGCGATAGCTACCCCATCAGCTATCCAGATTAGCTGGTTCATGAGCCTAAGTTGCCAGCTTTCTCAAAACATTCCAGTCTTCGCGCATCACTTCCTCCGCCACTTCCATTTGCTGGACAAATTCGGGGTCGTAGGGTGTAAGCTCAAAGCCATTCGGCGTTTCCAAGACGTAGAGCATATCGCCTTTACTAAGGCGCAGCTTCTCCACCAACTCTTTCGGGAAAATCACCCCCATAGAGTTCCCTACCGTTGTGACTTTTAACTTAATCATCGTTTTTTGACTGAGTAAATATGTCAATTATAGCACCTCCCATATTTCCTGAATTTCTCACATCACTTAACAATTTAGTATTAACTTTCCGAACCATTGTCTAATCTCTTGTTTTTCACTCTCTTCCAACAGAAAATCAATATTTTTGAATTGTTCGGCCGTTCTCTGTTTGACTGCTAAAATCTCAATCCCTACAATCCTATCCGTCTCATCGTAATCATAGACAATCCCCGGCGCTACTTCCTCAGAATCAATAACCTTTCCCTCAAAACGACGAATATAAGCGGCATTAGCGGCTCGATCATAGTCTATTTTCATAGTTTCCCCTTTAATCGGCGTTCAAAATGGACAGTTACCAAAAGATTATAATTACTAAGTAGGTAGGCGTTAAAAATTATCAGAAACCCCCCTTATCAAGGGGAGCATGGGGGATCGGCACCCCCCTTATCAAGGGGGGACTAAGGGGGGATCGGCACCCCCCTTATCAAGGGGGATCCCCCCGCCTATCGGCACCCCCCTTATCAAGGGGGGCAGGGGGGATCGAACCTAAAATCCATTTTTAATTGGCTCTTCGTTACTTGTTATGGTTCGATAGGGGGGCATAAATCGACTAAATCCTTATATGGCAAGAGACTTAATTGATTAGCTCGTTCTAGATTGAAAACAATTGGCAAAAATCGAAGCAATGTCTTTCTATATAAGGGTTTCACCCCTTATAACTCCCGTCCATTGCATAACACAAACCGAAGAACCTTTTAATTTAATTATAACCAGCTACTTATAGCGTTTCTGATTCACAAGAGGTACATTCCCGATCCTGAACAGCTTAATCAGCAAAGGTTTAAGTGTGCCGCACAGATGCGAGAACCGCTATATACTGTTCACATCAAACAAAAATACCCATGAAAAATAGACAAGAATACCTCACGCCCTAGTCAACTTTGACCAACCCCTATCAACTATCCTCCCTATCCTAAAAACCTTTCCTTGGGACAGTAGCGAAGCAATTATCACCCTAAAAAAAGAGCATCTGATCGATATTCTTGATCGCTATCTCAATAACGCTCTATCTGCCACCGACTTAGAAAACTGGGCTGATGCCATCGAATGCAGAGAAGATATCGCCTATAAAACAGATGAGGAAAATCTCATTAATGACATCATTTTTTACCTCGCTAACCCGACCTTAAACGATCCACTATCACCAAAAACAATCGAACAATACATCAGCCAACTTTCCCATTTAAAGTCTTCCTTAATTACCTAAATAATTGACCTCTCCTTTGTGAATTTTAATGCGGGTTTACCTGAATCTCAATTTTGTCCGAGGGGTTGAATTTAATTTCCTCAACAACGTAGGAACTGTTACGCACCACATCCTCGATCCCTCCTATTTCTGGAGAATCTAGCGAGGTTAAAGTTACTTCCGCTTTTCCTTCATTAACATCAATAATTTTGAAGTTCTGTAGGGGTTCCTGCCAGCGTTTTCTATTCTCTTTTGGATTGCTTGATTTCTCTTCCCCACGAATAACAAGCCTTCCGCTTTTGATAATAACCTTCCCTTGAAACTCTATCTGTTTGATCTCTTTCATTGCCACTTCTTTTGTTTTTGAATCTCTCCCTAAAGCGATCGTTTTTGCTTGGGAATCGAACTTGATTAATCTCCCAGATAGAGAAGTGCCATTTTTTAAAGATACATTTGTATCATCTGGTATGAATACGGGAATTTTCTTGACGGGAGATTGATCGCCAGTGGCCGGTAGATGATAGCCAGCAAGGGAGGCGATAAAAACTAGGCTAGTTGCGGTTATTATTGGGTAGAGTTTTTTCATCTTTACCTTGCCTGAATGATCAGTTTTTTTTAGAGGGTTTTTTCCATATTTTAGCGTCGGGATTGTCAAAGGGGAAGCGTTGTATCTTCTCCTTATGTTAAAACTTATAAAGCTACTCGGCTCTTCTCGACTTTGTGTGATAATTTTTGCTTATAGAATCGTGAAATGTTTACTGGGAAAGACTTTTAGGACTATTTTGCTGAAGAAACTATCAGTATAGACCCCGTTTCCACACAGAAACCAGAAGAGCCGCTACTCCTTTACGCAGTAGCGGGAAAATTATCCTCGATCGAGAAACGGCAGCAGTTTTAGATACTCATGGGGTTATCTGGTATCTTTACGCGGATCAACGATTATCCAATTTGGCTCGACAAACCATCGAATCGGGAATCGTCCATCAACACGGTTATTCTCCTTGATAAAATACAAAGAACTGGCGATAGAACCCGATCAAGTAGGATAGCAATCAAAAGCGCAAATTAGGGATACTTTGCCGTGAAAATATTAGCAAGAATTGCTAAATTAACAGGATTGACTCCAGATCATCTCTAATTATTATAATCATAGCGCACCAATTTAATGATCAAGTTGCTGGGTGGGGCGCGGATTGTTAATTTGAGTTTTTTATCAGAGATTATCTCCGCAAACACGCACCCTACCAGATCAGCGATTGCGCTAACAGAAGAGAGTTATAGCAGTTATCTTAATGGTGAGGTATGAGCTTTTCGTTTTCGGGCGACAGAAGACGATGCCCTATCATTCATCTTTACGATCAAGGCTGTAGCCCGAACTCAGCTAATATTAAGATTTATTTTGCCAAGTACTTTTTAGATATTTTTTCTGTAACACTGGCGACATTGCTATCTAATAGATAAGCGTCCCTATGTAAAGTTACTTGATAGTTAAGGAGAATTAAATTCATGCCTCTAATTACGGGAGATATATTCAATAACATCATTACTCCACTTTTCGCATCACTTGGAGTCATCGGGTGGTACAGTGGACTGGGGGGCGATGATATCATTTTTGGCTATGATGGCGACGACTTCCTCGATGGTGGTAATGGCAACGACTTCCTCGATGGCGATGATGGCAGCGACACCCTCCATGGTGGGCTTGGCAACGACTTCCTCGATGGTGGTGATGGCAACGACACCCTCAATGGCGGACTTGGCGACGACACCCTCTATGGTGGCCTTGGCAATGACACTTCTGACGGTGGTGATGGTAATGATTTAATCATTGGTAATGATGGCGATGATCTCCTACTAGGTAATGCGGGCAACGATTTCCTAATAGGTAATGCGGGCAACGACAGCCTCGATGGTGGCCTTGGCGACGACTTCCTCAATGGCGGAGATGGCAACGACATCCTCAATGGTGGTGTTGGTGTTGACTCGATGGATGGTGGTAATGGCGACGACCTCTACGGTGTGGACAACAGCGGCGACATCGTCCGGGAACTTTTGAACACTGCCCCAGGTGGGACGGCTGATACGGTATTGTCCTCAGTAACCTATTCCCTAGCACCGGGGACATTGGGTACCCAGGGATTCGGGATTGAGAACTTGATCCTGACGGGAAGTGCCAATATCAACGCTACTGGCAATGGCGCCAACAACATCCTCGTGGGCAACATTGGCAACAATGTCCTTGATGGTGGCCTTGGCAACGACACCCTCAATGGCGGAGATGGCAACGACATCCTCAATGGTGGTGTTGGTGTTGACTCGATGGATGGTGGTAATGGCGACGACCTCTACGGTGTGGACAACAGCGGCGACATCGTCCGGGAACTTTTGAACACTGCCCCAGGTGGGACGGCTGATACGGTATTGTCCTCAGTAACCTATTCCCTAGCACCGGGGACATTGGGTACCCAAGGATTCGGGATTGAGAACTTGATCCTGACGGGAAGTGCCAATATCAACGCTACTGGCAATGGCACCAACAACATCCTCGTGGGCAACATTGGCAACAATGTCCTTGGTGGTGGCCTTGGCAACGACGCCCTCAATGGTAGCTCGGGTCAGGATACCCTTGTCGATTTTGCCGGAAGCGATTTATTCTGGCTCGACGAAATTGGCCTAGCGAACCGTGATCTGATCTTCGGCTTCTCCGTACTCGATGACAGGATCGTTCTGGCAGACCGTCTTGACAGCAGCTTGGTCGGCTTTATTAGTCCGGGGATCAAGGGTCTGGGCTTTACTGGTGGTCCTCTGCCTGGAAATCCCCTTAACCCTGCTTCGTTTTTCAGCGGAGCGGGGTTCACCGGGGGATCATTGGGAGCCCCCTCCGGCATCTACGTCAATACCACCAACGGCGACATCTGGTATAACGATTCCACCGTCCTCGGTAGTTCCCTAATTGCCAATGTTGGGGCTGGTGCCGCAGCTGGCATGACCAATTCCCACTTCGTTTATGGGTAGATGATAGCCGGCAAGAGAGGCGATAAAAACTAGGCTAGTTGCGGTTATTATTGGGTAGAGTTTTTTCATCTTTACCTTGCCTGAATGATCGGGATTTGCTTGGTTCTGTTTTCAATCTTGGATGCGGTGGGTTACTGCTACTCGTAACCCACCCTGGGGTTTTTTCTAGAGGGTTTTTCCATGTTTTAGCGTCGGGATTGTCAAAGGGGAAGCGTTGTATCTTCTCCTTATGTTAAAACTTATAAAGCTACTCCTTTACGCGGTGGACGATAGAAATATGACTCTACAAGAGCTAATGCGGTGGGTGGAAAAATTATCCTCGATCGAGAAACGGCAACTGATCGAAAAAATTACCGCAGAAATGGCATCGGAATCGGCAGAAGTTAATCAACCCCGTCCCTCTTTATGGGGTATATGCGCCGATTTAGGACAGGCTCCCTCGGCTGAAGATATCGATAAAACCCGACGAGAAGCGTGGGGAGATTTTACGGCATAGGCTCTTTAAGTGTTAAAAGCAGTTTTAAGTAGGTAGGCGTTAAAAATTATCAGACACCCCCCTTATCAAGGGGGGCAGGGGGGATCGAACCTGAAATCCATTTTAAATTTAATTATAACCAGCTACTTAGATACTCATGCGGTTATCTGGTATCTTTACATCGAATTATTGCGGCAACCGCCCTATATTTAAACGTTCCCTTAATTAGCCGAGATCGAAAAATTCAATTATCAACGGTTAATACGATCTGGTAGCAACGAACTAATCAAATTCCTATTCCCCGAATATAATTCGATTCGGTGGGTTAGCGCTACTCGTAACCCAACCTGCGGTTTTTGTCAATATATTTTTACTTTCCGAAACCTTTTTTCGGGCGGTTTTGTTTGGCAATACGGAGGGCTTTTCCGGTTTTGCCATCCTGTAGTGCAATCCGCATCGATCGCTTTTTCTGGTAGGATTGAATATCCGCCGCTAACGGATGATCGTTATCGATGCGTAGATGGGTTAAAGAACATATAAGACCCGTTTGTTTTCCCGATTCATTTTTTAGGGAACAAATAATTCCCCCCTCGTCTCCAGTGTAGAAAATTTTATCGATCGAAAACTGGTGATCGGGTTTGTATCGCTCGCCTTTTGTTTCAGCTATTTTTAACGTTTCGGGAGTTGCACGCACAGGGATTGGTAAACTCGCTTCCATTTTCTCGATTAACAAACGAACTTGTCGGGGATCGTCGATGGACATGGTTATTCTCCTTGATAAAATACAAAGAACTGGCGATAGAACCCGATCGATCGAGTAGGATAGCGATCGAAAACGCCAATCAGGGACATTTTGCCGTGAGCGCTCCGAATTCTCCCCCTCCCGGAACACAGATACTAGGAACTTTCGCCAGTCTTCTCGGTTTGCTGGGGATTTTTCTCTATTTTACGGGATGGATCTATCGGTGGGCCTATTTCGGCTAGTTTCGCCTTGAGATTAACCGTCTGGACTTGCCCTTGCGTTCCTTCCTTTTTGTACCGATACAGGTCTTCTGCGGCGATTTCGGGGCGTTGCTGCGAACGTTTCTGGCACTGGTTGCCGTTGCCTTTGCGATTCAATTTGCCCTCTGGATTTTGTCTCCCCTGCCATCCTATTCAATTGTCAGTCAATTTAAACGGAAATTTCATCAAAAATTTCCGTTTCTAAGTTTATTAGTCCGGGGAATTCCCGAATCTCTCCGAAAAGATTTGATCGCTGTTATTTGGCTATTAATTATTCTTTTTTGGTTAGCTCGAATTCAGGGATCGATCGATGCCCGTCGCGATGCAGTTAATGATAGTTCTACCTTACCAGTTATCACTTTAGTTTTACCGGAAAAACAGATAGCGATCGGTCGGAATCCGGAGGATGTTTTTACCGATCCTTCTCTCAAAGGTTATCGAATTATCGGTGAGACTAAATTACTCGAAGAGCTGCGGGGAAAAGAAACGAATGATAGCAAAGTTAATCCCCCGCGAGTTTGGCGGTTATTAATCCAAAATAACAATTGGATCTATGTTTTTCGCAGGTTATCCCCTCAGTCGGCAGAAAATGAACGTCCAGCGATTCTAGCCATTCGCGAGGATAAGGAGGGACAATTGATGATTCTCGCGCCGGATGTCCCAGAATCCCAGTGAGACTTAATCGGGGAAATTATCAAAAGCGATCGTTAATAAAAAAAGTCTAAAAGTCGCACCCCACAAGGTTTTCGGCGTTGTCAGATCAGAAGAGGAAAGATGCAATGCTCCGGTGCTGATTCGGAGCATCTTTCCATTTGACAACGCCGATTGTAGGGCTAATTCATGAATTAGCCCTACGCCGATTGTAGGGCTAATTCCACTGCTAAATCGAGCGACTCTTGTTCCCCACTTAAGCCCAACTATCGGCACTATTCGTTCATTAAACACTAATTGTCAAGATGCCATGTAATCTTTCCTATCAAAGTAATTTCAGTTCCGGTGCTGATTCGGAGCATCTTTCAATTTGACAACGCCAGGTTTTTAGATTCATTCAGCCCGCCCTATCTAGGGATTGCCACCACCCACAGCGATGCCAGTACCATAAATCTGAGCATTTGTCAAGTTAATTCTCTCCATCGATGCACCTGTCACATCGGCATCATAAATCACGGCACTGGTGAAATTGACTCCATCGAGATCAGCTTGATTGAAACTTGCATTAGTCAGAAAAGCTGCGGTTAAATTTGCGCCTTCCAGGTTAGCATCCGTCAAATCCGCGCCCTCTAAGTTAGCTTCCTCCAGATTAGCTCCCTGTAAATTCGCTTTTCTCAAATCGGCACCGATTAGATGCGCCCCCCTTAAATCTGCACCGCGGAGATCACAGCCTGGACATTCCCGCGTATTCAATAATTGTTGTACCTGTTGAGGATTTTCCGCACCGACGGGGTTAATCAGCAGTAAGGAGGCTAGGGAACCTAGGGCAATCATTAAAGTCCTTTTCATCGTTTTCGCCTCCTCTTTCGTTTTCTTCTCTACTTTTAGGATAGGAAAAAAGCGGCTAACCAACTTCCCCCGATCGGGCTAATTCTCCTGTTATCTCACTTTTACTTGCTTTTGCTAGTCGATCTCTCCTTTCATGACTGTTGCGATCGCTGCTCGGGCATTTTCCTTAAATTCCTTCACATCAACCCGACTTAATAACCAAACTGCCAGGATCATTCCCAATGCTTGCACGAGGAAAACTAAGCCATAGGCTAAAACCGGACTAGAAAAGACAACTTTACCGATATTTAAAATCGTACCGCCTAAAACCGTGGCTAATCCCCGGGCGATCGCTTGTGATAATCCCCAAGCGCCGATAAAAGTTCCTGCGGTTTCGGCGGCGGTTAAATCTAACATTAAACTGGTAGCTCCGGCGGTAATCATTCCCGAAGCTAAACCGAAAAAGAGCAAGCTTGATTTTAATAAACTTTGGTTAGCAGAAAAGCCGGCAAAAATCAACAGAATAAAACAAATTGTTGCAAAAATACAGCCATATTTAGTGGTTTTTTGTTTACCGATGCGGGGAATGAGCATAAAACCCGTGGCAGCAATACCAAAAAGGGTTCCGGTTCCCCAAAAAGCGTTTAATTGGGTGGTTTGGGCGATACACATCCCAAAAACCTCGCCGCCAAAAGGTTCCATAATTGCATCCTGCATAAATAAACTCAAAGTCATCATCAGCAGAAAGGTGAAAAATAAACCGGTTTGCCGACTAGCGGTGAGAACTTGTAGGGCATCTTTAAAGGTAATTTGATCCTCTCTTTGCACAAGAGTGGACCGACTACTAAAACGAGAATATTTTTTTTCTACGCCAAAAGTCGCTAAAATACAGAGACCGAAAACGATAGCGGGCATAATCGCAAACACGGGGTTAATATTCGCCTTTAGCTGCGGAATATTGGCTATAGGGGCTGATTGAGTCGGATCATAGGTCAAAATATTTGTACCGCAGATATTGGGAGTATCCAGCAAACGAGAACTAACGATCGCCCCGACGACGATTCCCACCATCAGCATTGACCAAACTATACCAACTAATTGCGATCGATTATCTTCATCGGACACATCCACTAAGAGGGCAGCAAAAGGGGTAGAACTGGCACTTAAAGCGAGTCCGTAGAGGGCGAAAATTAAGGCTAAGAGGGCAATCCAGGCGTAGGAAATGGTATTCCATCCCGAAGTTTGAATACTAAGTCCCAATTGCCAAACTACCTGCAAAGCAACAAAAGCTAAAGCGGTAAAAACTGCCGCCCCAATCCAGACATAACCGCTGCGATGATGACCGAAAATAGTTTTACCGTCGGATCTTTGCCCAAACCAGATGCGTGCTGGACTAACAAACTGGTGCATAGCGATCGCAGCTGTGGCGAGAAAGGGTAAAACTTTTAACTCATCGATCATAATCCGATTGAGAACCCCCAAAGTCAGCAGGGACATAATACCTAGTCCCATCTGAAAGAGTCCTAAGCGAAACATGGTGAAAAGTCCCAGTTTTGGCAGGGGTTTTGGGGATGAGTGAGTAGAATTGGAGATATCGCTGGTAGCCATGGTTAAATCAATACAAAAAAAGCCGGTATTTAAAAATTTAACGCAGGACGAGCAGACATCTTCTGGGGATTTAAGTTTCTGTGTCCAATAACCAAGTGGTCAGCTCTGTCAAGCTGGTAAAATCGAGCAGTGCTTCTCCTAAAGTTTCTAATTGTTCTAGAGATAGTTCTTGGATTTTTTGGCTTACAGTTGAGGATATTTCACCTAAACGACGGTTAAGTAGCCGTAGAATCAAAGAAACCGCTTCTTCTTGTCTTCCTTTTTCCCAGATATCCTGATAAATGACTGATTTACGCATAATTTCTTCTCTTAATAAGCTTCTGATGATTTCCTTACTTAATACTAACCCCGCCAGAATTGCTGTAGCGGCGGCTAAATTGCTTTTTTCAGTTCTACCCTCGATATTAAGCTAAACGGCTTTTACTTCGGATCACCGATATAGACTCCAAAAGGGTTATAGCTGTTGGATCATGCAGGTTAAGCGCCGTTTAGCTTATCAATTTTTGTGGCTACTTTTGCTAAGATTTTCCTATTGTATTATCCATTTTCTGAATTTATCCATATTGACTACTGCTTCAAAGGCCACGTTAGCATCAATTATCATCCTTGTAAAATAAGTATTTATCGGCTGTATTTCAGGATCACTTTCGGTTGCCAACAAATGTTTCCTGATTTCTAAAATAAGTCTTAAGCTGTATTCCTTATTTCTTTTTGAAGAATATTCTAAAAGCTTACTTTTTGTGTTACTACTATGAACTAGCAATGGGCTAGATATTATATAGATCATTTTTGACATCGATTATTGCTTGTTTTATGTTATCCAAGCAAGTTTTATGATCAATTAAATTACCACGAATCTCACTTATTTATTTATCTTGTTGACTATTTTTCTGCTCAAAATTATCAAAAATTAATTGGAAGTTTTCAATAAAATTACTTAAGCTCATCTGGATATATTCGTTGCTCGTTGCTAAATTATATGCAAAAGTAATTAGTTGCTCATTAAGATTAGGGGGAAACTGTGTTCTCCTCGTCATTAGCGATAAATACCTGAAATCGTCTAACTGTATGTTCGAGTTAATCGAGATCGCAAAAAATGGAGATTTCTACGCTCGCATCTTCCCCATTGTCCTCCCCGATGCCAAAATCTAAGCTAAACGGCTTTTACTTCGGATCACCGATATAGACTCCAAAAGGGTTATAGCTGTTGGATCATGCAGGTTAAGCGCCGTTTAGCTTACAACCCCAAAGACCGACTAAAATGCACTCAATACAGGGAAACCCAAAGCAACGAACTAGAAGAAACCATGAAACAGGGAGGACTCGCCAACCGGCAAGGAATTATCGACGATCTAAATCTTGACACCGTGATCCAGAAGTCAAATCGTAAAGTGCTTACTCTGTAATGATTATAATCGATTCGATCTTTGTTTAGCGTTGAAGTTCCATTAGGAATAAATTGGGTCTTTTTCCAGCAAACCTAGCAATTTTTGCATTTTAATCCAAACTCTTCTCATTTGCCAGAATTTACTTTTTTCCATGGCGGCTATTTTACTGTCAGCTTTTTGTAATTCCTCGTCTCTTTCTCGATAATCCAATTGGGTTTTTTGCAATTCTTGTTGTAATTCTTGTTGATGAATTTCTAATTGTTTAATTCGTTCTCTAGCCTGTTCCAACTGAGCGAATATATCGACTTTTAAGGTAACTAAAGCAGCAAAAATGGCTTGGATATTTTGGGAGTAAAGTTGGGGATGATTATAAAAAAGTTGCGTGTAGGAATAAATATAGTGTTCTGCGGTCATTGAGCGACTCATAGAATCAGCTTTTTGTCGATAGAAAAATAACACTTCTGGGATACGATAGACTTCTCGACCTAATTCGATCAGAGATAACCAAAAATCGTGATCTTCCCAACCATAAATTAAATTAGTATTATAGCCCCCCACAGTTTCCCAATCGGATTTCCGAAACAAACCGGAGCAAAATATCATATTATCTACTAATATATCGGGAAATTCATACTCAGGCAGCGGCCAAATTCCTTGTCTATCCCCAAAATACTCCGCTTCGCAATAAACTATACCTAATTGCTCATTACCTTCTAGCAAAGCAACCGCTTTTTCTAGATAGGAATCGGCAATTTTATCATCGGCATCAAGAGGAAGAATATAGGTTCCTTGCGCTTGGGCAATTCCTAGATTTCTCGCTGTGGCAACCCCTTGATTTTCTGTGCGGATGATCCGGGTTTTTGGCTGTTGATAATCTTGTAAAATCTCGATGGTTTCCGGTTCTGTGGATCCATCATCAATGACAAGGATTTCAAAGTTTTGGTATGTTTGCACTAAAACAGCTGTGATCGCATCATCAAGATAGCGACCTTGATTATAGCAAGGAATAATCACGGAAACTTGAGGAACATGACTCATTGAGGGAAATTCTCTCCTACTCGAGCAAAAACTAGGTTATCAATAGCTTATCCCAAAAGTTCCCCTTTCTCGTTTTTCTAAGTAAAGGAAGTGTTGATATCCCTACTAGCAATTTCGGGATAGTAGAACATATTATGGATAAATTCTTAAATTATTCCGATTGGTGGACAAAATCACCCAATTGGGTGATCCCCGTGAGGGAAGCATCTCTTTTTAATAGAGGATAAGTTATTCAATAATCCGATTATCATTACCAATGATCCTTAATCATGGAAGCTCATCAACAAAAACAACTCCGCACTTTCCTCTTGGAAAAATTAGCAATTTCCCCCCGTTCCCTCGATATGGCTGTGCGTCTCTGTGAAGCATCGGTGGGTTCTTTGCCGATGGTTTTATGGCAGTACGGTTTAATCGATTTGTCGCAATTGAATCAAGTTTTTGACTGGATGGAAACTGTATAATTATTTTCCAAGAATATGCTCATTAATTATCATTTTTATTAAGAGAATTGACCAAGTTCCAGAGCAGCGAGTTCCTGCAATGTATTTATTAAGTCCCGTTAAGGTTTGCCATGGCAGAAAATCTTACCTTTGCTGGGACTAATTAAACCAGCTATCATCCGCTATTTCCCCCCGTTTTAATTCGAGATTGATCTGGTATAAAATACTAATTTCTCGCCAAAGTAAGGTAGAAACAAACTTAATATAGCATAGGTTCTTGAGTTAGGCATCGACTATATGGAACTCTTTCAGGGCCGGATAGAAGTTGAGATTTTCATGACCCGGACGACTGAGTTTAATCAGGGCAAACCGTTGGGATGGTGGCAATTTTTGCCATTGTTCTAAACTAATTTCGATCTGGAATTCTCTAGCTTTTTCTCGGACTGTATCGGGAATCTGGCTATCATCTAGCCAAGCAGGAGCGGGATCTATTGCTAGTTCTTCCGGGGGATTGCCAGTTTTTTCGGCGATTAATTTTTGCAGAAAATCTCGATAGATTTTGGCTTCTGCTGCCGTCGTACAAGCCATATTAACTAATACCATTCTTTC
Source organism: Microcystis aeruginosa NIES-843 (assembly GCF_000010625.1). NCBI lineage: Bacteria > Bacillati > Cyanobacteriota > Cyanophyceae > Chroococcales > Microcystaceae > Microcystis > Microcystis aeruginosa. The sequence goes on from NC_010296.1 coordinate 5,095,704, forward strand.
CGGTTGACTCAACTGCATCCAATGGGATAATTTTAATTTAACTCCACAGGTATCTAGTTTCATTCTTACGGTCATCGGTAGGCAACGTAAGGAGTCAACAAATTCGGCTTCAAAGTCGAAAAAGGTGGTCATATCATTTTATTGGTTTGCTGAGTATAAATCTATGATACAGTGCCGCGAGATAATTGCTGTGACAATGGTATTTTTATTGAATAAACTTGGCTCGATATTGATGACTAGAAACGAGAATTTCCTCTATTTCCTGCCATTTTTCTCCTGCAATATAGTCAACAATTTGATCAAGATTTTGCCGATAATTTGTCAAGGATATCAATAAAGCTTGACGATTGTATTTAGCCATCATTAAACCTAATTCGGGATTGCCACCACCGACGCGACTGGTATCGCGAAAACCAGAACTAGCTAAATTTTCCGCTAATTTGCGAATATTCAGGTCTTGTTCTTTCGCACAAGCTTGGATTAAACTGGTACTAATCATTACTGGCAGATGGGAAATCCATGCCACGGCTCGATCGTGTTCTTCGGGGGAAGAATAATAAATTTTACAGCCTAATTTCTGCACGATTTCAGTTAAGATTTCCACGGCAAAGTTAGGGGTAGATTCAAGGGGAGTAATCAGATATGGGGCATTGACAAATAAACCACATTGTGCCGCATTAATTCCCTGTTCGGTTTTCCCAGCCATAGGATGACTACCGACAAAATTTGGCCACAATTGGCCACAATTGGCTACAATTGCCCCTTTAACTGATCCCACATCGGTGACAATGGCTTGGGGTTTTAAATAGGGAGTTAATTTTTGCAAAGTTGGCACAATTAAATGTATGGGAGTACAAATAAAGATTAAATCGGCAGTAGCCAATAATTCTAAACTGGTACTAGATTCATCTACCACTCCTTTTTGTACAGCGATATCACAGGTGTATTGTTGACGAGAAACTCCCAAAACTTTATAACCTTGTGAGCGGAAATCTAAGCTCAAGGAACCACCAATTAAACCCAGTCCAATAATGCCAATATTCATTAGGTTTACTCAAAGATAATTTCGTCTTCTAGTCGCCAAGCAGGATCGACAATGCACAAGAAAATTAAGGGTTCCTCCCCACAATTATGAATATATTGTTTAGCTAGAGGAGGTATATAAATGGCAGCACCGACAGTCACTAATTGCACTTCCTCATCGATGTGCATTTCCCCTTGTCCTTGCAAAATATAATAAACTTCCGCAGTTTTTAAAGCGTGGGGAGTAGAAGTTTCCCCCACATCTACCCAGGCGTGGGCTAAACTATAACGTAGATTTAACGGCTGTTTATCGGGATGCAATAACTCGCGCAATCGGGTATGATCACCGGCGATGAATTCCTCACATTCGAGCAGTTTTCTGATTAACATAGTAAAATTAAACCTCGAAGATTGTTTTTATTTTATCATTGAGTCAAAAGCTAAAGACTAATAGCCGTTATCATAGAAATATTCAGCATCGCCAGAATTAACGAATGACTTGGTTAGAACATAGTGTACAGGTAGAAGTGGACGCGCCGATCGATCTGGTTTGGGATCTCTGGTCAGATTTAGAACAAATGCCCCAGTGGATGAAATGGATCGAATCGGTGAAAATTCTAGAGGAGGAGCCAGAGCTTTCCCGTTGGAAGTTAGCCAGTGGTGGTCTAGAATTTACTTGGTTGTCACGGATACTGAAAATTGTCCCCCACCAGATGATTCAATGGGAATCCGTGGACGGTTTGCCTAACCGCGGGGCCATTCGTTTTTATGACCGTCATGGTAGGAGTATTGTGCGACTGACAGCAGCCTATGCTATACCAGGTTGGTTAGGAAAATTGATGGATAATCTTTTCCTCGGTCGAGTGGTGGAATCAACCCTGCAAGCCGATCTAGAGCGTTTTCGCCTTTATGCTCTCAATATTGTCAATAATACGCCGCCAAGGTGAGTTGACATACTCCCACCGTCAAGCTACGCTGTGACGGGGGATTCTTTCCACATCGCTGTTAGAAATTCCTTGTTCAACGAGACAGCTTAGATTCTCAATGTCTCCACTGAAAACCCAGAGGTCGGACTCTCCCAAGGCGTTTGGGTCGGTTTCTGTTTGCCCAACAGTACCGTTGAGATGATTTCCCAAATATTGTAACCCTTTTTTAAGAATATTTATTGCTGCATTATGATCCCTATCCAAGACTGTTTTACAGTTAGGACATTGATGAGTTCTAGTGCTTAATGTTTTTTGAACTCTTGTTCCACAAACTGAACAATCTTGAGTCGTGAAATGGGGAGGAACAGCAACACAAACAATCCGATAAATCTTGGCAAAATAATTCAACCATTCAGTGAATTGATACCAAGAAGCATCAGAAATCGACTTAGACAGCTTACGGTTTTTGACTAAGTTTCTTACCTTTAAAGCTTCATAGACTACCAGATCATTAGACTGGACTAACGCCAAAGCGTCTTTAATTGCTTTGTCTTTACGTTGTCTTGACACTTTAAGATGAAGCCTAGCTACTTTTATCCGTTGCTTGTGATAGTTGTTAGACTGTTTCTTTCCTTTACGAAATCGTTTTGATAATCTCGTTTGTGCTTTTTTAAGTCGTTTTTCTGACTTGCTTAAATAACGGGGATTCTCTACAGTATTGCCTTGAGCGTCAGTATAAAACTCTTTTAACCCTAAGTCAATTCCTGTTATTTGTCCCGTTGGTTTATGGTATTCTTGCCGTTCTACGTCAATCAAAAACTGGCAATAATAACCGTCAGCACGTCTAACAACTCTTACCCGTTTAATCTGTTGCTCTGAATAATAAACTAAGGTTTTTTGACTACACCATAAATCAAATTCTCCTGCTTTAAAACCATCAGTAAATCTGATTTTACGTCGATTATCAGATAGTTTGTAGCCCGTTAGTTTGTATTCAACCGAACGGCTATGCTTTTTGAACCGAGGAAAACATTTTTTCCCTGGTATCTGGGCATCGACAATTCTGGTAAAACCGATTAATTGATTGCCAGGCTCTATCAGCAGCCGATTGACGAGCTTGAGAGTTTAATTTATTAACCCAAGGTGTTTCTTTGTTGTCTGCTAGTACAGCACAAAGTTTTTGGAGATCATTGCGGGTTGTCCCCTTATTGTCCATCCAATAACGAACACAAGAGTTACGCACAAACTGAGAAGTTCTGATAGCTTCATCAAGCTGGTGATATTGCTCTGGGGTTCCGTTTTTTAGCTTTGCTTCTACGACTAGCATCTAACAATTCTCGACCATTGGCTAAATTAAATATAACACAGTTTACCCACAGATGATGGAATTAAACCGATGCTACGCGGTTGATATTCTGGTCGGATTTCATCCCCCGCAAAGGTGAGTATCTTGTCAAAAAATGTAGCGGGGGCATTCATCCGACATTTTCGGTAATAGTTTCCTATAATTAGGATTTTATCTCTAGTGGGACTTAGACAAAAAACAAATCGAGAAAAGCCTCAACTCCAATCCCCGCTTGGGATTTACTTCGAGAAGCCCAAAATCGCTGAAACCCAGATATATCAAGGAAAATCATCAATCGAGGTTAACCCTTTGTCCCGTAATGGTTTGAGCCTTTTTTGCTGACCGAAAACGCCTAAGTCCCACTAGAAAAGTCCCTGTTTACTTAATAAAGAAACTTGGACAAATTTATATAATAATGCTTGGTAGTGAAGCTTCTCAATAATTGATTCCCCATGACTTGGTTATATAAAACCCCCGGTATTCCCGATGAATTGTTTGAACGTTTGCCTGGGATTCCCTTGAGTAAACGCGAGGTGAGATTATTGATGATTTCCGCTTTGAGGTTAGGTGATGGGGGGGTTTTCTGGGATATCGGGGCGGGAACCGGCACTATTCCCGTTGAAATTGGCTTATTATGCCCCAATAGTCCGATTATTGCCATTGAAAGGGATGAAGAAGTGGCGAGTTTAATCCGCCGTAATTGCGATCGCTTCGGGGTAAAAAATGTTACAGTTTTTGAAGGCAGCGCGCCCGATTGTCTGCCCAATATATCCCTAGCACCCGATCGCGTCTGTATCGAGGGCGGCAAACCGATTAAATCGGTTCTGCAAGAAGTGTGGCAATACCTGAAACCCAACGGCCGCATCGTGGCTACGGCCAATAATTTAGAAACCCTCTATCAATTTTCCGAAGGCTTTTCTAATTTACAGGCGCGTAATATCGAGATCGTACAAGCGGCAGTAAATCGCCTAGAAACTAGGGGTATTCACCAAGTTTTTGCCGCCGTTGATCCCATGTTCATCCTGAGTGGCGATAAACTTTAATTGGGGATAACCTTCCATAAAGTTTTCTTAATCTATATAATTATGACAATGCCGCCTAACTTCTCTGGATTAACCATGCCTTGGCCACGCATTGTCAGCGCTATTTTTGCTATTGCCTTCGCACTGGGAATTATTATCGTTGGGGGTTGGTATTTCACCCTCGGCATCGGTGTTATCGTCTTTTTGGGACAATTGGAGTATTTTCGCTTAGTTCGCGCTAAAGGCATTGAACCGGCCGCTAAAACCACTCTCGTAGTTTCGCAATTATTACTACTGACGGCAACTATGGCAGCCCCCCTCACCGATGCCATGTTTCCCCTCGCTGGGGCGTTAATTTGTTTTTATCTGCTCTTTCAGCCCAAAATGGCGACAATTGCCGACATTTCCACCTCAATTCTCGGTCTGTTTTATGGTGGTTACTTACCTAGTTATTGGATTCGTTTACGGGTCGGTTTTTCTCCTGAAAGTGGTCCCGTGGCTATGGCCAGTAACTTACCCCTGATGGGATATTGGCCAGAATCGTGGATGGAACCGAAATTATTCCCGGCCGCTTTGACGGTGACTTTTCTAGCTTTCGGTTGCATTTGGGCCGCCGATATCGGAGCTTATATCATGGGAAAATGGTTAGGTAAAACCATCTTATCGCTGATTAGTCCCAAAAAAACCGTGGAAGGTTCCTTTTTTGGCATTTTAGGCAGTATAGCGGTGGCCGAGGTGGGTGCTTGGTATTTAGATTGGCCCTATTGGCAGCTGACGGGCTTAATTTTGGGCTTATTAATTGGTATTGTCAGTTTATTGGGCGATTTGACCGAATCGATGATGAAACGCGATGCCGGGGTCAAGGATTCCGGGCAGTTAATCCCCGGTCACGGTGGTATACTTGATCGCACTGATAGTTATGTCTTCACCGCTCCCCTAGTATATTATTTCGTCACTTTACTGCTGCCCTGGTTGCGTTAGTAATTTGTTTCTTCTCCAAGTGCTAAATTAAAGATTAAACCCAAATTTGCGATTATGTCAGGAGTCGTCTATCCCCGGGGTAAAGTTTATCTTCTCGGTGCGGGAATCGGTCAGAGCAGTTTTCTCACCCTGCAAGCGCGAGCAATTTTAGCCACGGCCGAGGTTTTGCTGTATGATGCCCTAGTGGATAGTCAAATCTTCTCCCTCGTGCCGAAAACCTGTGTTTTAGTCGATGTGGGCAAACGGGGAGGACAACCCGGCGCCGAGCAAAATCAGATTAATCGGATATTGGTTAATTATTGTCAAGAGGGAAAACGAGTTATTCGGCTTAAAAGTGGTGATCCGGGGGTTTTTGGGCGAGTATATCCTGAAATGTTAGCCTTAAAGCGGGCTGGCTGTGATTTTGAACTGATAACTGGAATTTCCTCCGCTTTGGCCGCTCCTTTATTGGCCGGAATTCCCCTGACCGAAAAGGATATTAGTCGCTGTTTTGCGGTCTTGAGCGCTCACGATCCCGAGTCTCTCGATTGGTCAGCCTTAGCTAAAATTGATACACTGGTACTATTGATGGCTGGTCAGTCTTTAGGGCAAATTATCGAGAAATTATGCCAAAATGGGCGTAATATTCACGACTCGATCGCTATTATCCGCCAGGCGGGACGCAAGGATCAACAAATTTGGCGCGGCACTTTAGAAAATATTCTCGCTCAAACCGCCGGGGTGTCCCTCTCACCCTCTATTATGGTCATTGGTCAAGTTGTGGATCTGGCGATTATGTCCTCTCCCCCACCCCTAGGAGGTAAAACTATTGTTATTACCCGTGCCGCCGAGCAAACGAGTCAATTTAGCGAAATTTTGCAAAATCAAGGCGCAGAAGTTCTGGAAATGCCCGCTTTAGAGATTCGTCCCCCCGACCGTTGGCAAGGTTTAGACGATGCCATCGCTCAGTTACAAGAGTTTGATTGGCTGATTTTAACTTCTGCCAATGCTGTTAATTTTTTCTTTGATCGCTTGACATTTTGGGGAAAAGATGCTAGGGCTTTAGCGACCGTAAAAATCGCCGTGGTGGGCAAAAAAACCAGCCAAGTTTTGCACTCACGAGGATTAAAGGCGGATTTTATCCCGGGGGATTTTGTCGCTGATGCTTTGGTAAACGAGTTTCCCGACCCGATTAGGGGGCAAAAATTCCTCTTTCCTCGCGTGGAAACGGGAGGGAGAGAAGTCTTGGTTAAGGAATTAACGGCCAAAGCCGGTCAGGTGACGGAAGTGGCCGCATATTATTCCGGATGTCCCGCGCGCATGGATAGTCAGATCTGGGAAGCGTTTCGAGATGAAAAAGTCGATATAGTCACCTTTGCTAGTTCCAAAACCGTCCAGAATTTTTATCAGTTATTGCTGCAAGAAACGGCAGAATTATCGGTTAATTCCCTATTAGAAAAAGTTTGTCTGGCTTCTATCGGTCCGCAAACTTCAAAAACCTGTCAAGAGTTATTTGGTCGTGTTGATATCGAGGCGCGAGAATACACCCTAGAAGGGTTGACTAGCGCTCTAATCGAGTCGAGTAAGACCTGACATCCTCGCCGCCGTAAAAGAGACGGCGATTCCCAAACCTGACGATAAACAAAGCCATAAAAATCTAGGAATCTCCCCATGAGTAACCCTATTATCATTGAAACTGACTTAAAAGATATTCTCGCTAAACTTGACAATCGGTTAGAGCGAATCGAAACAAAACTAGAAGTATTGCCGAAAATAGAGACCGAAGTTTCCCAACTCAAAGAAGATGTCAGAAACCTGAAGGGAATCGAAACAAAACTAGAAGTATTGCCGAAAATAGAGACCGAAGTTTCCCAACTCAAAGAGGATGTCAGAAACCTGAAGGGAATCGAAACAAAACTAGAAGTATTGCCGAAAATAGAGACCGAAGTTTCCCAAATCAAAGAAGATGTCAAAGACTTGAAAGAAAGGGCAACGGCTCAAATATGGGCTTTGATAGTCACTGTTATCGGTGCAACTGTTGCAGCAATTATCAAATTCGGTTTTCTGACTAAAACTTAAATCATCATCAAAAACTAAGTTGGAACTAGACAAGTTCCAACCGATCACAAAAAATTGACCTTGAATATTAACGACGAATCGGAGCGATCACACCGTCGGCGGCGGCACGAAAAGGTTCCACTGCCTCGCTATAATCGATCGGTAAAATAGCCACCACGTTATCATGAGGACGGGGAATAATTACCCAGGTTTCTAAAGCTGCCCCCTCGGTTTTATTGACGGCTTCAATGCCGGCAGCCATAGCGGTTTTTACCTCCTGTACATCCCCACGAATATTGAGGGTAAAACGGGCGCTTCCTGCCCTTAAATAACCAACAATCGTGATCCGTCCTGCTTTTACCATCGCATCGGCGGCCGCTAGAATACCGGGGAAACCTTTGGTCTCGATCGATCCCACCGCGGGTTGGGCTGTCATAAATTAACTCCTAATAACAAAAATCAGATAAGTTTAATTGATAGAATCCAATCTATTTTCCAGTCTTTAACTATAGTCTAGTTTGGGGCCAATCGCTAGGGAAATTAACTGCGAAAACGGTCTGACTTAGCCGTATGCTGCACTGGTAAAACTGCCAGGACATTTTCTGGAGGATTCGGTACGATGTAATGACTGACCACATTACCACCAAAAGCGGTCATCGCCGCCGCTAATCCTGCCTCTACTGCCGGTTTAACCTCGGAAATCGGACCGCGAATCGCCACCAAAAATTCGCCCCTTTCCGCTAGATCGAAATAAACTAGGGTGACTCGTCCCCCTTTAACCATGGCATCCGCCGCCGCTAAAACGGGGGGAAAACCCAGTGTTTGAATGACTCCGACCGCCTCGGGCATTTTTCCTGATCTCCTGCGAAAGCAATTTTACATTATACCCCGAACCTGTATTTATATTTTCTTCTGGAAATCCCCGACCGATCGAGCCTGTTTTTTCTCCAAATACTGTTGATGGGACTGATCGGCCAGATAATAATCTCCTGCGGGTTCGATCAAAGTAACGATATCCTGCTGAAACTTTGCCGATAGTTGTAGTTGACGCTTGGAAGCAGTGGCGATTAACTTTTGTTCTGGGGTGTGATAAAAAATAATCGATCGATATTGTTCTCCCCGGTCCGGTCCTTGGCGATTTAACTGAGTCGGATCATGAATTGACCAAAAAACGGCTAATAACGCCTCGTAGCTTATTTCTTGGGGATTATGGGCAATTTGTGCCACTTCCGCATGACCGGTAATTCGCGATAACACATCGAGATAACTAGGATTGGGGAAATTTCCCCCCATATAACCCACAGAAGTCGCTAAAACACCAGGTAAACGCCGAAATGCGTCCTCAGTTTTCCAAAAACAGCCGGCACCAAAGGTAGCTTTTTCGCCGCTATTCATTTCCCCTCACATCCTTGGCAAATTCCACCACTGCTTTTGTAATTGTCTCGCTTAAATTAGCATAAACTTTGGCAAAAGGGGGAGCTTTTTCGGTTAATCCTAGGATATCCGCCGTTACTAACACCTGACCATCACAATCTTCCCCCGCACCGATACCAATCGTCGGGATAGTCAATTTATCGGTAATAGTAGCGGCTAAATTGGCGGGAATATGTTCCAAAACGAGGGCAAATACTCCCGCTTTCTCCAAGGCTAAAGCTTCCTCGATTAATCTTTGTGCATCCGATGGGGTTTTTCCCTGCTGACGGTATCCTAAGCGATGCACCGACTGGGGAGTTAATCCGATATGACCCATAACAGGGATGCCTATCTCGGTTAAACGGCTAATCGTCTCGATCATAGCGGGATAACCTCCCTCTAATTTTACCCCTTGCACTCCCGCTTCCTTTAACATCCTTCCCGCCGAGTTAATTGCCTGACTGACACTTTCCTGATAGCTGAGAAAAGGCAAATCACAGACAACTAAAGCTTGTTTTACCCCGCGAGACACGGCCGCCGCGTGGTGAATCATCGCCTCTAGGGTGATCGGTAAAGTGGTAGGATAGCCCAAAGCGGTCATAGCCAAGGAATCACCTACCAAGATAATATCAATTCCTGCCCGATCGAGCAGTCGCGCGATCGGATAATCCCAAGCTGTGAGGGTGACAATCGCGCGTTTTTGCTGTTTCCACTCGATTAATTTGCTGGTGGTGACTGCCATTATTTATTCACTGCGGACAGCTTCGAGGATACGGGAAAAATAGAAACGAGTGCTAGTCATACTCGTCCGTTCAATTTTAAAGCCATTTTCGTTGAGAGCGGCGACAATAGTTTTTTCCTTGTGTTGATAGGCGCGAGTGGTTTTACTCGGACCGGGGAAAAATTGACCAATTTTCTTGAGAATGGTTAATAAACAGGTTTTAGGGGCAAAACTGAGGATTAAACGGGATTGAGCTAGGGATCCCAGGTGTTTAATCATTCCTAATGCCTCTTCTGTGGGATAGTGAATGAGAACATCAAGACAGATGACCGTGTGATATTGGCCGGTTAATGCTTCTAAATCTTGAACGGCAAAGGTGAGTTTACTGGTATCTGCTAACTCTTTGGCTGCTCTTTCCTTGGCTTCTGTCACCATTTTCTCAGAAATATCACTGGCGAAAATAGTTGCGCCCGCTTGAGCGAGGGGAATACTAAGACTACCGACTCCACAACCGGCATCACAGATCGAGAGATTGGGCAAATTGTCATCACTTTCTAACCAACCGATAACGGTATCGATCGTCTGTTGATGACCGATGCGAATATCTTTTTGTACTTTGTTAACTTCGCCATCCCCATAAATCCGGCGCCAGCGATCGAATCCTGTGGCGTTAAAATAGTCCTTGACTATGGCTTTATCGTCTAATGTGTTGGTCATAACGAAATCTAAACGAGCGGAGATGGTTATTAGTTTATCCTACCGTGAAAGCTCTCAACGGTTGCTGCTGATAGCTGACTCCTGACTGCTCAGGAGCGGACCGGGAGCGATTGCAAGTCTGTGGAAAAGCTTAATTTGTTTTCCACTTCACTTTTAGTTAACCTAAAGTGAATATCATGTAATCGTCCCAAGATCGATTAGTAAGGGTTCCATGTCAATTATTACCCATAGAACTAAGATCGTAGCCACGATCGGCCCTGCCAGTAATTCGCCAGAAGTCCTCAAGCAGATGATCGGTGCGGGGATGAATGTAGCGCGGCTAAACTTTTCCCACGGTAGCTACGAAGATCATGCGAGAGTTGTTACCCTTTTACGGCAAATTTCTCAAGAATTAGACAATCCTATCACTCTCCTGCAAGATTTACAAGGGCCGAAAATTCGCGTCGGTAATCTCCCCAATGGTTCCATTACCATCAACGACGGCGATTATCTCACCCTTGTACCCATGGATGAGTATCGGGGAGAAGCGAACACCGTTTCGATCGATTATCCCTATCTGGCCGAGGAAGCCAAGTTAGGTGAGCAAATTCTCCTTGATGATGGCTTATTAGAGCTAAAAATCGTTGAAATTAACGGAAAAGACCTAAAATGTCAAGTGTTGGAGGGAGGAATTCTCAAAAGTCGCAAGGGAGTCAATCTACCCCGTCTCAATTTGCGCTTACCTTCCATGACCGAAAAAGACAAACAAGACCTAGAATTTGGTCTTTCTCAGGGGGTTGATTGGGTTTCCCTCAGTTTTGTTCGTAAAGGAGAAGATATCAAGGCGATTAAGGCATTTTTAGCCGAGAGAAATCATGCAGATATGCCAGTGATGGCTAAAATTGAAAAACCGCAAGCGATCGAAAATTTGGAGTCAATTATCGAGGAATGTGACGGAATTATGGTGGCCCGGGGCGATTTGGGGGTAGAATTAAGTCCCGAAAAAGTCCCCATGTTGCAAAAACGCATTATCAAACTCTGCAACATGAAAACTATTCCCGTCATCACTGCCACCCAGATGTTAGAAAGCATGATTAACAATCCCCGACCGACTCGGGCCGAGGCTAGTGATGTGGCTAATGCGATTATCGATGGAACCGATGCGGTGATGTTATCGGGGGAATCAGCAGTGGGAGATTTTCCCGTCAAAGCTGTGGCTATGTTGGCCAAAATCGCCCATGATGTGGAAGCGGATGTGAAGTTTGATAATGCTCCCCCCAATCAGTCCGATGAAACTCACGCTCTCAGTGAGGCTTTAGTGGCGATCGATCAAACCCTTGATCTCCGTTATATTGTCACTTTTACCACCTCTGGCTACACTTCGCTACTGGCTTCTAAGGAACGTCCCTCGGTTCCCGTCATTGCCATGACTCCCAATAAACGAGTCTATCACCGTCTCAATCTAGTCTGGGGTGTGATCCCGATTCTTCTTGATCATCAGGTGTCCGTCTTTGAGGATGTGTTAAAGCAAACGGAATCAATTCTGCTTCAGAAAAATCTAGCGCAATCGGGCGATAAAATCCTGATTATGGCGGGAATTCCCATGCAGAAAACTAAAGGCACTAATTTCCTCAAAATTCACAGGATTCCCTAAGTTCTAGGATTCAGGGGTCAGTATTCAGGAGATAGTATTCAGCTTTTTTCTCCCCACACCCCCACTTCCCCACTCCCCCATCTCCCCACCTCCCCATTCCCCACTTCCCCACTTCCCCAAGAAAAACTTTTTGCCGCAAACCCTAGATACAGATTTCGGGCGGTGGATTGGTTGTGATAGAAATATAAATATCGATCGCTTGCTATCAATCTTGATGAAAAGACGATATTTTCTGGCTTTTATCGGCTCAATTGTCCTTAGTTGCTTATTATCTCCAGACATAAACCTTTTTTCCTCTACTATCGCCACTGCACAAACCCAGACAATTCTAGTTTCTGCCGCCGCTAGTCTCAAAGATGCCCTAGAAGAAATCAAGCCGGGGTTTGAAAAAGCCCATGGCAACATTAAAGTTAACTATAACTTCGGTGCGTCGGGAGCTTTGCAACAGCAAATTACACAAGGTGCGCCGGCCGATGTTTTCGTCTCGGCCGCGACTAAGCAAATGGACGCTTTAGCAAAAGCTGGTTTGATCGATAGAAGTACCAGAAGAAACCTGCTCACTAATCGCCTAGTTTTAATCGTTCCCAAGAATTCCACCCTAAAAATTAGCGATTTTCGTTCCCTGACTAACAGTAATGTCCAAAGAATTGCCGTGGGTGAACCGCGCAGCGTTCCCGTCGGTCAGTACAGCGAAGAAGTTCTGAAAAATCTCGGCATTTTAGAGCAAATAAAACCAAAACTGGTCTTGGCCAACTCTGTCCGTAATGTTCTCGCCGCCGTAGAAACTGGTAACGCCGATGCTGGCATTGTTTACATCACCGATGCCAAAATTTCCGACCAAGTAAAAGTAGTGGCTACGGCTGCCAATAATCTCCATTCTCCGATTATTTACCCCATAGCTGTGATCAAAGCCAGTAAAAACCCGCAAGCTGCCAAGACTTTCGCCCAATATCTCACCGGCACAGCCGCTAAAAACATTTTTGAAAAATTCGGCTTCGGAATAGCCAGATAATTTAGGGGAAGTGGAGAAGTGGAGAAGTGGAGAAGTGGGGAAGTGGAGAAGTGGAGAAGTGGAGAAGTGGGGAAGTGGGGTAGTGGGGAATTTCAACTAAAACCCCAACACCCCAACACTCCAACACCCCAACACTCCAACACCCCAACACTCCAACACCCCAAAACCCCAAAACCCAACCCCTGACCCCTGAAAAATGCCAGACTTTTCCCCCCTATGGATATCTCTGAAAACCGCCACCATTGCCCTGATAATCATCTTTTTTCTCGGTATTGCCGCCGCTTATTGGATGTTAGTGGGACTTAAACAAATTTCAAGCCCAAACAAAGCCTAAACTGGCTTTGTAAGCGGCAAACACATCCCGATTCTCGGTCAGCCACTCAAAGAAACGGAAAGACATCGCTGTCCGAAAAGCTTCCAAGGCTTCCACAAAAGTGTTTAAAGGTCGATTCGCCCACTGCCTTTGCAATCCCCCAGTTAACTTATGCCACAGGATAAATGTATAGGCACAAAACACCAGGATAAAATGACGAAGTAAGCTTCGTTTATCCCTGACTTGATATTCCCTTAACCCTAACCATCCTTTGGCTTCTCGGTAGAATACTTCCACCCAATTTCTTTCGGTGTAAGTCCTCACTATCCACGAAGCTGTTACTGTATCTGCCTCAACTACATTGGTGATGAAATAGTCCACCTCTGTGGCTTTTTCCATTGAACTTGCATTCATGACGATCGCCAAGTTCCTTTCTCCTTCTAGTTGAGATATTTTCGCTCTGAATACCGCTACCCAAACCGTTTTTTCTTTATCTAGATTTAGGGTGATTTTCTCCCAATCCTTTTCTGATAGGCTTTTTGCTAGTTGCTCAAGCTGGATTGTTTCTTCCACACCCCCTTCTTTTTCAATAATTACTTTTCGATTTTTTGCCAATCCTCCTAAGTATTTTAGCTTTCTTTCTTCCAGGGCTTTGAGAAAATTTGTGTTGTTGCCATAACCAGCATCTATTAAGACGATTTTCGGTCGATAGCCTCTGGTTAAGCTCCGGTCAATTAAATCTATCGCTATCTCTGGTTTCTTCTTAAATTCTTTGTCTTCTTTCCCCTCGGCTAAGGAACTAGCCGGTTGATAAATTTCAATGTCTAGGGGGACACTTTTTTTGCCGTCGTAGAGATGGGTAGTGACGGCGACTATTCCGTTGTCTGTCTTGCCAATTTCTCCTAGGTACTGCCTGCCAACTCCGGCGGTCAGATTGCCACTTTTTCGATGTCCTGAGTCATCGACAATCAGGGAAAATCCTCGGGGGATTTGCGTCTGGCGGCATTGGTTCATCACTTGCAACCGACATTCATTCACCTGACGGTCTGACCAGGGAGATTCGGTCAAAAAGTGATGTAATCGGTTATAAACTACTCCGACGGCATTATTGGCCATTTGAGTGAGGTTTTTCCTCTCACTTTCCCCTAATAATCCTCCTAAATATTGTCTGAAGCCGTTTTTTTGCGCTTCGTTTTTGAAGCAATTGTCAAACCGCCGACACCATCGGTCAAAGCATGGGGGCATCGCGGCTGGGGTTGTCTCTTTCATCGCTGATCTTTCAACGTAAAGTGCTTACTCTTTAACGATTATACTCGATTTGATCTTTATTTGGCGTTTAAGTCCCACTATCCATGTCTGGGATACGACGCTCGAGACATTGACGATTCAAAACGCTCAACTCAATTTCTGCCATATTTAACCAGCTGCCATGTTTGGGAGTGTAATGAAATTCGAGTTTATCTAAAATTCTCTTGGCCTCTTCCGGTTCAAAGGCTTTATATAATGAGGCTTTTACATGAGTATTTAAGTTGTCTTGAATTACTCTAATTTTCTGGGCATCCGGATAACGCTCATCAACCAAATATTTCATTTGGTGTGCATAATCGCTCGCCGTCCTTTGTTGTGTAACTTCTACATGTCGCCAACCTTGTAATGGTTCAAAAAACATAAACATATTGGCTACACCATTACGCTCATATTGATAGTCATACCTTTCTGGTTCTCTCGGTTCGGCTGGTATTTTCTCTTTTGTTTCTTTGACTAATTGTTGACAACTCTCATCAAAACACAGCCAGGGATTTTGCTGGTCATACTCACTATGATAAATATCCAAGACATCTTCCATGGCACAGACAAACTCCGCTGATTCTTTTGGGGGAATGACCCATGATTGATTCAGCCATGGTTTCAATTCATTTTTTTTAAGGTTTTTCTGATGGTTTCTCGTGATATTTTTTCCACATATTCAAGTTCGACCATTTTATCTGCCAGCATTTGAAGTGTCCATTTTGCTCGTCCCGTTGGTGTTTCACTACAAGCGATGGCAATCAGATCTGCGGTTCTTCGTTACTTGGTATGGTTCGATCAGGGGGCATAAATAGGCTAAATCCTTATCTGGCAAGAGACTTAATTGATTAGCTCGTTCTAGATTGAAAACAATTGGCAAAAATCGAAGCAATGTCTTTCTATATAAGGGTTTCATCCCTTATAACTCCCGTCCATTGCATAACACAAACCGAAGAACCAGATATGCTTCCTTTTCCCCATCGATAATTTTGGCACGGCGATGTTCTTGCTTTTTTCGAGTTAATGATGATTCAATTCCTGACTCGACAAATCTTTGTCGTACTCTCTCAATGGTGGCTTGAGCAACATTTAAGGCTTCACTAATTTTCGAGTCAGTCCAACCACCTTCCTGTTGATTGACGTCTGCTAAAAGTAGTATTCTGGCATGGTTCATTTTGTAAGCTGCTATTTTTCCTTTCTTGGTTAGCTGCTCGAGTTCAGTTCTTTCGGAGTCTGTTAGCTCTACAATATATTTTTTCTTCGGCATTTTTTTGTCTGAAGTTGGATAACTTCTTCCAGATTAGCTCTTTTTTTATCCATCAAAACAAAATTGATGCTCTACTACTAGCCTTAATTAAAGTCAAAACCGTCAATCTGAGCGAGTTAGCAGTAGGATTTGGAGGTAAAGCCCTCAAAGAATCCAACTACAAGAGATTACAACGCTTTTTCCGCAACTTCGAGCTTGATTATTCTGAAATTGCGAAAATTGTCGTGGGTTGGTTGAAGCTCCCCCAGCCTTGGGTGTTGAGTCTTGACCGGACTACCTGGGAGTTGGGCGAGCATTGCTACAACATCCTGACTGTAGGCATAGTCCACGAAGGAGTCGCCATTCCCATCTTGTGGTGGCTGCTCAAGAAAAAGGGAAACTCCAACAGTGAGGGAGCATCTCACCTTTGCAATGAGCATAAATACTTAGTGGAAAAATAGGCTTTTCGAGGGTAATTCTTGTTTTAATTCTCCATGTACGCAGTCTTTAAAAGCCTCTATTTCGTTCCAAGACACGATTAAGAGTGGCTTTTAGGCTAAGTATAATTACTTATCGCGTAAGTGAGATGCTCCCAAATCCTAGATTGTCTCTACAGGGAAGTCAAAGACAAGTTAACTAAGAACCCACATTCCGCACCCTCAACTGTCACATAATGGGACTTAAACGCCAAATAAAGATCAAATCGAGTATAATCGTTAAAGAGTAAGCACTTTACGTTGAAAGATCAGCGATGAAAGAGACAACCCCAGCCGCGATGCCCCCATGCTTTGACCGATGGTGTCGGCGGTTTGACAATTGCTTCAAAAACGAAGCGCAAAAAAACGGCTTCAGACAATATTTAGGAGGATTATTAGGGGAAAGTGAGAGGAAAAACCTCACTCAAATGGCCAATAATGCCGTCGGAGTAGTTTATAACCGATTACATCACTTTTTGACCGAATCTCCCTGGTCAGACCGTCAGGTGAATGAATGTCGGTTGCAAGTGATGAACCAATGCCGCCAGACGCAAATCCCCCGAGGATTTTCCCTGATTGTCGATGACTCAGGACATCGAAAAAGTGGCAATCTGACCGCCGGAGTTGGCAGGCAGTACCTAGGAGAAATTGGCAAGACAGACAACGGAATAGTCGCCGTCACTACCCATCTCTACGACGGCAAAAAAAGTGTCCCCCTAGACATTGAAATTTATCAACCGGCTAGTTCCTTAGCCGAGGGGAAAGAAGACAAAGAATTTAAGAAGAAACCAGAGATAGCGATAGATTTAATTGACCGGAGCTTAACCAGAGGCTATCGACCGAAAATCGTCTTAATAGATGCTGGTTATGGCAACAACACAAATTTTCTCAAAGCCCTGGAAGAAAGAAAGCTAAAATACTTAGGAGGATTGGCAAAAAATCGAAAAGTAATTATTGAAAAAGAAGGGGGTGTGGAAGAAACAATCCAGCTTGAGCAACTAGCAAAAAGCCTATCAGAAAAGGATTGGGAGAAAATCACCCTAAATCTAGATAAAGAAAAAACGGTTTGGGTAGCGGTATTCAGAGCGAAAATATCTCAACTAGAAGGAGAAAGGAACTTGGCGATCGTCATGAATGCAAGTTCAATGGAAAAAGCCACAGAGGTGGACTATTTCATCACCAATGTAGTTGAGGCAGATACAGTAACAGCTTCGTGGATAGTGAGGACTTACACCGAAAGAAATTGGGTGGAAGTATTCTACCGAGAAGCCAAAGGATGGTTAGGGTTAAGGGAATATCAAGTCAGGGATAAACGAAGCTTACTTCGTCATTTTATCCTGGTGTTTTGTGCCTATACATTTATCCTGTGGCATAAGTTAACTGGGGGATTGCAAAGGCAGTGGGCGAATCGACCTTTAAACACTTTTGTGGAAGCCTTGGAAGCTTTTCGGACAGCGATGTCTTTCCGTTTCTTTGAGTGGCTGACCGAGAATCGGGATGTGTTTGCCGCTTACAAAGCCAGTTTAGGCTTTGTTTGGGCTTGAAATTTGTTTAAGTCCCATTAGGCTATCGCGGACGGTGGAAATCCCTAATCGAGGGAGTTTTCGTCGCACCCTTAATCTTGCCCCCGACGGTGCTAGGCTTCATTTTACTGCTCCTATTCGGCAAAAACGGACCCTTAGGACAGTTATTAGACTTATTCAATTTTCGCATCGTTTTTACTTGGTATGCCGCCATCATCACCGCGACGGTGGTGGCTTTTCCCCTGATGTACAAAACCACCCTAGGGGCTTTTGAACAGGTGGATGCCAACATCCTACAGGTTGCCCGCACCCTAGGGGCATCGGAAGGGAAAATATTCTGGCGCGTACTTTTGCCCCTCTCCTTCCCCGGGGTATTAGCGGGATTAACCCTAGCTTTTGCCCGCGCTTTGGGGGAATTTGGGGCGACTTTGATGTTAGCGGGTAATATTCCGGGGCAAACTCAAACTATCCCGATGGCGATTTTCTTCGCTGTGGAAGCAGGAGCGATGACTGAGGCTTGGATATGGGTGTTTATTATCATATTAATCTCCCTATCGGGGATTATCGCCGTTAATCTCTGGCAAAGTCAACGCAAACAGCAATTAGGACGACCGGGAGAAAGCAAACCTAACGAGATGGAGGACTGGCTGCCACCCTGGGAGGGTCGCGATTTTGCCCTTTTAGAAGCTGAAAATCAGCATTATAGGGATAAAATAGGCTTATTTGTCGATATAGAGAAATCTTTACCCGGTTTTAACCTCTCGGTAACTTTTAACTGCCAAAATCAGCCCCTAGGACTATTAGGGGCTTCGGGGTCGGGAAAAAGCCTGATTTTGCGATCGCTGGCTGGTGTGGAAACGCCCTCAAGGGGTCGTATTGTCTTAAATGGGCGCATTCTCTTCGATTCCGAAAAGGGAATTAATCTCCCCAGTCGTCAGCGTCGTATCGGTTTTGTGGTGCAGAATTATGCCCTTTTTCCCCATCTCACCGTGGCAGAAAATATCGCTTTTAGTCTCCCCAAAAACTTATCTAAAAAAGTTATTAAACAGCAGATTGCCAACCAATTAGAATTAGTGCAGTTACCCGGCATGGAAAACCGTTATCCCCATCAATTATCGGGGGGACAACAACAACGGGTCGCCATCGCTCGCGCTTTAGCTAGTCGTCCGGAAGCTTTATTATTAGATGAGCCTTTTTCTGCCCTTGATACCCATCTACGCGCTCAATTAGAACGTCAGATGATCAAAACTTTAAGTAATTACGATGGCGTGACAATTTTTGTTACCCACAATATGGATGAAGCCTATCGAATATGTGAGAATTTATTAGTTATGGAAAAAGGTCGGGCAATTGCTAATAATTCTAAACAGAAAATTTTTGAGCGACCAGATAGCGTTAGTTTGGCCAAGATTACGGGCTGTAAGAATTTTTCCCGTGCTATTATCATTAATAATCAACAATTGGAAGCCATTGATTGGGATGTTAAATTACACACCATCCCCGGAATTCCCGACTATTTAGCTCATACGGGAATTCGCGCCCATCAAATTATTTTTGGTCGAGATTTAGGAGATATTAATACTTTTCCCTGTTGGTTAGCTAATGCCATTGAAGGACCCCATCGAGTGACTCTCTATCTGAAACTTAATCAACCCTCCAACCACGACCGAGATTTTCATATCCAAGCAGAGTTATATAAGGATAAATGGTTAGAAATTAAGGAGCAAGCTTTGCCTTGGACTGTTACTTTATCTCCCCAGCGTTTATTATTATTAAAGTAATGGGTTAATTTTTATCAAGTGCTGACAGATATAGAGCTTCTAAAATCCCAGACCATCCCGTTAAATACCCGCTCGTGTCCTTGGTTAGTAAAAATGTTCTATCTGGAGTTATAAAATCATGGCTAAAAAGGAATCTTGTGATTGGATAATGCGAGTGGATTTACACTTACCCACTCCTGATGAAATGCTGGATGAAATGTTAGAAATAGCAGCAGCAATTGCGTGGGTTAATTACCGAGTGGAGGGGCCAGGTTGTCTGTGGCTGATGGTCAATTCCTGCTGTGAACCTAAATTTATGTATCTGCCAGATATCAAGTTAAGACGAATTGCCGAAAGAGCGCATCCAGAGGTGGATATTTACGATCCAATTAACGAACTCCTGCTGTTAGTTAGTCCCAATTGGGAAATATTTTCAGGGGAATTAGTGGGAGATAATGAAACACATTTTTATTACCGAATTAACGTCAAAAAACGAGTAGGAAAATCCTGTGAAGATTGCTGGGAGGTTTGGGGAGAAAAGTTAGGAGAAGTTGGTCGAGAAGGAATGGTAAAAGTAGTGGAAGATGTCTAAAGTGTCGATTGAGTAATTGATTGCTCACCACAGAGACCCAGAGGATACAGAGTTTTTTAAGTAATTTTTCTGATTAATGAAATAGTGTTATATTGGTAGTTAGGATATGGGAAAAAGGCAAGGAAGCGGTTCGGATTTTGTGCTGTCCTTTGGGTGCGGGGTAAAAAATTAGAAGAAAAAGCTCGCAACCCCCTCAGAGGTATTTTAGAGGGCTACATTCCGCACTTCAGAAGGAGGTTCAAGTTATTGAAATAGTTTCAAAAGCCAACAAAAAAACTCAGTTGTATGGTGCGGAGTTAATCGTAGCTGATAGATGGTTCCCCAGTAGCAAAATCTGTTCCAATTGTGGATACAAAAAAGAGTCTCTATCTTTATCCGAAAGAGTTTTTGATTGTGAACAATGCTCTTTTGTTTGTGATAGAGACTTGAACGCTAGTCTCAATCTAGCTTCTTTGGCGGTGAGTTCCACCGTGTCAGCCTGGGGAGTAGATAGTGCCGACACTGCTACCTTGAAGCAGGAAATTAGCTTCAAATTTGCTCATGAGTAGATTTGAGTAAGTTTAATAGAGTTCTTGCATAATTAATTTTTGAGAGGGCAAAAATGAGAAAAATAAGCATAAAATTGCATAAAATAACCAAAGAGAGCATTTAATTGATTAATGCTCATTCTTAATTCTCCTGACTACTGACTACTGGCTCCTGACTCCTCACCTAAAGGAAGATTTTTGATTTTTGCAAGAGGTCTAATAGAACGGCAAACTTTGAGCAGGGATGATTGAATAGGCCGCAAGCTTGTTAGAGTATTGAGAGTAATTTTGAGCGAGCGATGATACTACAGCCTTTTCTTTCTTCCGCTTGGAGTTTTAACATTTCCCTGTTAGCCTCGGCAGCTACAGCCGAAACTGCCGATAGTGCCTTAGTTTTAGCCTGCGTGCTGCTGAGTTTGACCGTTATTTATTTCGCCTGTAAACTGGGGGGAGAAATATGCGTCCGATTCAACTTGCCCCCCGTGTTAGGAGAATTAGTCGGTGGCGTGATTATCGGGGTTTCTGCCCTAAAATTACTGGTTTTTCCGGAAGGAGGGGCGGGATTCGAGGATTCTCTCCTCATTCATTTCCTACAATCCACTTCTCCCCTCACCCCGGAGGAATCTCCCGCCGTTTTTAGTGCTGCCAGTGAGGTGATTTCCGTCCTCTCGGAATTGGGGGTAATTATCCTGCTGTTCGAGATTGGTTTAGAGTCAGACTTGCAGGAATTAATTCGCGTCGGTCCACAGGCAGCTGCTGTCGCAGTGGTAGGGGTTGCGGTTCCCTTTTTGGTGGGTACTTTGGGTTTAATCTATATCTTTCATCTGGCCACCATTCCCGCTATTTTTGCCGGGGCAGCTTTAACCGCTACCAGTATCGGCATTACCGCCAAGGTTTTAGCAGAAATAGGGCAGTTATCGGCGAAAGAAGGTCAAATTATCATCGGGGCTGCGGTTCTCGATGATATTCTCGGTATTATCGTCCTCGCTGTCGTTGCTTCTTTGGTGAAGACTGGAGAAGTGCAAATTAGCAAAGTAATTTATCTAGTTATTAGTTCTAGCGCTTTTGTAATCGGGGCGATCCTGATCGGTCGTTTTTTAAGCCCCTTTTACGTTCAATTAGTTAATAGCATGAAAACTAGGGGACAATTGCTCTTAGTTTCCCTGATTTTCGCCTTTATTCTTGCTTATATTGCCCAAGTTATCCAATTAGAAGCGATTCTCGGTTCCTTTGCGGCAGGCCTGGTTCTAGGGGAAACGGAAAAGCGATCGGAATTGGCAGAACAAGTGTTCCCGATCGCCGATTTATTTGTACCGATATTTTTCGTCTGTGTGGGGGCAAAAACCGATTTAAGTGTCCTTAATCCCGCTATTCCCAGGAATCGAGAAGGATTAGTCTTGGCCGCTTTCCTAATTGTCGTCGCTATTTTGGGTAAAGTGGTGACGGGGTTAGCCGTTTTCAGCAAGGAAAAACTCAATCGCTTGGCGATCGGAGTTGGCATGATTCCCCGGGGTGAAGTGGGTTTAGTCTTTGCCGGAGTCGGGGCTGCTAGTGGCGCTTTATCCCCCGCTGCCGATGCGGCCATTATTATGATGGTGATCTTGACTACCTTTATCGCTCCGCCCCTGTTAAGGTTAGTATTTAAAGAACCTACCGCCAGCCCTCAATCAGTGAGCAGTGAGCAGTGACCAGTGACCAGTGGCAGTGTTAAGTTACCAGTAGCAGTGTTAAGTGGCACTAACAGTGCCGTCTTTTCATTGATAACAAGGGCCGAATCTAAATCCTAATTTGTTAAGCTAAAAGCTTTGATGGACTTAGTTTCTAACCTTATTTTTAGGTAGGAGAATTGCCAGATTCTTTTTTGGAGCCTCTTGCCTATTACCTTCAGAAGCTGATAACTGATGACTGATAACTGATGACTGATAACTGATAACTGATAACTGATAACTGATCAGAAACATAGCAGACCATGCCAACGTCCCATAAGCTTGTTTTTATTGATAGTCATTCTCAGAGCATTAACGGAGCTATGGATGGCCAAAAATCGACAAAATTGTCCATTTTTACCGAAAAAAGGTAATTGATAACTGAGCAACGGGAGCATCGATCGTGAGATTTCATTGGTTATTCCTAAGCGCATTAACTTGGTTGCTGGTGGCAGCCCCTGCTTGGGCAGGCAAGCTCGTCTTTTGGCGATTCGACACCAATGAGAATCGTCTGGTGTTCACCACCGACAATCGAGTGCAACCGCGAGCGCAAATGATCACTAACCCCACCAGGATCGTGATCGATCTGCCCGGGATCAAGTTAGGGCAACCCAATATTAACCGGCCTATTGGCAATATCGTCAGAAGTGTCCGTATTGGTCAATTTGATGCGGAAACTACCCGTTTAGTGATTGAATTGGCCCCAGGCTACACCTTTGATCCTCAACAGGTAAAAATTCGCGGAATTTCGCCCACCCAATGGACAGTGGAATTGCCAGAACCCCAACCAATTAGGGAGGAAACGCAACCACCCGTCACCCCTGACCCCACACCTCCCCCCGATCGCGGTTCCACCCGTCCCACTCCCCCACCTCCAGTTAGCCAGACGGACAACAACGATGATTTTCAGGTAACTCGCAATGGTCTTTTTGTCCGTTTAGAGCAAAATGGTGATGAGCGATCGATCCGCAGTCAACGCAGCCGGGACGGCAAAAAAATCGAATTTGAATTACCCGGGGCCACTTTACCCAGTAGTCTCACCGGTCAAACTATCCCCGTCAATCGCTATGGGGTCGGCGATATTCAATTCAGTCAGACTGCCAATCAACGGGCTAAGATTTCCCTAAGTGTTAATAAAGATAGTCCCGATTGGCAAGCTCTCTATAGTCGTTTTGGTGGTTTGGTTTTACTGCCTAGGGGTGGTCTGGGTTCCGTGGATAATATCTCCTCTCCCCCCCCCACTAGCGCCACTAATCCCAATCCTCGCCCCAACAATCCCCCCCCGAAAACTGCCAATAATCCCCCTTCGAGCAATCGTTTGGCCACGATCTCCTCGATCGATCTGGCGGGTAATAACGATCGCCTCTTAATTCGCGCGGATTTACCCCTGAAAGCTAACGGCATTGTTAACCGGGATGGTGTCTATGAACTACGCATCGAAAATGCTAAGTTAGCCGAGTCTTTTCGCGGTCCGCGCTTCGGCCGCTATAGTCCTATCTATCAATTGCGGGTACGTCAGGAAAGCGCCAATAAGGTGCTGATTTTGGTACAGACGGCCGTGGGTTTTCAACTGGGACAATTAACTCAATCGGACAGTCAAACCCTAGCCCTAGAATTGCTTTCCTCCCGCAATTCTAGCCCCCTTTCTCAGGTTCCTGACTCCACTACTATCCCTGTTCCTTTACCCCCCAATACGGGGCAATTTAACCCACCGCCGCGCCCTTCTAACCCCACTCCTAATCCCCCCCAACAACGCAATAGCCGCTTTCTAGTGGTGATCGATCCGGGCCACGGTGGTAAGGATCCGGGGGCGATCGGAATTGGTGGCCTTCAGGAAAAAAACGTAATTCTGCCCATTTCCCTAGAAGTTACCCGCATTCTGCAACAACAGGGCATCGATGTGCGTCTCACCAGAGATAGTGATTTTTTTGTCACCCTGCAAGGTCGCACGGATCTGGCTAACCGGATCGATGCCGATCTATTTGTCAGTATCCACGCTAACTCTATGGGTAAAGCACGACCGGATGTCAATGGCCTAGAGGTGTATTACTTCGGTGATCGCCGTTTGTCGGATACCATCCATCGCAATATTGTCCGCAGTGTCGATATGCGCGATCGGGGGGTGCGTCGGGCCCGTTTCTATGTGCTGAGAACCTCCAGAATGCCCTCTACCCTCGTGGAAGTGGGTTTCGTTACCGGCGCTGAGGATGCTGCTAAATTAGCCAATGTCAACTTTCAACGACAAATGGCGGCGGCGATCGCTGGGGGGATTATTGAATATATTCAACGAAATCTCCGTTAATGATTAAATGATTGGAGCATTAGTTTACTGATCAAAAAATCCGTGTTTTAATATCATCAAATAAAGCTATTTTAGATCAGCGTTTTCCTCGATATTATCTATGAGAGAATCACAACTTAGTCCGATTGGTGTGTTTGATAGTGGCGTGGGTGGACTGACCGTTTTAAGGGAGTTGTATCGACAACTTCCCCAAGAATCGATTCTCTATTTCGCTGATACCGCTAGACTTCCCTACGGAACCCGTTCTAAAGGGGAAATTATCGAATTTGTCCTGGAAATTCTCACTTGGATGAGCGAGCGCCGGGTGAAAATGGTGATTATGGCTTGTAATACCAGTTCCGCCTTGGCTTTAGAAGAAGTACAGGCCGAATTTAAAGATTTACCAATTTTGGGGGTAATTTTACCCGGGGCAAAAACTGCCGTGCAAAAAGGAAAGCGCATTGGGGTGATTTCTACTCCCGCTACGGCTAAAAGTAATGCCTATAAACAAGCGATTCAAGAAATCGATCCTACTGCCCAAGTTTGGCAAATTCCCTGTCCTGAATTTGTCCCTTTGATCGAGGCTAACCGCATTTTTGACCCCTACACCACACAAGTGGCTAGGGAATATCTTCAGCCTTTACTAGCAGAAAATATTGATACTCTGGTCTATGGTTGTACCCATTATCGCCATCTTTCCCCGGTTTTACGTCGTCTTTTACCTAGTTCCGTGCGGTTGGTAGATCCCGCCGCTTCCGTTGTCCGAGCGGCGGAAAAAGAACTAGAATTATTAGGTCTAAAAAATCCCGAAACACCCCTACCTACTAACTTCGCAGTTAGCGGTGATCCTGACACTTTTGCTCGTTTATCTCGTCAATGGCTCGGTTTTTCTCCCAGGGTAGAAAAGGTTTATTTGCAATGTCGGGTGAAGACCCTCGGTTTTACCGATGGGATGAAACAAAGGCCAGTATAGAACAGCGAACCACAGCTAAAAATAATTGTCTAGTCTCAAGAGCGAAATCTCGAATGACTTCTGACATTGTTAATGGCATTCTAGTTGCGTATTCCGAAGTGCGCTTGCTCTTCTTTTGGGGTCATTAGCCTTGGCAGTCTTTTTTCCTTTAAAGGTCTGGAAGTACTCACGAAAAATAGCTACCATATAAGTATAGCGGCTAGGGTAAACAACCGCTTGAAAAACCCCTGTAGTCTAATCACTACGCTATCTGCACCTTGACAATCAAAGATATGGGGTTCTACCTAGGGTTTGCGGCAAAAAGTTTTTCCTGGGGGCAGGGTGTGGGGTGTGGGGTGTAGGGTGTAGGGTTTTACCGATTTTGAGGTAGTCAGTTACCTAATTTTCAGGGAAAAAGTCCAGGAATTTTACCCCCGATCCCTCCAATGGTCGGCACTTTTTGAGGGAAAAAAAGTCTAAAAGCCTTATCCAACAAAGTTTTTAGATTTATTCAGCAAGCCCTACCTAATGTTCTAGTTTCTACCTGTAGGTAGGTAAAATCTTTGCAGGAACTAGACAAAGCAGTATTTGAACCCACATTCCGCACCCTAAGTGTCACAACGTCTCAAAAGAGGAAGGGGCGTGAGTCAAAATACTTATCTAGAGGAGTGAGTTGGCGGCAAGCTGCCGGCAACTAAGCCGAAAATTTCAGAGTTCCCCCGGTCATTCTCAATAAACAGTGCTTGTTGAGAATGACTAGGCAATCAGACTTAACATCTAGGGGGAGATGTTCCAGTTGCTCGCTTTGTTTTGTCACCCCTTGAAGTCAATCCATCTGGTCAAGATAAGAGATAATATTCCTGGCAAGGTTTGGGAAAAAATCTCAAAATGTTGCGCCTCTCATCCGTTAAGTTGCTAATCTTTTGATTGTCTTGAATACGGACGAGATGAATCCCTTGAAAGCACTGAAATATCCAGCGTAACGTCGGTCGGTCAGTTAACTTACCCAACGGATTTTTCAGTCCCGTCTCCTGCTGTTTTAAACTTAAACGAAGTTGTCTTTGACCAATAGTATAAACCAGCAGGCACAAGCCCATGAGCATGGCCATGACCTCGATTCTATGGGGAGATTTGAGAAAGACACTGTGGGCAAAAAAGCAGGGGTCTTTGAGAAAAGAAAATCCTCTTTCCGGAGCTTGTTGCCCTTTATATTTTTTGAGTATATCCTCACTGCTTAATCGTTGTTTCTCCAAATCGTTAGTTGCTAAAACGAATCGTCCTGCTCGTTTCTTTAGCCTCTCAATGGCGGTCAAATTCAACTCTAATTTGGCTTGAACTTGATAGCTTTGAGAGGGTAAATCGTCTTTTGATTTGAGTTTTGACCCCTGGGACTCAGGCGGAATGAGATTGACTTTAATCTCCGTTAACTGATGAGATTTTAAGGAGTCAGATAATCCTTTGGCTATCGCCAACGCCACCGCTCTATTCTCAAATTCTCTTCGGGATAGTTGCCGGATTTTTTCTTGGGCAGAATTCTTTTCCTGCTCGATTTTTTTCTCTAATTTTTTCAAGTCTGATTCTTGTCTAGCTTGACTTTCAACTAGCAACCATCTTTGTTCTATCCCCCCATAGTTAGAGATGGTTTCCCGCCAGGAATAACCCGGTATTTCTGAATCGGTTAACTCTTTTTCTGAGATGCTATCAACCAACTCTTGAGCCTCTTTAATGCTTAATGGTACTCGAGACAACCAACGCATTTCTTTCATTAGTTTTAAATTCTCTTTGCTATAGAGGGCGCTATCGCCGACTATTAAACTGTCAAAGTCAACTTGTTTTTTAAATTCTCGGGCGATTTGACCAAAAACCGCTTTGTCCGCTTCATTTCCGTCCCCTACTTTCAGGAATAAAGGTACATCTCCATCCCCACTTACGATTAAGTCAATCATAAATTGTTTTAAGTCAGGTCTTCGGTCGCGGGAGTATCCGTAGGTAATTTTTATTGGCTGTTGTCTGGTTTCAATTTCTTCTCCCACTGCTCCTGATTTCAGGATTTCTACTGTTGGGTATTCCTTTTTATATTCTCCTTCTACTGATAGAGAAGTCGAATCTAAATGGGAGTTCTCGGTTGCTACACCAAATTTTTTCACGGCGGCTAAACTGATGAGTAGGAAAATACCCGAAACATCCAGTTGATAAAGTTTGTCCATTACTCGACCAATTTTATCATCATTCAAGTGCTTGGGTTCGATGCCCTCTCCCAGCAGATGTTCGGTTGCTTTATCTTCAAAAAATTGAGGAAATAAATACAAGGCTCGGGAGACAAATCCCAATCCATTCAGGATAATTGCTTTCACTACTTGCCCCGCTGTGACAATTTCTCCTCGCTCAATTGAGACTTGTTCGTTGATAATTTCAACGATTCCTATTTCATCGATAATTCCGGCTACTAATCCCAGATGGTCTAGATTTTTGACTTCAATTTCTGTTGATTGATTCATGGTCGAACAGTCCACTCGCCTCAGTTTTCCAACAATTCCTATTTTTTCATAATTAGGGGTCTCAAGACCCCCCTAGCGGCCACCGAGAAAACCTTCACCAGCTAGGTATTTTTACTCAAGTCTCTGGAGGGGGACAGCTTACACCATTTTTCTTTATTCGCGTCACAACGAACACCGGCTTGGCAAGCATTCGAGCGTGGATGTCTGTCATGGATTTAGAAATTTGGTATTATGTGACAGTTGAGGGTGCGGAATGTGGGTTTGAAGCTAACACTTCAATTAAAGCAAATTTTGTAGAAATACAACTAGGGTGGGGCGCACCCAAAGTTAACGCTTGAGGAGAGAACCACCTCTGGGTTGAGAATCGCAAGGTAAGCTTAGACGCACTTACATTGCACTTTAATATCCTGGAACGCCTTGTAGATAGGGATACGAGTAGGAAACTTAAATGCGTCTAAGCTTACTTAGTCTAAGTGGACTCGGTGAATCAAGAATCCCTCCCATGAGCGCGACGGGAGCGTCAATTGCCTGTCCCCGTTTTATAGCCGTCAGCCTTTTTCAGGGAGCAGTAATCAGTGAGCAGTAATCAGTGAAAAGACAGTAGGAAACTGCTATTTACAGCCTTTCTCGTCAAGGTGAAGCACAGACACTAATACCTGCTCATCAACTTCAGCAAATCCTAGATAAAACGTTTACATGGCAAGTATATAAGCCCACCGCTAGGAAAGGAAGGCTAGAGTGAGTGGTTGGAGGATAATATTTGTCTATTAATTGCCCTTCTACAGCCAATTGAGTCATACCATTTTTCTAAATTCCTGACAGACATAGAGCTTCTAAAATCCAAGACCATCCCGTCAAATACCCGATCGTGTCATTGGATAGAGAATTTAAAAGATGGTAAAGTTTACTTCTTAAGTTATCAAGGGAGTTAAAATTGCCCCAGGCCAATAGGTTTTTCAAATATAGCCAAACTCTCTCAATTGGATTTACTTCTGGACAATAGGGAGGTTGATAAAATAGGATAATATTATCAGGTATTTCTAGGTCGGTCGCCGTATGTGCGGGAGCATTATCTAATTGAATAATATGTAATTCCTCAGAAAAAGCTTGAGAAAAAAGCGTTAAATATTGATTAAAACATTCCCCATCTAAATGAGAAAATTCATAGAAAAAACTGCTACCTGTTCGAGGTTCTATTAAACCATAGAGCCAGAGATATTGAAAATTATACTGAAAATTACCAAGGGGCTTTATGCCTTTAATTGTTATTTTATCTCTGACAATGGTATGACAGCCGAAGCGACTTTCATCTTGACACCAGAAGCGGACTTTTAAATATTGACTAACTTTTTCAGATTCCTTTTCTAGTAAAGCTTGTAGCTGTTCAGATAGATTATTTTGGAATATTTTTACTTCTCCTGGTAATTGTTTTAAATTTTGAGGTCGAGCCACTTTTAATTTAGCTTGTAATTCATTTCTTACGAGACGGTAAACAGTTATATAACTGGTGGGTATTTCTAAAATAATTGATACCCAAAAATGAATTTCTTTATAACTTTGAAATCCTTCTGGGTCTTTTAATTCATTCTGAATTAGAGCGGCTTCTTCCACTGAAATCTTTTTGGGTCTTCCCAGTTTTTCTGGTTCTGACAAGAGATTTTCTATCCCTCCTTCTCGATAACAACTTAACCAGCGATGAATAGTTCTTTCTGAGCGTCCTATTAACACGGCGAGATGACGAACCGTTTCTACCTCCTTAATTTTTAGTAGATACAGGGATTGTACTTTAGCAAAGTTTAAAGAGGTTACTTGTTGCTTCAACAAGGATTTTAAGTCTTCTACTGACTCAGCAACATTAATATTAGGGACTCCACTCATTGCCTTTTTACCACACAAACTATACCTTTACCAAGTATGACATACTTTTTGAAAAATGGTATCAAGTAGAAAAAGAGGAATGGAAAAAGGGTAGTCATGTAAATGCTGATTTAGTGGGGGAAATTTGGCACGATTTTATATTAGTTAATATTTGCCCTTATGCTTGCTATCTAAGCTTATCAGACTACCAATACTTCGGATTTTGGGCATGATTAATTTCTCAAGGATAAAAAACCTAGAAATCAGTTTTTAGGATGGGAAACAAGTTGAATATCGATTTTACTTCTCTTGAATTCCCACTCTTGACCTCTCAGCCTTCTGATCTTCCAGAAATTTTCCTTGTTGCCGGAGAACTATGATACAATGGCATCAAAAAATAGAGGAAAAATTTTTTTATCATGGACAAGGTGTCAACACCAAGCCTATCAATTGTTATTCCGACCCGAGAAGGATTCGCTGACCACTGGTTTAATGCGCTGACCGAGGTCAAGGGAGAAGTAGAATTTATCTTGGTTCATCCACCAGGAGCACCTAAGTATCCCACGTCCGACCCCAGGGTACAGCAAATAGTCAGTCCCTTGCGGGGAGAAATTATTCAACGTGCCACAGGTTTGATGAATGCTACCGCTCCCTATACATTGACAATTAATTGTGATGAGTATATCAATCCCGACATTTCAGAAATTAGCCGTCAATACTTTTCCCGATTTCCTGATAGTTGGGTCATGAGACTTAGCCGGAAAGATGTTGAATTTGGTAAAAAAGAAATTCTAGAAGCTCCTTGGCTCTCACCAAAACCCATCGAAAAACTAGAAGTTTGTGGTAGGTCTCAAGGTAACTCTAAGCTATACGAACAAGGCAACTACCTATTAGAAATTCCCATTACTCCTATCGATAATAAATTTGATGTAATGTGTATTTTTAGAGGAAGAAGAGATCATCGAGGTCCCCATACAGAGAATTTTGACAAGAAGGTTTGGAAAACTTCTATAGTACAGGAAACCCTAGAGGATCTGGTGGGTTTAATGCCTTTTATTGGTCCGCTTAAGTATATTCCCTTTTGGTGTCTTGATCGAGTTTTAGGACTAGCTATACAAGCGAAGTTTTTTGAGCAAGGAAAAGGCAAGATTATTGGTCATCTCTTACCTCTGCCAGAACAAATTCGTATTGAAAATAATCCACCTGAATATATACGATTTAATCGTTATGGGGTACTTTCTGAACTTTACTTAATCAGACGTTTTCCCCAATACGGATATATGTGGAATCTAGTTATTCCCGATATCCTAAATGTGCCGCGACTCTTTATTCGTTCTCGCTTGGGTAAAGAAGTATAGAATATCAGTCTATCTTTAATCTGTCAAGGAAGTAAGTATTAAGACTTGCTTCCTATTTTTTAGCTGTTAACTTTAATTTAGCTTTTTAAATATTTGCCTAATTTTAATTTTCACACCGTTGTAAAATTCTTCAAAAAATAGATTCCAAAAGTAGCCATACTGGGGAAATTGTTTGACTAACAACATCTCGACTAATACTAACAATCGCACTGTTTTTAAGGAATAAGGCCTAACAATATATCTAATTTGACCGGGTTCGGGCATCCAATGACCAATACAAGCACCTGTTTGAAAAAATTTAGCTTGAATATATAGTCCGATTGCCCTATCTAATCCCCACAGAGGCAACCAAGTCAAAAGTTCTGCCATTCTTGTGCCTTGAAACATTTCTGTGAGAGCTTCTTTAACTGCTGGACTTTTCCAAATTGTATTATTAAAAGGTTCCACATGACTTCCATGAATGTCTTTTCTCTTAGCGTAGGGCCAGAGAGCAACTTTTATATCAAAATGATTTTCTAGAGGAGCAATGGGAACTTCTACCAAATCCTGATAGGAATCCTCTCTTTTTCTTGCAATCCTAAGTTGCTCAAGAGAGGGCAATTGCTGCCAAGGTCTTTTAATTTTTTCTTCATCTAAGTAGTCTATTTTTTCTTTAAACAAACGCAGCATCCAACTCTGAGGAAATTTCTCAAAGTATTCAAGAGTTAGGGATACAACATCCGGATGCACGAAGTCATCATCATCTAAAGCCAGTATATACTGACCAGTGGCGTTCATTAAACCGAAGGCTCTTTGAGGTGTTTCTCCTTTGTAGAGACTGTATAAAATTTTTACTCGTGGGTCAGCTATGAAGGCCGCAGTTGTGCCGGGAGGATAAACTAAGATAAATTCTACATTTCCCTGCACGGATAAAAGTTGTTGTAACCAATATTCGGAAAAATTTCCGATGGTCGGGCTAACAATAGATAATATCGGTTGATTGAAACTAGCAAGCATCTCTGGTGAATTTATTTAGAAATAATTTGACGATACAAACATAAATTTGCTGAACTTAGGTGACTACCAAGACTCTCTCAAAAGTATCCTTTTGAGATGAGAGAGGGTAATTCTTTTTGACTTTTTTCGTAATCTTGGGGGATGCCTATGTCAATAAAATATTCGTCAGAAATAAAGCCATACATAGGAATTTTCTCGGTATAAACTTTTAGAAAGTCTTCCTCAAAAGAAAATTTTGATGGCAGATCAAAGCCAGACAATATTTTTTTCTCTACACAATATATGCCGCCATTAATATAGCCCTTATCTTGATATTTTTTGGATTCAAACCCGATAATTTTTTGATCATCGTCTAGCATAACATTATTATAACGCTCGAATTCAGTTAGTGGCTTCAGAGCAACAGTCATCAGGGATTTTTTTTGATTATGTAAATTAATTAAGGCGGATAAATTGACATTAAACAAGGTATCTCCGTTAACAATTAATGCTTGTTCGGTTTGAATTTTATTTAGTGCCAACTGGATCGCTCCTCCAGTTCCCAAGGGTGTATCTTCTATCAGATAAGTCAGTTCGTATTCCTTGTAATTATCGCCAAAATGATCGATAATTTTCTGATGTTCATAGCCCACAGAAACTAAAAATTTGTTGGTAACTTTTTGAGAGATTAAGTAATCTAATAGATATTCTAAAAAAGGTCTGTCGGCAACGGGAGCCATAGGTTTTGGTAAACTGTTGATGACTGATCGCAACCTGG
Source organism: Microcystis aeruginosa NIES-843 (assembly GCF_000010625.1). Taxonomy (NCBI): domain Bacteria; kingdom Bacillati; phylum Cyanobacteriota; class Cyanophyceae; order Chroococcales; family Microcystaceae; genus Microcystis; species Microcystis aeruginosa. The sequence goes on from NC_010296.1 coordinate 5,128,663, forward strand.
TTCCTAACCCACCTGCCAGAATAATTACGTCCATAGATACACCTCAAAAATCTGAATTATTGCCAATCTTTTAAAAACTATTTGTAGGCTTATAGGGATAATCCTCCCCCGTCGATCCTTTGCTTGCTATAATGTCCATGCTTGGGTTCCGTATTTGGTAAAGTGAAAATTAATCACTTGGCCTCCTGCTGCTTTCAAAGCTTTAGTTACTTCGATTTTCTTGGTAGGATCGACCATAAAGATAATAAAACCACCGCCACCGGCTCCCGATATTTTACCTGAATAGGCCCCGGTTTCCCTAGCTACCTGATAAATGCGATCAATTTGCGGATTACTAATTAATTTGGATAATTTCTTTTTCGCTTCCCAAGAAGTTCTCAGAATTTCTGCTATGCCCATAAAATCTGATTTAAGCAGTGCTTCTTTAAAGAGAATTGCCTCTTTTTTGAGTTGATGGGTAGCAGCGATAGCCTGCTCATTTTTTTCTTGGACATTCTGAATTTGATCCTCAATTACTTGAGATGAGTAGCGAGAAATGCCTGTATAGTAGAGTATCAGAGAAACTTCCAATTCATTGATCACCCAATTTTTAATTCGCAAAGGATTAACTATGACTCGATCTTGTTCATAAAATTCCATAAAATTAAAACCGCCAAAAGTGGCAGCGTACTGATCCTGTTTGCCCCCTAACCAGCCGAGGTCAATTCGTTCGATCTCGTAGGCTAAATGAGCGATATCATACTCACCTAGGGGTAATTTTAACAGTTCCACAAAGGCTTTAACTATGGCCACGGCTAGGGTAGAAGAAGAACCCAATCCCGAACCGGCTGGCGCATCGGAAAAAGTGGTGATTTGCAGCGGCAAAGGTTGCCCTTGATTAAAGTCTTTAATCAAACGATTATAGACCGCTTTATGCAGATCGAGAACGCCGTTATAAGGTAGAGGAAACTGGAGGGTTTCTATTTGTTGTTCTCCTCGATCAGCGGCAACAAAAATGACTTGTTTGTCAGTAATTTCCGTGACTGTACAGTAGGCATAGAGATCGATAGTAGCGTTGAGAACGTAACCCCCATAAAGACTACAGTAAGGCTCGACATCGGTGCCGCCACCACCTAAACCTAATCTTAAAGGAGCTTTGGTTCTGATGATCATGGTTATGCTGTTTAGGTTGATTTTTTGCTAGGAGATTTTAGTTGGGAAAGAGCGCTTCTTCGATCGCTAAACAAATAGTATGAAGAACAAAACCATGACCTTCTTGAATGCGCGGGGTACTGGTGCTAGGAATCATCAAACAATAATCGGTTTTTTCCTCTAGAGCTAATCCCTTCGCCCCAGTTAAACCGATGCTAGTGAGACCTTTTACTTGACAAACTTTGAGAGCTTGATGGATATTGGCGGAATTTCCCGAAGTGGAAATACCGATAAACACATCACCAGGGTTTCCTTCCGCTTCTATCTGGCGGCTAAAAATATATTCGTAACCATAATCGTTAGCGATCGCTGTTAAACTGGCGATATCGCTATTGAGGACGCGAACTGGCAAAGACTGTCTTTCTTTCAGAAATCGGCCGTGCAGCTCACCGCCAAAATGGATAGCATCGGCGGCACTGCCCCCATTACCGGCGACTAATACTTTGTGGTTGTTGCGATAAGCATGGATGCATACTTGGCAAATCTCTTGGATTTTCTCTAGATATTTTGTCTCGGTTAGTAGTTTTTTCTTCAGGTTATAAGCTTCTTCCAATTCAGTCTTGATTAAAATTGACAGAGAGGGATCGCTCTGGAAACTATCCAATTTTTTGTTTGATTTTTCCACCATTCGCATAGGTTTGATTTTCCAATTTTTATTAGTTGAATAAATTTAACTCTCAATCATCCTGTCATTACATTGAATAGTATCAAAAGACCAGAATCGCTGTCCATTAATTGGGTACAAAACCCCTAGCATGGTAGAATTGATCACGGGACAAGAAAAACAGGCCGATGATAGTTCTAGAGAAACCTAGAGCGATCGAGTCAAAAGAGTGATCTTTTGCCGGTTATTCTCGGAATATACGACAAACGCAGCCAACTCTAGCACAATTTGTTTTGTTTGTAAATAAATTTTTGATGTATTCTGGCCGAGACGGGGGATTTCTGAGCGGGGGATTCAACCCTTGCGAGTCTTGGCCTTTTGTTTGGCTGGACAAAAATGTTAACAATTCATGACAATATTGCTGATATAATCAAAAGCCGAAAGGCTTGAAGGCGTATAATATGCCGTGATTGCTATACTCTGACACCTAGATAGTAAAGAGAAGCAATTTAGCCGAGAAAACTAGCACAAATCGCTACAATCCCTCGAATTTTGTCTGTGCATCAGTTCAAGCTCTCGTCTCTGACAGAAGAACTGAGAATTCTAGTCCCCGACTCGAAAAAGTCCAACATAATGAATCCTTTCCCCGCAATTTCTGTCAATGACGGCCACCAAAAATACCCGTATCCGCCACCTCCTGGCAATTCTGACCGCAAAAGCGAAGATAGAGCAAAAAAGAACAAAGCCTTATTTCTCGATCGAGATGGGGTAGTTATCGACTATATCCCCTACCTGAGTAAACCAGAACAGGTGAGCATTCCCGCCGGGGCAGCGGCTGCCTTAAAACAGTGGCAGGATGCCGGCTATCTGCTGATCATTATTACCAATCAATCGGGACTTGCTAGGGGCTATTTCACTTGGGACGATCTGGCGGCGATTCACGGGCGCATGATTGAGGAATACCGACAATTGGGGGTGCATTTTCACGATCTTGCCATCTGCCCGCACCATCCCGACGAAGGTTGTCTGTGCCGCAAACCCTCCCCCTATCTGCTGCTGGCCGCCGCCCACCAATACGGAATCGATTTAGCCCGCTCGTTGTTTATCGGCGATGCGCCCAGTGATCTAGAATGCGCCCTAGAAGCTGGTTGTCAGCCCGTATTGCTCTTAACAGGGCGAGGAAAAGTCACCCTTGGGGAGATCGAGAAATACCCAGTTCAGATTCCCGTGTATGGCCAACTAAAGGAAACGGTAGAATTATTGTCAAAAACCGCTGCCGAGATAGAATTATGAGAATATTAGTCCTTTCTTGCAATAACTTTCCCTATCCACCTAGTCGCGGGGGAACCGAGGTTAGAACTTTTAACCTGATCAAATATCTTCATCAAAACCACGATGTCACCCTGTTCGCTCGTCGGGGGGAGAATGTCACCGAAACTCAGATCGAAGAATTAAAAACCTTTACCGATGATCTTGTCTTATTTCCGCTCCGGCAAATTCCCGCTCAAGGCAAGGGACTGACAAAACTAATCGGTCAAACAGGGCGCTTTCTGGGGGCAATAGGACAGATGACCCCTGCTAGTGTTCTTAGTTATCGTTCGCCGCTCATTCAAGAGCGAGTAGATGAATACGTCGAGCAGCAAAAATGTGATGTAATTATCTGCGCTCACAGTATCAGCGAGATTTTTGTCCGGCCAGAATACCGTCAGCGAGTCAAAACAGTAGTGGATATTCACAGTTCCGTGTACGGTTGGACACGCAATCATCTAGATAGAGGAGCCTCCGCCTATCCACTGCGGGATTTTCTCTATCTGCCCTTACTCTATCAGTACGAAAAACGTTACTGTGCCAAGTTTTCGCCCTTGGTGGCCACTACCGATTACGATCGCGAACAATTGTTAAAGATCCTCCCGGATGCACGGGTGGAGATCGTGCCTAATGGCGTGGATTTAGACCTTTTTCCCTATCGTCCTCAGGATCCCGGCGGTCATAATTTGGTCTTTGTCGGGGCCATGAGTTCTACCCATAATATCGATGCCGCCCGTTTTTTTGTTCTAGAAGTCCTGCCAGTCATTCAACAGCGATATCCCGACACCACTTTAACCCTAGTGGGGGCAAACCCAGCGCCAGAAGTTCTCGAACTTGCCAAGTATCCCGGTGTGAGCGTGACGGGAACCGTTCCCTCGACAGTGGAATATTTACACCGAGGAACCGTTGGTGTGGTTCCCCTGCGGGTGGGATTGGGAATCAAGTGCAAAACCCTAGAATCCATGGCCGCTGGGATTCCGATTGTCGCCAGCGATCGCGGTTTAGAGGGTTTAACGGTGGCAGCAGCGGGAATTCCCCCTAGGGCGTTGCGCGCCAATAGCGTTGCTGAGTACGTTACAGCGATCGCTAGGTTGTTCGATGATCCTTCTGTGCGAGAACAACTGTCCCATAATGCCCGGGCGATGGTGGAATCGGAGTACACCTGGGAGCGAGCGGGACAAAGGTACGAGGAAATTTTGCGGGACTAATATTGTTCTTAACCCCGAAATTTCCCTCGAGACTGTTTGAGAGTTTTACCGCCATAAAAATTGATTTTTTGGAGCCTAATCATGAAAGTTTTAATAGTAGGAAATTACGTCAATGATCGGCAGATCAGTATCAATCGTTTTGTCGGTTTAGTGGAGAAAGGACTCAGACAAAAAGGACACGAAATTCGGCGAGTGCAAGCACCGCCTATTTTCGGTCAACTGAAGCCTTCTCCCCAGGGAATCGGCAAGTGGTTAGGGTACATCGATAAGTTAATTATTTTCCCAGTGCAGTTACGTCAGCAGCTTGATTGGGCTGATATCGTCTGCATTTGTGATCAAGCTTTATCCTATTTAACTCCCTATCTAAAAGATCGCAAATATTTTGTCATCTGTCACGATATGCTGGCCATTCGTTCCGCCCTAGGAGAAATTCCTGAAAATCCCACCAGTTGGACGGGAAAACAGTATCAGGCTATGATTTTGCGAGGACTAAAACAGGCTAAATATGTTGTCTGTTCTTCCGAAGCTACTCGTGCCGATGTTCTCCGTTTAACTAAAATTGCTCCCGAACAAACGGAAGTAATTGAGGATTGCTTGAATCAGGGATACGGTCCGATGACAAAAGAAGCAGCAGTAGCTCTGGTGGGCAAATTTAATATCAACCGTGATTATCCCTGGTTAATTCATGTCGGAGGCGGCCAATGGTATAAAAATCGATTGGGATTGCTGAAAATATTCAAGAGGTTAATCACTTTCCCCGGTCTGGAAAATTGCCGATTGATCCTGATGGGAAAACCTTTGCTGCCGGATATGCGAGAATTTGTTAATCAGAATAACTTGTCCGCACAAGTAATCGAATTAGGAACCGTCTCTGATGATGACTTACGCGCCTTTTATTGCCTAGCAACTGCTTTAATTTTTCCCTCCTTTCAGGAAGGATTCGGTGTTCCCGTTATTGAAGCTCAATCCTGTGGTTGTCCCGTCTTTACCTCCAATCGTCTCCCCATGACTGTTATCGCTGATGATGCAGCCGTTTACTTCGATCCCACCGAACACGAGGCCGCCGCTACTATTATTGCAGAAAATCTTCTCGCTCCCGATCGCCTGGAAGATTTGAGGCAAAAAGGTTTTATCAATGCCACTCGCTTTACTTACGAAAGAATGATCCAATCCTACGACCGATTATTGCCAAAATTGTAGTCTAGCGCTTTTTGGCGAATCATTATCCTGCCAATGCGATTTTAAGCGGGGAGGATATGGTTCTGGGGTTCACTTTGGCCCTAGAAATCTTGCTGTAAGAGTGATCGTCCTTTTTTAAATCCTACAGTAATCATTTTTCCATAGCTCCTTTGCTTCCTTGTAGTGTTGTTTAATTGGGGTTTACTGAATAAATCTAAAAACCTTGTTGGATAATATCTTTAGGCTTTTTTGAAATCAAAAAGTGCCAGCCATTGGAGGAATCGGGGGGAAAATTAAGGCACTTTTTCCCTGAAAATTAGGTAATTGACCCCCTGAAAATGGGTAAAACCCTACACCCCACACCCCACACCCTGCCCCACGAAAAACTTTTTCAGCAGACCCTAATTGGCACTGTGAATTTATCTGTCGCCTGTAAGACTTTTGATAATCTTTTTAGCCAATCGCTCATTAATTTCTCGATGTCTGGGAATTGGTTCTGTTTTTCCAGTATCTGGATTATGGTAAATATCGTGTTTCCCTCCACGTCTAATCAAATAGCAGCCCGCTTGCTCTAATTGTGCAATTAAATCATGTCTTTTCATGCGAGTTCAAACTCTGCAACTCTCTTGATTCCGGGGATTTCTTCAGTAGTAAATGTTTTGTAGAGATCGACCAAGTTTCCGATTAATTCTTCTAAGTCAACACCTTGGGTCCAATGATCTGGAAATTCATTCAAATAGCCCAAGAACATCCCATCTGATTCTTTCCAATATGTATATGGAATCTTCATGGTGAAATCCTCATTCTGCGTTGCTAAAGATATTAAGTTGACCCCTATTATAACTGAATTGCTCCCAAGCCACGATCAGCTTTATTATCAGGGTTGGCAACGAGATTGCCGCCTTACACTTCGTTAATGCAGCCTACCAAAGCGGCGATCGCCCATTCAGACAGATTTAGGTGTTGGGTGTTGGGTTTCGTTCCGAGGGTTCAATCTACGGACTACGGACTGTTAAATTAGAATATCAAATGTTTGATTATTTAGCCAACGATAAACACTAAAATCTCGCCTATCTGTGGTTAATATTCTGTTCTCCTTAATTGTTTCAGCTAACACTACTAACGAAGCATCGGGTTTTATTTTTTTATTGGGAGCATCTCACTTACGCGATAAGTAATTATACTTAGCCTAAAAGCCACTCTTAATCGTGTCTTGGAACGAAATAGAGGCTTTTAAAGACTGCGTACATGGAGAATTAAAACAAGAATTACCCTCGAAAAGCCTATTTTTCCACTAAGTATTTATGCTCATTGCAAAGGTGAGATGCTCCCGTTTTATTTGAAATGGCTCCGTATTTTTCCAACGATAGGTATTAAAATCTCGATAATCAACGGAAAGAATTTGACCTGAACCTAATTCTTCTGCTAAAATAACCAAAGATGCGTCGGCTAAATCCATTGGCAAATCTCTATATTTTTAGATCAGTTCTTCAGTGTGTTGGCACTGCTTAGTTTTACGGAAAAAATCTATAAATTTCTCTTCTGTGTAAGAATCGACTAAAGATCAGTTCATCGTTAATAATTGCAACACCAATGCGATAATCTCCTATTTTGATACGATAAAAACCCTGATAACCTTTAATCTTTTTGAGGTTTTTTACATCATCCAGTGTTTGAGCTAATTTGCATTCATTGACAACAGTTTTGATCTCAGATAATAGTTTTTGATCTTTAATTTTTCTTAAGTCTTTGGAGAATTTGGCTACAAATTGAATTTTCATTCAGCTTCTCCATTGAGAATAGCAAAAACTTCTTCTTCTGGAACAAATTCACCATTTAATCCTTCCGTAATAGCATTAGCTAAACCAATATCTTCTAGGGCTTCGATAACAATTTCATAAAATAGTTCCCGTTTGTTTTGCATCATTTCAATGAGGATTTCGGTTAGGATTTCTTTGGTTTTTTCTTCGGTAATGATCGATGACATTGCGCTTAGTCCTTTATTTAAAGTTGGCTGGTGCGTTACATTAATATTAACACACCTTAACGAGATCGGCGATCGCACTTAGATTAGGATTTATTTCGATACATGACCTGGATACTTACACTAGAGTTTGCTACGGCTTGGGGAGTGACTAAGATTTCTATATTCTGACCTAATGCTACTAGAAAGCTAAACATCTGCTCAAGAGAAAATTTTTGCAATCTGCCATTTTTTAAGTTAGAAATTTTAGCCTCGTCAATTCCCAAAATTTGACTGACCTCCTGCTGGCTTAATCCTTTTTCAGTAATCAGATCATAAATCACTGAAGCCAGCTTGACTTTAGCGAGTTTTTCTTCAGCATTAGCAAAGCCTAAGTCTTCAAAAATGTTTCCTGAACTAATAGTATATTCTGTCATAATCATTTATCCCCTTTTTGGTATTTATTGTTGCTCTTTGGCAATCTCCTGTGCTTTTTTCAGGCGTTATTTGATTAGATCAATATTTTGTTTTGGTGTTTTAATCCCTGATTTTGATTTTTTCTTAAAGGCATGGAGAATAAAAATAGCATTGCTTAGTTTAAGAGCATAAACTGTTCTATAGGTATCGGTTTGATAATCGCTGACTATTTCAAAAACACCATTAAACCCCTTTAAGCTTTTGACATTAGGATGATTTTGATTATTCTGAACACGATAAAGAATGTAGCCAACTTCATCAACAACCTCTTCAGGAAATTCTAATAGCTCCTTTTTTGATGCTCCAATCCAGATAACAGTTTTCAGTTGTTTATCTACCATTTTTTTGAAAAAATGTGACAAATACAAATAAAAAGCTCATAAATTTGTTATAAAAATCCTCAAGACTAAGTTTGACAAAAAACCTGAGATTGTTATATTCTACAGGTTACAGGCTTTGAGAGAAGGATAACCAACCCCCACGCCCCACGCACCAATTATATCATTCATTCTGCCTGAATATCAAACAGGAACTAGAAACCTGTTACTAGGGAGAGATTACTGCGGGGGGATATTCGGTAGCAGTTAAATAATCATAATAAAAACCACTCCAGACACAGAGGACACAGTGGCGGCTCTTGTCGGGTGCGTTAGTAATAGAGTAACACACCAATTTTCTTAAGATGGTGCGTTACGGCGCGGTAATAGTTTAATTATTAACAAATCTCCTTTAAATACGCGCAAACACGCACCCTACAAGCTACTAACAAGGCTCATTTTGACTCGTTGATTAAGGGCAGTGGCAATTTTTTGTAGCATTATTAGGGGATTGTCTTGATAGTCAGCGTCTTCTAGATCTTCAATAACGGATTGCTCAACATGGATTAGGTCGGCTAGTTGTTGTTGAGTTAATCCAGCATTCATACGAGCGTCATAAATCAATTGTGCGATTTCTGAGTTGAGGGATTCTAGGGCAATTTGTTCTTTGATTGTGGGATCGTCTGCAATCATTTGGTGAATGATTTTTACGGCATCTGTGGTTTTAGGCATTGTTTATTTCTCCTTGATAAGTATGAAGTTCTGGATTTTGTTTAAATTGTGCTTTTCTTTGGATAATTCTCTCGATGTCTTGTGAGGGAACGGCGGAAGTTTTTTTGATAAGAGCATGACCAATAATTGCTATATTTTGACCATGATAAAAATAGAGGATTCGATATTGTATGGTTCCCTGTTTGGCTCTAAGCTCCCAGATATCATTTCTGAGATAATCGGCAGCAGGGCGGCGCAGTTCATGACCTTGTGCGGCAAGTTGTTCGATTTTGGTTATACATTTGGCAAATCCTTTTTTATCAGTTTTGAGTAATTTCTGAAGCCACTCAACAACGGGTGAGATGCCTTCTGCTTCTTGATAAAAGATGATTTTTGTCTTTGGCACGTTTCTTTTGAAATAGTATGCGATGAAAAATCAATAAATGTAATCAGGTGATGGTGATGGGTATCGAATTGCTGGATAGCTCATAACCTCGTTGAAAAGAATTATGCGATCGCCCCTTGTTTATCCCCTAAATTAAACTTAGAAATTCCGCGATAATAGACATCAACATCGTTAAGTATCGAGTTCCCCAAAAGCTGATGTTTCCGTGAGCAAAACCCCTAAAATTAGACTTGACAAAAAACCTGAGATCGTTATATTCTACAGGTTACAGGCTTTGAGAGAAGGATAACCAACCCCCACGCCCCACGCACCAATTATATCATTCATTCTGCCTGAATATCAAACAGGAACTAGAAACCTGTTACTAGGGAGAGATTGCTACGGGGGGATATTCGGCAGCAGTTAAATAATCATAATAAAAACCACTCCAGACACAGTAGCGGCTCTTGTCGGGTGCGTTAGTAATAGCATAACGCACCAATTTTCTTAAGATGGTGCGTTACGGCGCGATCATAGTTTAATTATTAACAAATTTCCTTTAAGTACGCGCCTAACGCACCCTACAAGCTACTACAAACCACAGATTACTACCTCAATTTTTTCAAAAAAATCGACCCGCCTAGCGGCGGGAAAAAGAGAAAAATTGAAAAAAGTAAAAAAGGGTAAAAAAGGGTAAAAAGAGAATAAGGGTTACAGAGTCCTCCCAGCACCGCACACCACCCGAAAACCGAAGTAGTAGTCGTTGACGCGGCGGTAGAGGAAGTCGCGGTAAGCGGAACGGCAGAAATAGGGATCGTCGTACCAAGAACCGCCCCGCAGTATTTGATAATCATTATCATTTGTCAGCCAAGCACTGCCATCCTTTGGCGCTCCGATATAGTTATCGTGCCAATTGTCCTCGCACCACTCCCAAACATTGCCACTCATGTCATACAGTCCCCAAGCATTAGGCCTTTTCTGGCCCACAGGATGAGTTTTATCCTGAGAATTTCCGTTATGCCAAGCGTAATCTCCTAACTGATTGGCATCATCACCGAAATAATAGCGAGTGGTTGTCCCCGCACGACAGGCATATTCCCATTCCGCTTCCGTCGGTAGGCGATAGGTTTTTCCTGTTATTTGACTCAATTTTTGGCAAAAGGCTTGAGCATCATTCCAACTAACCTTTTCTACCGGATTTTGGGGATTGTTTTGAAACAGAGAGGGATTGTTTCCCATTACCGCTTCATATTGTGCCTGAGTCACTGGATATTTCCCAATAGCAAAACTGTTGACTTGAACTTGGTGTTGAGGCTTTTCATTATCGCGAGCATCGGGATCACTGTCAGGAGATCCCATCATAAATTTTCCTCCAGGCAGTTCCACCATTGCTAACTGTAACCCGCCAGGGAGTTTTTCAGTAAAATCTGATGGTGATGTTGCTGGTAATAATTTTAGCCAGGCATTTCTCTTGTCAATTACTAATGCGATCACCGCTCCAAATACAATCATCCCGATGCTATTATATAGCCATTTACGCCTAGTTATCCCTGATGTAGTGCTAATTTTTCTCTGAGGAGGAGGTGAAACGGTAGTAGGTTGTACTACAGTTCTACTCGAGGGAAGATTATTCAACGCTGTCAGAACTTCCGAAGCTGATTGATAGCGCTGGCTAGACTTATCTTCTAACATTTTGTTCAAGATATTCGCCCAAAAATCACTAATTGATCTTTTTTGAGATTTTAATACCGATTGCCATAACCATCGCCGCTGATCCACATCATAGACCGAATCAGGCAAATTACTGTTACTTTGGGGGAAACATCCTGTTAATAAACGGACACAGGTAGCGGCTAAACTATATAAATCACTAGCGGCGACTGCACTGCCCATGATATGTTCATAAGGAGCATAACCGGGAGTGTATAAACCTGTCCCCATTTGGGAAGTTTGTTCTTTAATTCCCCCAAAATCAATTAACATCAATTTACCATCACTCCGACGACGCATCAGGTTATCCGGTTTGATGTCACGATGAATCAATCCTTTAGAATGGAGATAAGCAAGGACTGGTAATAAATCCCGTAATATTTCTTGGATTTTCTGCTCACTAAATTTTCCTTCTCTTTGATATTCTTGAAAGAGGGTTTCTCCTTCAATAAATCCTTCTACTAAATAGAGAGAGTTTCCTTCCGAGAAGTAGTCATAAACGCTCGGAATTTGTTCGTGTCTTAATTCGTCTAATTTTTCCGCTTCTCTTTGAAATAACTCCTTAGACTTCTCAAGAGCCGCTCCCTGCATTTGAGCGATAAACTTTTTAATAACGCGGGGTTTGCGATTAAAATTCAAGTCCTCGGCTTTATAAGTTCTACCGAATGCGCCCTCTCCTAAAACCCCGACAATGAGATAACGGCTATGAAAAGAATATGATTGGCTAGTTTGGCTTAAATTTCCGCCACATCCTTGACAATAGCTATAATGAGTCGGATTTTGAGGATGGGAACATTCGGGATTGAGACAGTAGAGGATACTCATAAATCATCTGGAGGAATTTGATTAAGTACCTAAAAAAAATTGATGATCTCATTGAGAGAAGATGTGTAGGCTCCCTTAGGCGGTTACAAATCCCGTCAAAAAACCCAAATTAATAATCCGCCGTAACGCACCGATTATATGATTAATTGTACCTGAATATCAAACAGGAAACAGAAGCCTGTTCCGCGGCAGTGGGAGTTAGGGGTTGCTAACAGGGGGAACAGTGATGACAAAGCGGATAACAGTTCCGATAACTGCTGTTGCCAAGATGGTGATTAATGCCCAAATTTGGGCTTTCTGGGAGCCTTTAATCTCTTTTAAATCACCTTGTAAGGTGTTGAATTCTCCCTGTAATGCCTTGAGATCTCCCTTTACTTCGGCCTCGAATCTGACTTGAACAATCCTGATCTCTGTGACATCTTTCTGGAGCGCGTCTAGCTTCTGATTGGTCTCTTTAAGATTCTGATTAATCTGGTCTAGGATTTTTCCTAAATCGGTTTCGATGGTGGGGCCGCTCATGGGTTAGACTCCTAATTAATTGGTGCTGTTGTTTCTGACTTAGATTTCAGGGTTTGAACAAATTGTAAAACTTTTTGTTGCTTTTCCAGTGTCAGTTCTCGCCATTGTTCAAGTATTTCTTCATTCTTTACCCATAAATACCTCGCTCTTGAATTATGAATTGTTTGGTTTTGAGCAAGGCTCATCAAGTAGCTGGTTATAATTAAATTAAAAATGGATTTTAGGTTCGATCCCCCCTGCCCCCCTTGATAAGGGGGGTGCCGATAGGCGGGGGGATCCCCCCTGCCCCCCTTGATAAGGGGGGTGTCTGACAACTTTTAACGCCTACCTACTTAATAAAAACCACTCCAGACACAGAGGAAACAAAGATCATATCATTTTTGGTTTGCGGTGGACGTTGTAGAATAGAGAAAACCTACTGCGCTGATAGATACCATGCCCTCTCCTGCTATTACCACGATCATCAAGATGGTTGAGTCTCTGCCTGATGAGCTTCAAGAGCAGTTAGTAGATTATGTTCGAGCTTATATTGCAGAAATTGAAGAAGAAAAACGATGGGATCAGTCGTTTAAACAGACGAAGAATAATCTAGTCGCAGCAGCACGGAAAGCCAAAGAAGAGATTGCAGCAGGCTTGTCCACGCCGATGGATTATGAGCAGCTATGAATTCCGCGACATTGCCCTCATTTTGGCAGAAGTATCGCGACTTGAAACCAGCAGTCAAAGCCGGAGCCAGGAAAGCATATCGGTTATGGGTAGAGAATCCGTTTCATCCATCGTTACATTTTAAGTGTATTGACAGCGACGAAGATATTTGGTCAGTGCGTGTAACGAAGAGTCATCGAGCTTTGGGGGTGCTGTCAGGGGATACAGTGACCTGGTTTTGGATTGGCGATCATGATGAGTACGAAAAGTTTTATTCGTAAAACAGAGGAACTACAAGCCTATTCCACTCGAACTTTAAAAACCCCCTTGCCACTCTCCTATACTTTTTAAACAGGATTTAGTATCACTCCCTCATAATGACATTCGATAAACTAGATAGCATAGAGACTTTTTTCGGAAGTATCAAAGTGAGCAAGCGTAATTTTTTTGGCGAGGATAGAAGTTTTTCCAGGCAAAAAAACAGAACGTTGCTGGAAATATTCGCCAAAATATTGACGATAGAGAGGACAACTGACTCGGCAAAACTTACCTTGTCGGTGAATCAGTCCGAGACTTTCTAGGTGAAAAGCCGCCATTAAATCAATTTCTATGTCTTTTTCCGCCATCACCACCTTAGCAAAGATAGCCGCCAAATTGCCCTTTAAGTATTGCAGATGCCAAAGTAAACGTTTAAGATGGTCTGCAAAAATATTACTTTCCTCCCCGATAGAAGTAGCTAAAATGGTTTCTAGGGTACAATTACTCCGAGCAATATGATAGCAAGCAAGACGAATTAAATAGGGATTCCCCCCTAGAAATATCCGTAATTTTTCGCAGTCAAAATTCTGCTCTAATCCCTGTCTTTGACTTAATTCTCGTACTTGTGCGCTGGTAAAATTAGGCAATTCGATCGGTAAACCAAGACTGAAAGGAGATTGATAGGTATCTGAGGTTTTATCAAGCTCCTGTGCAGGGGAATAGGCAACAATTAAACGTAATTTTTGCCAGAGGGGTTTGTTTTTGCCTTCCTCGTGCCAGAGGTGGAGAATACTAAAAAATTCTTCCCTTAGCTGTGGATAGGGGAAAAGATATTCAAGATCATCAAAGGCAAGCACTAAAGGGCGATCGAGATGGGAGAGAATATGCTTTTCTAGATAGATTTTACAGTTAATTTTACCACCTAAGAATTCATCCCAATCCTCTGGGAGATGATTGTCTAAATCTAACTGGCGACTAATACTAACACAAAGCCAACGCAGCCAGTGATTTAAATCTTGAAAAATTGATCTTTCTGCTAACCGAAAACTGAAATAAAGGGTATGGTATTGCTGTTGTTGTGCATAATTAATAATTCTAGTCATCAGGGAAGTTTTTCCCATTTTTCTGGCCGCGTTAATCCGGATAAGACTACCGCGGCGTAATATCTCTTGATAACAAGTCTGTTCTAGATTATTTCTGTTGATATAAAAGGGGGAATTGAGGGGGACTTGTCCCTCTGGTAACTCAGGCAATAGTTGAGGATTAATAGTGTTAGTTTCTGGTAGGTTAGGACGATAATAATCGCTATTTTCTAAAGTTAAATTAAAAGCTTGAAAACAATGTTTCAGGGTTTGTTTATCCACTCCCGATTCACAAGCAAATACCTTCATCAGAGTATCTACCCCTAAAAGAGTTTTCTCGCTGAGGACTTCTAGGGTGAAACGATGACCGCGATTATCCCGATACTCCGCTTCTTGTTTGGCAGTAAGTAATTTTTCTAGTCCCGTGGGGGTAAGGACAACCCCGCGTCTGCGGCGCTGTTTTTCTGGTTTTTCCATGATAGTTTTTCCCTGTCCTGAACTCAAACTCTGCACCTCTACTAGAGGTTTTGAGTTTCCTATAGACTTCTCCTCAACAGGAAAACAATCAATTCCGTAATTTTACTGGTTTAGCCATCGAGAACCTAGGAAAAATAACCAGACCACTTATTTTCTTCCCCGTCTGAGTTATTTCTGGGATAGGGGTAAATCTTAGCCTACTTGCTGACGATAGCTATTCATTTCTAGGCTATCTTCCCCATAAAGATCCTCAATGTGTTCATGACAACAATCGATCGCAAATTGATCGAATTCTCCCGGTGCAATTTGATACATTTTGGCAAAAATATCGGGTTGAACACGACAAAATTCTGGTCTCTGGTCATAAATGGTACAGAGACGGGTTTGGCGATCGAAGTTTATACACCAACCTTCTTCCCCCACCATGCTGAGATATTGACTTAATTGTGCGGGAGTCAGATATTCTTCTAAGTCAGGACGCTCATCGGGATTTAGTTGACAACAAGCTCCACAATTTTTAATACATTTCCAATTGGCCATATAACCGGTGTGCCGCGACGAATTAATCCTAGTACCTACTGACTAGCTTACTAGCAAATAGTCGCAATTTTGCCTTCCAGTAGCAATTACCCTCAATAGTTTTAATCTAACCCAGCGATCGGGAGTGAGAGCTTGACTAGGCAAGGATCTAATAAAATGGGCGTTGTAAGGGTCGAACTTACGGCATCCTGCTTGTAAGGCAGGCGCTCTACCACTGAGCTAAACGCCCGAATTAATTTTGTACTTTCTCAGCATAACATATATTTTTAAAAAAGTATATTATTTTTTTGAGCAAGTTAATTTTTTTCCGATGCCCTCTGGTCGAACTCACGATCGCATTACCCTAATTCTGTTGCCACCGATTGCGGGGGCGAGTTTTTTGGTCAGTGGCAGTGGTAAATTAACCCTGTTACTCTTGGCCAGTTATTTGTTTAGCGGATTCCTGTTTGGGCCGGATCTTGACATCCACTCGGTTCAGTACAAACGTTGGGGTTATCTGCGCTGGTTGTGGCTACCCTACCGTTCCATGATCCGTCATCGCGGTTGGTTATCCCACGGTTTATTGATCGGCACAATTTTTCGGTTATTTTACTTCGGTAGTTTTCTTTTACTAGCGGCGATCATCATCATTCCCATCCTGCAAAGTTTCTGGGGTATAGACTGGGATTGGCGACTGTGGCCGCAGCAAGCGATCGCATTATGGCAACAGTATCCCCGGGTAGCGATCGCTATTTTCCTGGGTTTAGAATTAGGGGCGATGAGTCATAGTTGTAGTGATTGGATCGGATCGGCCTATAAACGTTCTCGAAAAGTGGCTCAAAAACCGGTAAAAAAGAAAAAACGTTAATAGTCCCCGTCCACAATTTCTAATTATCCTTACTTTGATATTCTTGCCAAGTTTTCGGACTGATAAAGAGAGTTCCTTTTTCTTGCTGATCGGGAAACTGGATATAATTTTTCTCTAAATAATCCTTGAGTTTTGGTGATTGCAGAAATTGCTTTTCAAATCGATAGAGGAAAACTAAATCCGGCTGTCTTTTTTCGATAACTTCTAGGATAAAATTCCCATCAAGATTCTGATTGATAAATCTCTTTCTGGTTATGACAGCAGTTTCTGGGGGTGTGTTCAAAAAATATTGATATATGTAGTGAGGATTGTCGGTTAACAGGAGTTTATCGGAGTTTTTAAATTTTTCAAACACAGCTTCTGCTAAAAGAGGTTTATACTTTTTGTTAAATTGAACGTAGGCATTAATTGCAGGATCACGATTGGTAATTATTCTCAAGGTATTAAAGAGAAATTGACCAGAAAGGGAGAGAAAAATCAGCATTTTGAGAACTAATTCCTGGGTTATTTTTCGATTTTGCCTAAATTCTCCGAGGCTATCAGTAATTTTTAACTGTTCGACAAATAAGGCAATTATCCAAACGGCAGGAATAATTAAATGGATATAATAATAAGGCCAAATTGGGGCGACTGTGGCGAATCTAAATAGATTAGAACCCAACCATATCAAGGGCGGTAAAAGTGGTATTATATTGCGAGTAAAAACCATCGCTATAATAGCGATCGCTGTCACGATTAGATAAATTGGTTCGTGCTGTAGGGCGCTTTGTAAGAGAGTCCATAAGGTGAGATTTTCTTGAGTAAAACTAGAGGCAACGCTGACATGAGATTTAATAATATTTTCGTAGGAAAAAGGAAAAATAGTCAGGGAACCCAAGACAAAGACTAAAACGACAGCGACTGACCAAATAACAATATCAATGATTCTTTTAATAAAGCTACTTTGTTGATTGAGAAAAATAATTAAAGCTACAGTTGGGATAATAGTAATGCCTGAAAGTTTAATTTGCAGGGAAAAAACGAAAGCAATGGCACTGAGTAAATACAGTCCATACTTAAGCTTACCCGTGAATTGAACGGCTTTAAAGATGATAAAAATACTTAAGATTGTAAAAAAAAGTGAGGGTAACTCCCGCAACATTGTCGTTGATAGGGTAATATACACTAGACAGGTTGAGAGAATGAATACTGATAAACAAGAGGCTAATATTCCGCAATTAACTCTCAGGATTAGATAAAAAATTCCTAACATAATTGTGGACAAAGAAAGCACCATAATGCGCGCCGCATGGATAGTAAATCCTGTCACGCTTAACCAACCATTTAGTAAAAGAGATAAACCCGATAAATGATCGTGCCAAACTTGTTCGTAGAGATGATAACCTTGTTTAGTGACGTAGGCAAGTACCAGGGCCACCGCTTCATCAAAATTAACTATATAGGGATAATGAAGCGGGACTTTCCAGAAAACGATCCCTAGGAAAAAAACAGCAATGGCAATTAATGCCATTAAATCAAAACGATAAGATTTCTTATTCATAACTTTTTCTGGACAAGAATTGCTGCGTATCTTATCACAGATTGAGACATCAGTTATGGGTTAAAAAAGATACCAAGATTACTTTTCGGAACTACGCCCTAAATCTTTAGATCTATGATAGGCCGCCACCACTGCCTCGATAATAGTCGATCGAAAAGAGCCTTTTTCTAATTGTCTCACCCCGGCAATCGTCGTTCCCCCGGGGCTAGTGACGCGATCCTTTAATTCCCCCGGATGTATGGCCGATTCTTTTAATAGGGTTGCCGTCCCCAAAACTGTTTCTAGGGCCAATTGAGATGCGATCGCTCGCGGTAATCCGGCCGCCACACCACCATCGCTTAAAGCTTCCACCATCAAGGCCACAAATGCCGGGCCCGATCCCGATAATCCCGTTACCGCGTCCATCAAAGCTTCGGGAACTTCCACCACCGCACCGACCGCAGCAAAAATATCTCTGGCTACGGCCAGATGTTCCGGTTCCGCATGACGACCGGGTGCGATCGCTGTAACCCCTTGTCCCACCGTGGCGGGGGTATTGGGCATCGTCCGGATCACAGGGCGATCGGGAAAGCCCATTTCTAAGCGATTGAGGGTAACTCCTGCTAAAATCGAGATAATCAAGGGTTTTTCGGGTATTCCCAGCAAACTATTCACTACTTGCTCTAAAATTTGCGGTTTTATCGCTAAGATTAACACCTCAGTTGCTCTAGCGGCTTCCCGGTTATCCTCACTGACTTGTACTCCGTAGGTATTAACCCAAAAGTTGCGCCGTTGGGATTGGGGTTCACTGACTAACACCGTTTCGGGACTATAAATATTTTTTTTTAATAAACGGCTGAGAATGGCCTCGGCCATCACTCCACCGCCAATAATTCCTAAACGAATAGACACAGTATTATTGAAAGTAAAAAGTAAAAAAGAGAGATTTAGGTATCCTACCAAGAAAAAACGCATCCTCTCGAGAATCGATCGATTTCTAGCTTCGACAAACTTAACGAGAGGACTATGGGAGGATTCATTGAGCTAATCGACTGCTTTCGGCTCCCCAAGCAGGTGCGGGGGAAACGGGACGAGCCATTTTCGGGTTGTCGGTGATATCGTGAATAGTTCCGGAAAGGGTGCTAACTTTAACGCAGCTGGGGGTAAATAGGAAAATACTCTCACCGATGCGTTCTTGATGACCATCAATCGCGTAAGTGCCACCGGCGACAAAATCCACGGCTCTTTGTGCTTCTTCGGGATCCATGACGTTGAGATTTAAAACCACCGATTTGCGTTCTCTCAGGGTTTGGATAACTTGGGGCATTTCCTCGAAGGAATGGGGCTCGATCACGACTACTTCTGCATTATTGTTGTTAATACCTGGCATACCGATCACGTTGCTTCTGTTGAGTCCCATAGATGTGGCTGTACTGAGATTTAAAGGTTCGCGTTGACGACGATTGAGGGGATCTTCTTCTTCGTTTTGATCCCTATCTTGGGGGGAAGACTTTTCCCAGTTCATTTCTTCGTAGTCGGTTTCGTCTTCGTCTTCTGGTTGTTCGGAGATGCCGACAAAATCTTTGAGTTTGGTAAAAATGTTGTTCACAGTCTAAGTGTCCTTCAAAAGATTTTTTAGGTGGTCTTGGCTAGAGTCGGGGTTATTTTAGTGGCCTTTAACAACTTTTGCTCTCACTTGGTACAGGAGAACTATTTTGTTCAGGGTTCGTCATTCTAGTCGTCTGGAGGCAGCGGTTAGTTCCCTCTTTTCAGTTATAGTCATTTCAATTAAGATTGAGAATATCAATGCCAGAGTTCATAAGGGTTTAACTGGTCTAGAGTGTATCAGACTTATCTGAAATGACTATATCAGTTATCAGGGGATAGTTTTCAGGGATTGGGAAAAAGTCAATTCCTCATTTCTAACCACCGGTTTCTAGACCAGACGCTGTAATCTTAAGATATATTGTCACCGATTATTAAAATTCCTAGGAGTTTTTTCTGTAAATTTACGGAGATGGTTCAGTAAATACGATCGCCAAAGATGCTGGTTCCCACCCGGATCAAAGTGGCTCCGGCCTTGATAGCCAGAGGATAATCGTTAGACATCCCCATGGATAGATGAGGCAGGCATAAACTAGAGCTATTCTCGATTATTTGGGCTAAATCGCTGGTTTTTTCAAAGGCGGCTAACTTTTCCCCGGCGGATAATCCTTGGGGCAGAATTGTCATCAAACCTTGAATTTTTAGCTGTTGACAGTTGACTAAAGCGGGAATATCTGCTATCAGTTCGTCCGTGTCCCAACCGAACTTGTCGGGATCGGGGATAACTTTCACCTGTAGCAAAACTTGGGGATTAATCTCTAATTCCGCCGCTAGGCGATCGAGTCTTTGGGCTAATTTTAAACTATCGAGGGAATGGATTAAATCAAAAGATTCTAGGACTTTGCGGGCTTTATTTGCCTGTAGATGCCCGATAAAGTGCCAATAAATATCTGGGAGGTCTTTTAGTTCTTGCTGCTTCGAGATTGCTTCCTGTAGCTTACTTTCAGCAAAATCTCTCACTCCTGCCCGGTAAGCTTGACGGATATAATCGCTCGATACCTGTTTACTGACGGCAATCAGGCGCGTGGAGGGGGGTAGGGTAAGACGGATTGACTCGATACGACTAGCGATCGTCATGAACTAGACTGAAAAGGTTTGTTGATAAGTTTGGTTGAGACTGTTAAATTCTTGCATATTACTGCGCCGTCGCAAATTCCGCAGCCGGTTTTCCACCAAAAGACGAGCATCGGAACGACTAATCGGATCGAACGAGACTTTTTTGGGTCCCACCGTCACCAGAAAAAAAAGACGTTGGGCATAAAGAGTGGTGAATAATTCCTGATGTTCTTCTAATAGACACACTCTGTATAATAGACCGAAAGTGGGATGATTGAGATAGGTTTCGTTACTCATTCAAGCGATCGCTAAAGGAAAAGGATTGAGCGAACTAGAAAGTTTTTCAACAACAAAATCAAGCGGATGGCTCACAAACAACTGATTTTTCGGGGGTTTCCCTAGCCTGATTTTACCAGAATCCTTCAATGACAACTAACGATGCCAGTCTATGTCATGATTTCCTGAGTTTTCACTTTTTCCCTGTTAACTTGGATACATCTCGGTGACAAGTTGTCACCATCAGAAATTAGCTCTGCTGCAAAAATCAAAGATTTTCCCTTAGCTGGGGAGACGAGGAGACAGGAAGATAAAAAAGACAATAGACAACTATGATACCCATAAAAGCTAAGATTATGTCAAATTTATCTGGGTTTTTAGATATTTTGACCCGATAGCGGCGATCGGTGAACTGAAAACTCACATCTGATCACCGATAACTGATAACTGATCACTGAATCACTGATGAAATGCCCTAAGCTTGTATTAAGCCTTTTTTAACTTCAAATTCCTTTAACCTCAATCAATATGGATTTTTCTAGTCTTGTTGCCAGTCAGCTAAACGCCGGCGTTATCTGGCCCGAAGGAATCCTGATTATTACCCTGATGGTGATTTTAATCGGCGATTTAATCGTGGGACGGAGTGCCAGAAGTTGGCTGCCCTACGTTGCGATCGCTGGTCTGCTCGCTGCTGTGGTTGCTCTTTACTTTACCTGGGACAATCCGAAACCAGTGGCCTTTTTAGGGGCTTTTGAGGGCGATAATCTCAGTATCGTCTTTAGGGCGATTATTGCTCTTTCTACCGCCTCCACAGTGCTGATGTCTATCCGTTATGTGGAACAAGCGGGAACCTCCCTAGCGGAATTCTTGGCCATTATGCTCACCGCAACCCTCGGGGGAATGTTCCTATCTGGCGCTAGTGAATTGGTGATGATCTTCATCTCCCTAGAAATGCTCAGTATTTCCTCCTATCTAATGACCGGTTACATGAAGCGGGATCCTCGATCGAACGAGGCCGCTTTAAAATACCTGTTAATTGGAGCTTCTAGTTCGGCGATTTTCCTCTATGGTGTTTCCCTTCTCTACGGTTTATCCGGAGGTGAAACCAGTTTAAGTGCCATTGCCCAAAAATTAACCGATGTTAACGGTGGTCAGTCCCTGGCCTTAGCGATCGCATTAGTTTTTGTGATTGCCGGTATCGCCTTCAAAATTTCGGCGGTTCCCTTTCACCAGTGGACTCCTGATGTGTACGAAGGTTCACCCACTCCCGTGGTGGCTTTCCTCTCGGTAGGTTCCAAAGCGGCTGGTTTTGCCCTAGCAATTCGCCTATTAGTGACGGTTTTCGGTCTAGTCAGCGAACAATGGCGGTTTATCTTTATCGCTCTAGCAATTTTGAGTATGATCCTCGGCAACGTGGTCGCCTTGGCCCAAACTAGCATGAAACGGATGTTAGCCTATTCCTCGATCGGTCAGGCGGGTTTTGTCATGATTGGTTTAACCGCCGGTACTGACGCGGGTTACTCTAGCATGATTTTCTATCTGTTAATTTACCTGTTCATGAACCTAGGGGCTTTTGCCTGTGTGATTCTCTTTGCTCTGAGAACTGGAACCGATCAGATCGCTGAGTATTCGGGACTCTACCAGAAAGATCCGCTCCTAACCCTCTGTTTAAGCATCTGTCTCCTCTCTTTGGGGGGAATTCCGCCTCTAGCGGGCTTCTTTGGTAAGATTTATCTATTCTGGGCCGGTTGGCAAGCGGGACTTTATGCCCTCGTCCTCGTTGGTTTAGTCACCAGTGTGGCCTCGATTTACTACTATATCCGTGTGGTCAAAATGATGGTGGTCAAGGAACCCCAAGAGATGTCCGATGCGGTGAAAAATTACCCCGTTATCAATTGGACTCTTACCGGGATGCGTCCCCTACAGGTGGGTATTGTCCTCTCCCTAGTGGCGACTTCCCTGGCCGGTATCCTCTCCAATCCTCTCTTTACCCTAGCGACGGATTCCGTCACCACTACCCCCATCCTACAATCGGCGGCTCTGGCGACCCACATTTCCCGAGCAAATTGAGAATCCCTGTTGATTTATCGGCGTTGTCAGATCAGAATAACAACGCCGATTGTAGGGCTAATTCATGAATTAGCCCTACAGCTAATCCGTTTTTAATAGTGTGATTAACTCTCAATCGGCGGCCCTGGCGACCCACATTTCCCGAGCAAATTGAGAATCCCTGTTGATTTATCGGCGTTGTCAGATCAGAATAACAACGCCGATTGTAGGGCTAATTCATGAATTAGCCCTACAGCTAATCCGTTTTTAATAATGTGATTAACTCTCAATTTGTTCTAAAATAGACGCTAAAATATCTGTAGTTAATCCTTTAGCTTCTGCTTCATCACTAGCTTGATCCATAATTGGTGATAATCTTGCCGCTGCTTTTTGACGATATTTTTCTAATTCTAATTGAATAGTTTCAGTTAATTTGTTTTCTATGTTTGCTCGGTCATTGGGTTTAATTTTAGCGTAATATCTAGCAATTTCTAAAGGAACTTGAATAGTGATTTCTGTCTTGCTATTCATGGTAATTGATTGTTCTTTTTACTTTTAACAGACCTCTATTGTAGCACAAAATCACCATACTCATTGAATTTGACTCTATTGATGTAAAAGTTGCCATTGGATCAAAAAAATCAATGAATAGGGCTTGCTGAAAAAGTACGGGCGAAGCATTCGGATAGAAAATCTACGGTTTCACCGATAGGTTATTGCTCGAATGCTTCGCCCCTACAGGACGCGGGCCGATGAAGACGCAAGGTTTTGAAGCACGATTGTATCAAAAGTTACAATTTAATAATTCTTTACATTCTTCTCCCCGACTAGCGACTGATACTAAATCCGTTGAGTATAGGCTACATATCAGGACAGGCAAAAGGGGGAATAGATAATCAGTTTTTAATAACCGGATTTAGTATTAAGACTTTTTCTAAGCTTAACCTGCTTTTTGCCTTACTCAAATTGGCCAAGTAGAAGACTCATTTGGTTAACAACATTCTCACTTGCCTTTAACGCTTCTTTTCTAATTGCTTGAATTTCAGCCATACTTTTTGCGATTCTCTGCTGTTCAGATTGGGGTGGAATAGGCACTAAAACTTTTGACAAATCATCTACTAAAATAGTAGGAATAGCATGACCTGTCATGTACCTTTTAATCTGACGCAAAAAAAAGTCTGTTCGCATATATACTAATAAAAACAAAGGCTCGACTCCCTGAATATTTCTTAATACTGAAAATCCATTTGAGCAAATTGCCCCGTCTTCATCTTCTGTGATTAGGGCTGTTGCTTGGCGTGGTGTTCCTGTACTTGCTCCTGAAATTGCTGTAATAATATCGCCTTTGTACAATCTATAAGTTGCGCGAGATGGGGCTTCATGTGCCTTAATTATTTGTTGGGAAACAACTTGCATTGTACGATAATCAACATCGGAAATAGCGATATATCTAATTTCACTATCCCTAGCTAAACGAAAATCAGCCGCCTCTCTCAAAATATCGGCAATTTCACCTAAAGGTTTCGCTCCAATAGATTTCAGATGTTCTAATAATTTTTGGTCATTGGGTAAATAATGTTCGGCATCCAGTCTCGAATTGAGCAGGGTATTCTTAACTGTATAAATACAATCGCTGTTTTGTGCAAATTCCCCATTGATAAATGACCTAAAAGATTGAGAAATATCATCTATATCATCGTCAACTATTGGCAAACCTGATTTTGTTCGGGCTATAACTCCCGACTCGTTGCGCTTATATATTGTTTGTCCTTTAACGTCATAGCCTATTTTTTTGATTTGTGCCATAAAACAAGAATCATGGTTTGCTGGTAATTTTTGAACCACCAAAAGTGATGTCTTGATTCCTGTGCCGTATGGTACAAAGGCTTCCGGCGGTATGGAAACAACACCTAATATTTTTGTTTGGGAGCGCAACCAATGCCGAATCGGTCCATTAGAGATATTTTGTAATAAACCATCGGGCAGAATAATCGCCATGCGTCCACCTGCGCGCAATAATTTTATAGATTTCTCAATAAATAAAATATCGGGCGACTGACCCGCTAAAACGGTTGGGGAAACTTCCCAACCATTGGACGCTGATTTATGCCATTTCCGGGCAAGAAGATATGATTTAAGAATTTTCTGGTCTTCTACTTTTCCTTTATTTCCGAAAGGAGGATTGGTCAAGATAACATCAAAGGAATTATTTAATTTTTCATCTTCGATAAGCGCATTAGTGCAGATAATTTCTGAACCTGTGCCACCTTCAAAAACTAAACGAATCATTCCCGAAAGGGCGACATCAGGATTAAATTCAATTCCTGTAATACTTTCTTGCACAAAACTTGCTATATCGAACTCTGGATTATTTTGTCGAACATGGTTTATTGCTTGAATTAAAAAACCACCACTTCCGCAAGCAGGATCTATAATTTTTTCGTTTGGTTTGGGGTCTATCATTTCAACCGCAAGGCGTACAATTGGGTGAGGGGTAAAAAATTCTCCCCTATCTCCACGCTGGTGTCTATTTACAAAAGTCTGAAAGGCTTCACCTTTTATATCGCCAGATGTTTTAGTTAAATTAATGTACTGTAACCTGCCTACAATATAAGCAAGAGTCAAAGGTTTTAACTTGAATGTGTCATCGGTGAAAAATCCCCGATAATGATTCTTGATGGAGGTAAATAATTGACTGAGACGCGACATAAATTCATCGGACTTATTTGCTACGATGGCTTTATATTCACTTGCCGTAACGCCAAAATTTACAGATTGCTTGGCAGATTTTTCATCATGAAGTTTGATGATGATTAGTTTAACCATCTCGTGAAAAATCTTGTCTTTGAGCATTCCTTCGTTGGCGTAAATATAATTATGGCACTCTTCAAAAACTGCGGAAAGATTGTTAGAAGGTCGTAATTCCTGAATTTGCGGGAGTTTTTCAGGTAACAGGCTATCTTCGGAAAATAACAATCCTTGCTCTTTCATTTTTCCAGTTTGATTTGACCGTTTTCCGTTGCGGGTTGTTGAATAGATAGACTATTTTTAGCCTTGACTGCATTCCTACCAAACCAGTCTTTTAGTGAACAGAGAACATCGCCATCTTGATTAAACAAGAACTTGGCCTTGTACCTAATTATAGAATATAAATTAGAGGATGTCAAGAGATAAAAAATTCAGTTTAATGTTAACCAAAGTGAGTAAAAAAAGCTTAGAAATTGTTTAGGGCAGAAATTCGGAGCATCTTTCAATTTGACAACGCCTATTGTAGGGCTAATTCATGAATTAGCCCTACAGCTATTGACAACGCCAAATTCAACCTTTTGATCAGGTGGTGGCACTCACCTGATTTATTTTTAGCTATACATTAAAACGGAATAGTAAAACATCACCCTCTTGAACAATGTATTCCTTGCCTTCACTTCTGACTAAACCTTTTTCTTTGGCCGCGCTCATCGTGCCACTATTAACTAAATCCTGATAAGACACGGTTTCTGCACGAATAAAACCCCGTTCAAAATCCGAGTGAATAACTCCGGCTGCCTGGGGTGCTTTCATCCCAGAAATAATCGTCCATGCGCGGGTTTCTTGGGGTCCAGTGGTGAGATAGGTACGCAGTCCTAATAACTCGTAGGTAGCTTTAATTAAAGATTTTAATCCCCCTTCTTCTACTCCTAAAGAACCGAGAAAATCTTTTCTTTCTTCCTCCGACAATTCCACTAATTCCGATTCTACTTGAGCAGAAACGATCACAACTTTGGCCTGTTCCTCTTGGGCAATTTTACGGACACTTTCTACCCAATCATTACCCGTGGCCAGATCATCTTCGCTCACATTAGCGGCATAAATAATCGGTTTACGACTCAATAAACCGAGATTTTTAATTAATTCTTCTTCCTCTTTGCTTAAATCCACTTTTCGCGCCGAAATACCGTCATTAAGACAAATTAGGATTTTTTCAAGGATAGCCAATTCTTCGGCGGCTTCCTTGCTATTTTTCGCCTGTTTGCGTAAACGTTCCACCCGCTTCTCCACCTGTCCCAAATCCGCTAGAGCTAACTCTAGATTAATCACCTCGATATCCCGGGCCGGATCCACGGACCCGGAAACATGAATAATATCATCATTATCAAAACAGCGCACCACATGAACGATCGCGTCCACTTCCCGGATATTAGCCAAAAATTGATTACCCAATCCTTCCCCGCGACTCGCACCCTTGACTAATCCGGCGATATCGACAAATTCAATCCGCGTCGGCACGATTTTCTCAGAATTAGAGATTTTAGCCAAAACCTCCAGACGTTCATCGGGGACGGATACCACACCCACATTCGGTTCAATGGTACAAAAGGGGAAATTAGCGGCCTCGGCCTTGGCATTAGCCACCAGAGCGTTAAATAGGGTCGATTTACCCACATTTGGCAGTCCCACGATTCCAGCTTTCAACATAAAAATTGCTTGATAAACATCATCCCGACCTCTCACTATATCAGGCTGCATCTCGTTTTTGTGAATCCGGTTGATGAGAAAGACTCTCGATAGTCAACAGCTTAGTTAACATTTGCTGAAAAAATTTTTCCTGGAGGTAGGAGACTCCGATTCAGGAGACTCCGATTCAGGAGACAGGAGATTATTTTTATTTATTCTCCCCATTTCCCCATTTCCCCATTTCCCCATTTCCCCACACCCCACACCCCACACCCCACACCCACGAAAAACTTATTTAGCAAACCCTAGTTAACATTTATTCAAGTTCCTTAACTAAAAGTAGGCGAGACTTTACAAGAGATTGCGAGAATGGGATGTGATGCTTGAGACTGAGTTAGGGTGAAGAGTAAGAAAGAATACACCTGTAGCACTGGGCAAAATTATGGCAAGACAGGCCTTTCACTTCTAAATACATCCTGAGAGTAATTTTCAGTGCTATGACAGTATATTTCCTAGGGCGATCGAGTGTAAATATCGCCCAATCGCCGCAACTAATCACTAAATCATTCTTGGGGGTATCTGTATGAATCAAAGTATCGGAGCAAACACCCGTAATGTGGCCCTTGTCGGCCCCTACTCCAGTGGAAAAACCTCCTTACTGGAAAGTTTACTTTTCGTCACAGGAGCCATCACCAGAAAAGGTAAAATTAGCGATCGCAATACCGTTGGTGATAGTTCCACCCAAGCACGGGATCGACAGATGAGTGTAGAAGTTTCCGTTGCCCATAGTCAATACCAAGACCTAAATTTTACCTTTCTCGATTGTCCCGGTTCGATCGAATTTGCCAGTGAAACCTATAATGCCCTCGTCGGGGCCGGTGCTGCTATTATCGTTTGTGAACCGGTGGTCGATCGAGTTCTCACCCTGGCTCCCTTGCTAAAATTCCTCGATGATTGGGAAATTCCGCATCTAATCTTCATCAACAAGATGGATCGCTGTAATAGTCACTTTAACGAAGTCCTACAAGCTCTCAAATCCGTTTCTAGTCGTCCCCTCGTTCCCCAGCAATATCCTATCCGTCAGAACAACGAAATTATCGGATTCATCGATTTAATCAACGAACAGGCTTATCATTACCATGCTAACAGTCCCGCCGATCCTGTCGCTTTACCCGACCACCTCAAGGAAGAAGAACAGATTGCTCGACAAGAAATGCTGGAAACGATCGCCGAATTTGATGATCATCTTTTAGAAGAACTCCTCGAAGATATTAACCCCTCCCGGGAAGAAATTCTCCAAGACTTAAAACAAGAACTGGGAGCCGATCAGATAGTACCCGTGTTCTTCGGTATGGCGGAACGGGACTATGGTGTGCGTCATCTCCTCACCGCTTTAGTGGAAGAAACACCGGCCCCGACGATTACCGCCAATCGTCGCGGTCTCGATCCCAGTGCGGATGGGGATGCGGTGGTACAAATCCTCAAAACCTATTTTACTCCCCAGGGCGGTCGCCTGTCCCTAGCGCGAGTCTGGCAGGGAACCCTTAGCGATGGCATGGCCTTGAACGGTGTGCGGATTGGTGGTATCTATCGTCTCATGGGACAACAACAACAACCCTTACAGCAAGCGCAAGCGGGGGAAATTGTCGCTCTCGGTCGTTTGGAAGGAATCGGCACCGGAGACGTGGTTAGCAGCGGTAGTCAAAAACCCGACCTTCCCAAAGGTTTACAACTCAAACCCGTCTTTGCCTTGGCCATTGCTGCCGCCAATCGCAAGGATGAAGTGAAATTAAGTTCAGCTTTGACGAAACTGATCGAAGAAGATCCCTCCCTCCACTGGGAACAACACGGCGATACTAAAGAAGTGATTCTCTGGGGACAGGGAGAAATTCATCTGCAAGTGGCCCTCGATCGCCTAGCGCGCAAGTATAATCTACCGATGACCACCCATCTACCCCAAGTTCCCTACAAGGAAACGATCAAAACCAGTACCAAATCCCACGGACGTTATAAACACCAAACCGGCGGTCACGGTGCTTTTGGTGATGTGTATCTCGATATTAAACCCTTACCCCGGGGGGAAGGTTTCCACTTCCATGAAAGCATTGTCGGTGGTGTCGTCCCCAAACAGTATATCCCTGGGGTGGAAACGGGAGTGCGGGAATATCTCGGTCATGGTCCTTTGGGTTTCCCCGTGGTGGATATTGATGTTACTCTCACCGATGGTTCCTATCACAGTGTCGATAGTTCCGAACAAGCTTTTAAACAAGCGGCCCGTCTAGCGATGACGGAGGGACTGCCTAAATGTCATCCGGTCTTATTAGAACCCATTCTATCGGTGACGGTTCTCGCTCCCTCAGAATACACTGCCAAGGTTTTACAGTTAATCAGTGGTAAACGCGGTCAAATTCAGGGTTTTGAAGCTTCTGCGGAGTGGAAAGGTTGGGATCAGGTAACGGCCTATCTACCCCAAGCGGAAATGCACGATTTTATCGTTGAATTGCGTTCTTTGACTATGGGTGTCGGTTTCTTCCAGTGGGATGAGGATCACCTGCAAGAAGTGCCGGATAAACTGCGCGATGCGGTTTTAGCCATGCAGGGTAATGGTAACAAGTAGGCGATTTCGCCTCTGGTGTGGTCTATTGAGAAAAGGGAGAATCCCCCTCCCTTCCCTGATGGGTTACACAAGAGGTAGAACCTCTGGAAATGCGTTGCAAGGGTCTCCCTTGCAACGAGGTAATGGAGTTGCTGTGGCGATTCGATATATATGTACCAAACAAAAAAAGTGAAAAAGTGCAAGGCTTTATGGCCTTACAATTCTTCTCTCTTGCTATTTATCTCAGGGGAAAAAGCTAATATTTGTGCGGTTTTAAAAATAGCTAAAGCTAAAATACCAAACCAAAACACGAGGTAAATTCTTCCTAAACTTTTAAATATAGGAATATCCTTGGCTTGATGAAGCCAGTTAAAAGGTAGAAAAATTATACGATTAAATTCTGCGTTCAGGTATTCCCTTTGTTCCGGAGTTGCTCTTTGGCAGGGAGGAAGAGATGAATTCAATAAGCATCCCAGATTAATCATCCTTTGTCCCAATCGGAAATCCAATCTAGTTCCCGGTACGCCTATATTTTTTTGAGACATTTCCATGATGGGGTGCATAGTGACGGACGCTAATTGAATGACCATGGCAATAGCTATTATTGCCACCATTAAGTTCCTCCTTATCCCTCGATATGATAGTAAAGATTGCAGGAAAATGCCAATCAAGGGAATTAAAAGCAATTGCACAGAGGTCACATGATATCTGGCTCCCCAAGCTAAATCTCCGCCCCAGGCAAAAAATCGAGAATATGCTAATAAATGTAGAAAAAGATTGAGAATATTGACTAGGATATAGATACGAATATATATGTTTATTTTTTTCCAAAGAATGGCAGCTATAACTAAACAGGGTAATAGCAAAGGATCATAAATAAAAATGCTTTTAGCTGGATCGAAAAGAGCACCGATGAATCCAACGTGATGAGCGTAAATAAAGGGATAGTTTGGCTCTAGGTTAGGCATTCCATTCCACAATGGATCGGTAGTTAATTGTATCTGTTCCACTTTTTTACCAGACATAAAGAAGCTGCCGTAGCGCCAGTAATCAAAGAGTCTCCCTATTAAAGTAAAGGGAATAAAACCAAGAATCCAGATTCCAATTGCTTTGATTAATTCTGGTACACTTTGCTTAAGTCTTTCTCGATATTGATAGATTAGACAACTCAAGAAAAACAGGAAAACCGATAGGGCGTGTATTAGACTTGTTATTCTCATTAACATAGCTCCACCTAAAGCCAGTCCGCTCATAAAAGCTAGGCTTGGATTTTTGGAGAAGGAATAGGCTAAAGCAGCAACGTAACCTATCATGACAAATAAAAGGATTTGATTGTTCTGTTGATGTATTTGGGCATAGTGTAAGAAGGTTGTACCCAAAAAAAAGATAACAGACCCTAATTGGGCAATTCTCTCATTGAAACCAAATTCTTTTAGCAACCAGAAGCAAGTAAGAACGGCAGCAATGTTTAAAGGGATAAAAATAAGGAAACTTACCACTAACTGTCGCCAATTTTTTTCTGGAATAGCGGGAAACAAGTAATGAAGCCAAGTCCCCAATAAATCTCCAGGTAACATCAATAAAGACTGACCTTGTTCATAGGCAATATAACGCTTTCCATCAACTCCTAGAACTCCAAAACGAATATCTCCACGAATTTTAGGTTTAGTTTCGGAAGTAACCTGAACTTCTGAATCTTTTGTCCACCAAGCATGGGACATTTGTAATCGCAAACCTGTATCTATGATACCCATATTTCCAATATTGATGACAAGAAACCATAGCAAAGCGATTAAAGCCAATTCTGCTTTATATTTATTCTTTTTCATGATTGCTCAATAAGTTAAAATTGTTCACATTCAATTTTTGTTTCGCCAATTCAAGTCTGAATTGCATCACTGCCTGATCTATCTTCATAGAATACTTCATTCGGGGTAGGATAGTCAAGACATTTTTGAGGACGATTGTTAATCAAGTTTACGGCTCTTTCTACTGGAGTTTAGACTAAATGTTTACCCAAGCGGTGATCGCCGAATCGCAAGGGCGATCGCTATTTCAACGATCAAAGCCTGTTGTTTACATATATTAATAAAACGAGAATAACAGGTTCTTCGTTACTTAGTATGGTTCGATATGGGGGCATAAATCGACTGAATCCTTATCTGGCAAGAGACTTAATTGATTAGTTCGCTCTAGATCGAAAACAATTGGCAAAAATTGCAGCAATGTCTTTCTATATAAGGGTTTCATCCCTTATAACCCCCGTCCATTGCATAACACAAACCGAAGAGCCGGCTGGGAGAGATAGAAATGAGTTGAAAGTCTTGACCTTCATTATTTTGAATAATAATTTCTTGGCCTTCTGCGGCGGCTTTAAGGAGTTCAGGTAGTTGACTTTGGGCTTCGTTTAAAGTTATTTTTAACATAGCTTTGTTGAGTTAAATATTAATTTTTAGCTGATAATTTACTTTAGTTATCTCTAATTTATTATGAATTTATTCGAGAATTTTTTCACAATTTTTAAGCAAAAAATCGCCAATTCTTGGCATAATTTAAGCACTTGTTGGCAATAGCTGATAGCAAGTTCAGGGCGATTGGTTTTGTGGGCGATTTCAGCGAGAAACACCAATTCGGATTTGAAGTAGCGCAATGTTTCTAAATTATTGGCGATAGACTTCTCTGCGATGTTTACATTGCAAGATGAGTATTGTCTGTTTCGCATCATCAATTTCATAAAGCACTCGATAATCACCGATACGGAGACGGTGTTACTGTTCAGAATTTTTTAATTTAACAATGCCAGAAGGACAGGGTTCTATTTCCAAACCCTTAATTTTTTCAAGAATACGACCTTTCATAGCATTAGGTAAGTCATCAATCTGTTTTTGTACAGATTTAGAGATTTTAATACTATAACCCATTATGATTTAATCCTTGCTCAAGTATTGTTCAAGGGTCACATAGTCGCCTGATTGATATTCATCCCGAACTTGCTGAAGTTCTGCTAGGGGTTTCCTCATCGTCTTGATAGGAAGCCTCTTCTGCTTGAAAAATTTGTTGTTCTAGTATTTCTAATAATTGTTGTTTTTGCGTTAAGTCAAGGGATTTAATGGCTTCGGTTAGAGATTCAAACGTAATTTTAAGATTGATGGTGGTACTCATGAAATTTCTCCTATTTGGATAAAAAGTTAAATTTTGAGAATTGCTTTAATTTTCATGGTTGGTATAGCTGATCAAGGGTTTCTAATTTCCTTCTAATGTAACCTGAATTTTTACGAGGAGTTCCTCTCCGTCTTTCATTAGGGTAATGCCTAGCTCCTGGGGGAATTTAAGGGCTTGTTGGCAGTAGTTGAGAGCGCAATCGCGGTCTTGAGAATTGTCCATCATATTTGAACGTTAAGCGACAGCAAAGCCTGTATAGGGTCTAATTTCAGGGGATTTAAAGGCTAAAATAATCTGGTTTTGAGGGATTCCCGCAGCTACTAATTCATCGGCAATACCATCCTCAGTTCCGTCGTGTTGAATCCAAATTTTTTGATCAATAATATCAATATGTAATAGGGTTCCGTAGATTCGATAACCATTTTGCCAACCTGTTTCAACCAATAAATAGCGATCGCGGGTTTGATCTAGGACTAATTCGATTTGGATTTGGCGATCGGTGTCGAGGAAGTCGGCATAATCTTGGAATGTTTTTTCAATAATTTGCCGATATTGGGCAATTAAGG
Organism: Microcystis aeruginosa NIES-843; assembly: GCF_000010625.1. NCBI lineage: Bacteria > Bacillati > Cyanobacteriota > Cyanophyceae > Chroococcales > Microcystaceae > Microcystis > Microcystis aeruginosa. The sequence goes on from NC_010296.1 coordinate 5,162,172, forward strand.
AAGCCATCGTACAATTACCTCCTGGTTGGGATCAAAACTAAATAGGGTTGGCTGAATAAATCTAAAAACCTTGTTGGGTAAAACTTTTAGACTTTTTGTCAATCAAAAAGTACCTGGCATGGGAGTGATCAGGGGGAAAATTCAGGGACTTTTTCCCTGAAAATTAGGTAATTGACCACCTCAAAACCGGTAAAACCCCACACCCCACACCCCACACCCTGCCCCCAGGAAAAACTTTTTCAGCAGACCCTAAATAACTGAATAATACCATCTTCAATTAAGGTTTGACCTGCTTCTTCTTCAAACACTGTTTTGCAGGTGTTTTCGCTAACAGCCAAAAATAGTTTATATTCGGGATAATAACGCCTTAAAAGATGGTTATAAACGACAAATTGACCAACTGCTTCTTCAAGGTCTTTCATGTCAGAGGGACGAGTAAAGCTCTTAATTTCAACGGCTATTTTTTCTGTTCCTTTTTCTGCGGCTAATAGTCTTTCTGCTCCCAAATCAACAAACAGGTTTTTACCTCTTGCTAAACGAATCCGTAGGGGGTCATGGGTAATTGTCCAGCCGTCTTTGATTAGGGCGTGTTTTACACAATCATGGAAAATATCTTTGGCAGGCATTTTCATGCTGTTCTATATAAACTCTATGTGATTATACATTTCTTCTGGTTCAAGAATTTCCCAGATTAAGAGTAGTCCTCGAATTATTTGACCAATGATTTACTTTGTTGGGGACAGTAAGCAATTCCTGCATGAGTTATAGATGATTGATTGATTCTTAAAAAATCAGTATCTTGAGTAAAAATCACGCGACCATTGGCTAAGGCAAATTGCAATTGTATTTCATCGGATACCCCCAATAAATTTTCTTCTGGAGTGGTAGTAACATCAAGGCCTCGCTGGCGCAATCCAAGAGCAATGTTATAGCTTACATTTTCATCAAGGTGAAATTTAATTTTATTGCCCATTCATTTTTTTAGTTTTTCTTGGACTAGAGAAGGTGTTTTAGCTTGCATTTCCTTGGCAAAGGTATCATCATCTGTGATTTGTTGTCTAATTTCTTCAAGGTGATCGTGATAGTAAGAAAGGGCCGCGTAAACATCAGCTAAAGTAATGCTGGGATAATGATAAACAATTTCATCGGGTGACATTCCCAGACGTTCGTGCCAAATAACGACATCTTGGACTTTGATGCGATGACCTGCGATGCGCGGTTTACCGCCACAAGTTTCTGGGGTAATTTCAATGTGATTGATTAAAGTTGTTGTCATTGATAATAACGAATTTGTCCGATTATAGGGTCACAAGGAATCTGCGCCCAAATGTTATATATATTATATCACGTCAAGGTTTATAGAATAATTTTATTATGACAACTCTTATAAACTTGAAGCTAATTGAGGCGCGACAATAGTTTCGAGGGAAAAAGCATTCAGATCCGTTAAGCTTCTGGCCTGTTCCAAGGTGATTGCACAAATGTTCCCATTTTTATCAAGATCTACCAAGGTATTTTCATTGATTTCTTGAGTCTCGACAATAGGATTGTTATTGAACTCTAAATATAGAGTGTCCGTATCTTGAAAGTAGGTGATTTTCATGGCTTAAAATTCCTCTACTTTAAATAAGTTGTAAGTCATCTTTTTCTAAGTCGTTAAGAGATTGATTCGTGATGAGAGAATAAAGAACATCGGGGTCTAAATCAGCCCCATTTTCCCAATAAATTGTTCCCCAATCAGGATTAATTTTGACGGTTTTTAAAAAATCTAAGTCTTTTAGCGGTTGAAAAATGCCAACAAACTCGATAATTTCTTCAAGATTAATAATCCCCTCTTGATTATCTTCAAATTTAAGATAAAGTTGATAATTATTTAGAGGTTTCACTTCAACAATATCTTTTAGCATGGTTTATCCGTTTATTCTATTTAACTGATTCTCAACTTAGTCAAATATTAGGAAAAAATTTAAGATCCTTGATAAAAGTAAGAAGATAGTTAATTTTCATTCTTTTTCTAATTCAATTAAAGCTTCCTCAAGAGTTAAGGGTGTTTCATCTTTAACGTCTATCATGGCGCGATAGAGTCCAGTATCTTCATAGGTTTCTATTATTTGTTGATAATCTTCAAAATTAATGATAACTTGCTGTATCTGACCTTGATTATCCGTAATCAAGTCTTGAGCAAAAGGATAATCTTTGATGTTCATAATTAATTGTTCCTCATTTTGTGGACGGTTTGCATTATTCACACTCCTTTGTTTCCAATTCTAATAGGATGGGAATTAAGTCTTTGGCAATATCAATGACGGCATCTATTGTATCAGCTTCAGCGACAAGTCCTTGTATATCGGGACTGGTGGCGACATAGTAATCTTGGCCGTTTTCTTGAAAGCGTTCAATGGTGAGGTTAATTGGGTTTTGCATGGAAAATCAATAAGGTTTAAAGTTTGCCTGTTAGTTTTTGTGATTAATTTGCTAAAGTTTCTTCTTTTCAGGTTTACCACAATAAATTTTCAGTATATCGCTTAAATAACTCATCTTTAGTGAGAATCGGAATATTTTCAGTTAAGCTTTGAGCGATTATTAGGCGATCAAAAGGATCTTTATGGTAGTAAGGGAGTCTCTTGAGTTGTTCGAGATGTTCGGCGTTAATAGATAGTATATCAAAGCCGTTATTATAAACATAATTTTGAATTAAATTTGGGAAAGTTGTCTTTAATTCTAATCTGTTAAGGCTGGCTTTGATGGACATTTCCCAGAGACTAGCGATACTTAATCGTTTTTGATATTGATTATTTTCGATCAGAGAACGAGCAGCATCACTGAGATTATTATCACCTTCGATAAACCATAAAAAGGCGTGGGTATCCATTAAAATTTTCATGGCATATATTCCTCAAATTCTTCGATGGGATCATCAAAATTGTCAAGCATTTTAACGATGCCTTTTGCGCTTCCATATTGGGGATGTTTAACAGTAGTAGGAAGAGAAATGAGTTGAAAGTCTTGACCTTCATGATTCTGGATAATAACTTGTTCACCTTTTGAGGCAGCTTTAAGGAGGTCAGGTAGTTGACTTTGGGCTTCGTTTAAAGTTAGTTTTATCATAGCTTTGTTCAGTTAAATATTAATTTTTGAGATAATAATTTACCTTAATTATTCTCTAACGTAGCCTGAATTTGCCCTAACAGTTCCTCACAATATTTAACCAAGGGAATCCCCAATTCTTGGCATAATTTAAGCGCTTGTTGGCAATGGCTGAGGGCAAGTTGAGGGCGATTGGTTTTGTGGGCGATTTCGGCGAGAAACACCAATTCGGATTTGAAGTAGCGCAATGTTTCTAAATTATTAGCGATAGACATCTCTTCGATGTTTACATTGCAAGATGAGTATTACCTGTTTTGGGTCATCAATTTCATAGCGAACTCGATAGTCACCAACACGCAAACGGTATTCATAATCAGAATTTTTTAATTTGACTACACCAGGGGGACGAGGTTCTACTGATAAATCTTTGATTTTTTCAAGAATACGACTTTTGATGGGATTAGGTAAGTTATCAATCTGTTTTTGTACAGATTTAGAGATTTTAATACTATAATCCATTGTGATTTAATCCTTGCTCAAGTATTGTTCAAGGGTCACATAGTCGCCTGATTGATATTCATCCCGAACTTGTTGAAGTTCTGCTAAGGTTTCCTCGTCGTCTTGATAGGAAGTTTCTTCTGCTTGAAAAATTTGTTGTTCTAGTATTTCTAATAATTGTTGTTTTTGCGTTAAGTCAAGGGATTTAATGGCTTCGGTTAGAGATTCAAAAGTGATTTGAAGATTGATGGTGGTACTCATGAAATTTCTCCTATTTGGATAAAAAGTTAAATTTTGATAATTGCTTTAATTTTCATGGTTGGTATAGGTGATCAAGAGTTTCTAATCTTCTTCTAATGTAGCCTGAATTTTTGCTAATCGTTAGTTAATAGAAGTTATCCAAGAAACGGGAACCGCTATCACGTCAATGGTTTCGTTATTGTCAAACATTTCTAGGAGATAACCGATAACACGATAACACGATAACAGATAACAGATAACAGATAACAGATAACAGATAACAGATAACAGATAACAGATAACAGATAACAGATAACAGATAACAGATAACAGATAACAGATAACAGATAACAGATAACAGATAACAGATAACAGATAACAGATAACAGATAACAGATAACAGATAACAGATAACAGATAACAGATAACAGATAACAGATAACAGATAACAGATAACAGATAACAGATAACAGATAACAGATAACAGATAACAGATAACAGATAACAGATAACAGATAACAGATAACAGATAACAGATAACAGATAACAGATAACAGATAACAGATAACAGATAACAGATAACAGATAACAGATAACAGATAACAGATAACAGATAACAGATAACAGATAACAGATAACAGATAACCTGCTTCTGATTGTTGTTCCTTAGGAGGTAAATATTCAACAATTGTTCCCTGATCACCTTTTTTAAAAATAGTGTCGGGGACATCTCTACATAATTTGACTTGTTGAAAAAGTTGGACGGTTTGCATTATTCACACTCCTTTGTTTCCAATTATAATAATTTGTGATTACAAATTATTATAAACTTGAAGCTAATTGAGGTGCGACAATAGTTTCGAGGGAAAAAGCATTCAGATACTTTAAGTTTTTGGCCTGTTTCAAGGTGATTGCACAAATATTCCCCTGCTGATCAAGATCGACCAAGGTATTTTGTATTTTGTATTTTGTATTTGGTATTTGGTATTTTCATTGATTTCTTGAGTCTCGACAATAGGATTGTTATTGAACTCTAGGTATAGAGTATCCGTATCCTGAAAGTAGGTGATTTTCATGGCTGACTTGGGTTATCAAGAGTTTCTAATCTTCTTCTAATAGTGATTCATTTGGCGGCGATTGCGGTTTTGAGAATTGTCCATCATATTTGAAAGTTAAGCGACAGCGAAGCCTGTATATTGACGTATTTTAGGTTCATGGAATCCCAAAACAATATCTTCTTTAGCAATGCCTGCGCTTAGTAATTCTTTGGTGATACCGTCTTCGGTGTTGTCACATTGTACCCAAATTTTGTCGTTAATAATTTCTAAATGAATCAGACAATCATGATAACGCTGATTCTGTTGCCAACCTTCTGAAATGACGAGATATTGATCATTCTGAGGATCAAAAGCTAGACGATTTTGAATGTCCGCATTGTTATAAATAATTTGGCTATAGGGGACAAGAATCTGATGAATAATTTTGCGGTAATGGTTTAGTTTATCCATTGGGTGATTACCTCATTGTCATGGTTAAAGATAATTAGTTTTAGTGTTTTTTCTTCAAGGAGTATTTGACCAATTTCTTGATGAAATAAGCTGTTGAAAGTTTTTTCCCGAATAGCAAGATAAAGAGTTCTATCTAAAAGTTGGCGAAAGTTTTATCTTAGACTGAGACTAATTCAGGTTCACTGATCAGCCGTAGAAGTTTTGAGTGATCAACGGTTTCCATCGCAAAGGTTTGGCCGTTTTGATCGGTAAAATCAATCAGAAAAGCTTGCTGATTAAAAGACATTAAAACAGTTCCCATTTGTCCGCGACGCAGAAGGATGGGCTGATGGGTCGTTTTGTGAGTAGCCGTAACATCTTCCGTTAGGGCAACGAGATCGTATTCTTGAATGGTGTTCATCATGGGCTAGTTAATTAATGGGATAGACATTAGTAAGACGAGGAAAATTTTCAGTTATTTGGACAATCCAGCAACTTAAAATTAAGGATTCTCCGATGTCGGTACAGAGGTTAAATTTCAGATCATAGTGAGTGCCATATTGATCGATTTTATAAAGTTCGGCTTCTCCTTCCATTACTGCTTTTTTAAGAGCATTTTCTAGGATTTCTTTATTAGCTAAGGTAATCCCTAATCTTTGTTTGAAAAGCAAGGCTTTATGTTTTCCTTTTGAATGCTCAGGATTGAGGCAGTAACGTTCAAGTTTGTCTCCTAGGTTGGCTTGATCGGCATTAGGAAGTTTCATTTTATTTGTTGGCTTCTCCTAAGTTTCCCTGAATTTGCCCTAACAGTTCCTCACAATCTTTAACCAAGGGAATCCCCAATTCTTGGCATAATTTAAGCGCTTCTTGGCAATGGCTGAGGGCAAGTTCAGGGCGATTAGTTTTGTGGAAGATTTCGGCAAGAACTCTTAAACTATAGGCGATTAAATATTTATAATCAATATCTTGAGAAATTACTAAGGATGCTTGAATTTTGCTTTCGGCTTCGCTGTAGTTTTCTAGTTTGAGCAATATACTCCCTATAGTATGTAGAGAAGATGCTACCCCTTGCCAATCGCCGATTTTTTCACTGATGTCGAGAGATTGCTGGTGATAGGCGATCGCTTTTTCATACTGTCCCAAGGAAGAATAACAATTGCTTAGATTACCGAAAGAAATTGCCACCCCTTGCCGAAAGCTGATTTTTTCACTGATGTCGTGATATTGCTGGTAGAGGTCGATCGCTTTTTCATACTGTCCTAGGTCATAATAACAATTGCCTAAATTCCCGAGAGAAATTGCCACCCCTTTCCGATCGCCCATTGCTTCACTGATGTCGTGACATTGCTGGTGATAGAAAATTGCTTTTTCATACTGCCCCAAGGACTTATAACAATTGCCTAAATTACCGAGAGAACTTGCCACCCCTTGCCGATAGCCGATTTCTTCACTGATTTCGAGAGATTGCTGATGATAGGCGATCGCCTTTTCATACTGCCCTAACGAGTAATAACAACTACCCATATTGCCTAAAGAAATTGCCACCCCTCGCCGATCGCCGATTTCTTCACTGATGTCGTGATATTGCTGGTGATAGGCGATCGCCTTGTCATACTTCCCTAACGACTTATAACAAAATCCCAGATTGCCTAAAGAAATTGCCACCCCTTGCCAATCTTCCATTTCCTTACTGATGTCGAGACATTGCTGGTTGAATGCGATCGCTTTTTCGTACTGTCCCAAGGAACGATAACAACTTCCCAAATAACTTAACGAGTTACGATAACAAACTTGTTCCCGTTGACTCCCTGCAATCACCTGTTCATAATGATCTGCTTGCTTACGATAAAATCCTTGTAAATCTAAAAAACTATCAACCGATTTATTTTTCCATTCTCCGCCTCGATCCTCATCCAAAATATCGTAAGCTAACTGCCATTCTCCCAATTCCCCTGCATGGTAAAACGCCTCTAAATATTCCTTCAAATCTTCCAAGGATTCCCAGGGAGGGACAGGTAAATGAGCTAAATAATAATCTAAGGCTAATTGATGGGCAGATCGCAATATTTCAGGATTTGCTTGATCTTGCACCACCATGGAAATTAAAGGCAAAAACTGAAACTGTCGCCGTTTTACATTGTATTCGGGGGGAAATTCTTGTAATAAAGACAAACGAGCTAAATAGCGTAAATCTTCCTCAGTTATTTCTGGAATTAACCCCTGGGCTAACCTGTCATCAAAATTCTCCCGCAGTACCGACAACCGCGTTAAACTCTCCCTAAATTCTTTCGATAATCGCTCTAAACTGGCGGTAATCACTTCTCTAACACAGGTTTCCGTGTCGCGGTGATACCCTTCCACATCAAACATATTTAAGCCCAAATTTTGCGACTCAGTGACAGAAACCCCTTTCCCAAACTTATCTTTCATCAAACTACAAACCAGTTCCATTAAGAGGGGATGACCTCCCATTTTATCGACAAATTGGGCTAATTCTTCATCGCTTCCCGTTAAGCCGTGATCTTCGGTGACATAACGCATCGCATCCGCTTCTTTTAACCCTTTTAAAGGCCAAGAATAATAATAATCTTGCAAATTGACGGGGAATTTTAGCTGTTCTCGACTGGTGACTAATAGCTTACTGCTGCTTTCTGTGTTTAACCATTTTTGCAAGAATTGCTGATAAACCAAATTTACTGGGGCAGTTAGTACCGTTTCCAAATTATTCAACACTAATAAACAGGGTTTAGCGGTTAACCCTTTGCTGATTGCGTCTATTAATTGCCCATCATTCCATTTTTCATCATAATTTTGTTTTAACTCCTCTAATAACCACCGTCCGAACTGTGCCAAAGGGTAAGGCTGGTTAAAATTAACCCATAATACCGGCCAATCAGCAGTTAATTGATCTGTAAACTTTCTCGCCAGAGCAGTTTTACCATAACCCCCGGCGGCGGTAATCTCGATTAACCTTAGATGGTCATTCCCTAACGCTGTTTGGAGTTCTTGCAATTCTTCCCGTCGTCCTTGCCATCTACGCACGGGTGGGAGTTGCGTATCCACTAACCCAGAGGTGGTCAGGGGTTGGACCGCTTTTTTAGAGGGTTCAGACTGTTTTTTTTTAGATTCTTCAATCAGCGATCGCAATTTATCCTCAACGGATACGAAAACTTTTTCATATTCTGATTTCTTTAGATCACAGAGAGGATTGCTGGGAGAATTATTGCTAGGAGACTGAAATTGATGTAAGTAAAATCTTTGTTCTATTCCCTCTTCATTAGTGTATTTAAAAGAAACACTTTTCACAGTAGAATGTCTAAGAAATATAGGAATTATAACGACTCCTTCTTCTTCACGTCTTTTCAAAATACGGGGTAATTCTTCATTCTTCACATAACGAGAATTAAGCAGATCTTGGCTAACCAAGACCATCGCAATTGTTACTTGTGATAAACTGTCTTTAATTTTTTCATCCCAAATATCCCCCGGTTGTATGTCGATATCTGACCAGACTATTTTTTCCTCATCATTCAGAGGTTCGAGAAATTTTAACAGTCTGTCTCTCCATCCTTTGTCTTGGTGGGAATAACAAATAAAAATTGATGGCATATCTTTTTCCTCTGACATAACCACTTTTCTGTTATACCACATCTAACCCAGAAAACGGGTTTCTCTAAGAAACCCGTTTTCTAACTTAAGATTGGTCGATTTCAATCCCGGCTACTTCTTTCAAACATTTTGTAAATGGCCCTGTTTGAAGCCTATCACGTTCCGCTCTATTTAAAAGCAGAACAGATCTTGATCATGGATAATTATACTTGTCTCCATTCTCGCCAATCCTACATTGACCCCAATCGCTGTCTTGAAAGGGTAATGTTCGATGTTCCCTAACGGGAAATCGGGGTTAACTACCGGCTTTATAAGTAATGGCGGGAAGCGGATTTGAACCACTGACCTTCGGGTTATGAGCCCGACGAGCTACCAGACTGCTCTATCCCGCGTTGCTTTATCTAGTATAGAACTAAATCTCGGTAAATGCCAAGGAGTTTGTAATATTCCTTTACATTTACCGTCCGACCAGAGGTTAATACTTACGTTCCACGGGGGTGAAATCCTGAATCACCACGGGCATATAGTCGATATCGATGCCGGAGGGGGAATAATAGGCGAGGGTATGCTGAAGGAAATTTTGGTCATCCCGTTGGGGAAAATCTTCGCGGGAATGGGCCCCTCGGCTTTCTTGACGATTGAGGGCAGAGGTGAGGATAATTTCCCCCACCACCATGAGACTTTGTAATTCCCAGGCCTCGATTAGTTCCGTATTCCAGCAATCCCCCCTATCATCGAGGTAAATCTGCTCGTATTGGCGCTTTAATTCGCCGATTTGTTTAATTCCCTCGCGCATGGTCGCTTCGGTGCGAAAAACGCCGCAATGTTGGGTCATACAGTCTTGGAATTGCTGACGTAGTTGACCGATGCGAATCGTGCCTTTTTTGGTCAATAAAGCGGTGATTTCCTCTTTGGCATCCTGAAGGTAAATATCGGGATTAAAGACGGGAAAAGCGCGTTTTTCGACGTATTTAGCGATCGATTTGCCGGTTCTTCTCCCATAGACCACACATTCTAACAGGGAATTACTGCCCAAACGATTGGCCCCGTGGACGGAGACACAGGAACATTCCCCGGCGGAGAAAAAGCCTTCGCTGAGGGTATCGGCACTTAAGCGAACGCGACCATCGGTATTAACGGGAATGCCTCCCATACAATAGTGAACTGTAGGACGGACGGGCATCGGTTCCTCTACCGCATCGACACCGACGAGACGGTGGGCCTCCTCCCAACAAAAGGGAATGCGACTCATAATTTTTTCCCGGCCTAAATGGCGTAAATCCAGATAGACAAAGGGACCCCCGGCGCTACCGTCCAGATTTACCCCCCGGCCGGCGCGAATTTCTAGGGTAATGGCCCGGGAAGTGATGTCCCGGGGTGCCAATTCCATGCGCGAGGGGGCGTAGTCTTCCATAAAACGACGACCTTCGCTATTGATTAAATAAGCGCCTTCACCCCGGACCGCTTCCGAGATTAAAACACCGACGGGATAGAGTCCCGTGGGGTGAAATTGGACAAATTCCATGTCTTCTAGGGGAATACCCGCTTTTGCCGATAAAGCTAAACCGTCTCCCGTACAGGCGAAATCGTTGGAGGTGGTGTTATAAACGCGACCATAGCCCCCCGTCCCGAACATAATTGCTTTTGCCCGGAGGATTTCTAACTGTCCGGTGGCGATTTGGTACATTACTACCCCTTTAGCCGTACCTTCTTCGAGGATAAGACGCAAAACGTACCATTCATCGTAGATTTTTACCTGATTACGGCCTAAATTGCTGACTAATTCGTGCAGCATGGCGTGACCGGTTTTATCGGCGGCGTAACAGGCACGGTTATGGCTGTGACCGCCAAAGGCTCTTTGGGCAATGCGTCCATCTTCGAGACGGGAGAATAACACGCCTAGATGTTCCAATTCGATGATAACTTCGGGGGCTTCTTTGGTGAGAATATCCACTGCATCCTGGTCAGCCAGAAAATCGGAACCTTTGACAGTATCGTAGGCGTGGGCCTTGGGATTATCTTTGGGGTCAACGTTTTGCAGGGCGGCGGCGATACCTCCCTGGGCGGCGACGGAGTGGGAACGAATCGGGTGGGTTTTGGCAACGACAGCAACATCGATAGTCGGGTTGAGGCGTTTGATTTCTAAGGCGGCGCGGCATCCTGCTAACCCACCGCCCACTATAACGACATCGTGTTCTTTCATGGCTGATTTTTCTAGGGGCTTCTGTTTCTATGGTGGGGTGAGAATTGCTCGGAAGTCAGTTTTGTAACCGAGACTTTATATTTCACGAGACAGGAGACAGGAGATAAGAGACAGGAGACAGGAGACAGGAGGCAGGAGATAGGAGATAGGAGACAGTAGCCGGTCGTCAGGAGACTATTTTTATTGATTCTCCCCACTTCCCCACTTCCCCACTTCCCCACTTCCCCACTTCCCCACTTCCCCACTTCCCCACACCCCACACCCCACACCCCACACCCCACACCCCACACCCCACACCCCACACCCCACACCCCACACCCCAAAAAAACAACCCGCGGCAGTTAACCGCGAGTTATTTTTGCTTAAAATCGGATAATTACTGAACGGTAATCGTTCCGACCATACCGGCGCCGCGATGGGGTTCGCAGTAGTAGGTGTAAGTACCCGGTTCGCTGAAAGTGCTTTCAAAGGACTCACCGGCGGAAAAAGCCAGACCTTTATGGGATAATTTGCTGGCTTGGGCTTCGGGAACCTTGGTGCTATCGAAAACTATGTTATGGGGAGAAAGTTTGTTATTGACCCATTTCACCGTATCTCCTGCTTTAATAGTGAGGGCGGGGGGATCAAATTGTAGTGTACCTGCATCACCGCCCATCTTCACTGTGAAGGTTTCGGCGGAAGCGGCGGCAGTGTTGAAGAAGAAGCTAGAGACGACTAGCACCAGGGTAGCGACCAATAAACCTAATTTTTTCATGCTTGTTAATCCTTTACACGAGGGAAGATGACAAGTTTGACAGCCTGTCTTTTGACAAAAAAGTAAAAGTTTGCTTTTAACTGTCCCATTGATTAATTCTACACCAAGTTTGACAGCTTGTCTTTTGACAAGAAAACCGGTTTTTTCTGACCATGGTTGGGGAATTTCTTAAGAAATAGAGGAGAACCAATCGTGAAAAGACTATTAATTTCCCTGTGCTTGCTCTTGGCTGTGGTTACTTTCGGTATGGCTCGTCCCGCTTTAGCTGATGGGGCTTCGATTTTCAGTGCTAACTGCGCTTCCTGCCACATGGGCGGTAAAAACGTGGTTAATGCCGCTAAAACCCTGAAAAAAGAAGATTTAGTTAAATACGGCAAAGATTCCGTTGAAGCTATCGTTACCCAAGTTACCAAAGGTATGGGGGCGATGCCGGCTTTCGGTGGTCGTCTCAGCGCTGAAGATATCGAAGCTGTAGCTAACTATGTCCTCGCTCAAGCGGAAAAAGGCTGGTAAAAATTAGTTATCGGTGGCGAGTTATCCGTTGTCAGTCTGGTAAGAATTGTAGCGATCGAAATTCTTGGGTCAATTGCTGGCTTAAAATAGCTAATGGTTCATCTCGGGACAAGGTTGTGAAATTGCGATCGTTTTTCTATATTTTAGGTGCGACGGTAATCATTCTCCTAGGAGTCGCTACAGCCAGTTTTGCTTGGATTCTCGCCGATAGTCCTCTGTCTTTGCTCAAAGGTGGGGTGCTGCGGGAACCGATGGCGGCGATTTTTGTGCCGAAACAGGCCCCGGTTATGGTATCCTTGTTGGTCAATCCCGAACGTTTAGAGTCTTTTGGTCAATTAATCGCTACACCGGCTAATCGACGACGTTCCCACCAACAAATTAAAGATTTAGAAAAAAGTCTGCTCGGTAAAACGGGATTAAATTATCAAAAGGAAATCAAACCCTGGTTAGGGGAGGAAATTACTCTCGCTGTTACTTCCCTAGATTTCGATCGCGATACCGATAATGGTATCCAACCGGGTTATCTTTTGGCAATTCAAAGTAAAGATGGTGAACGCGCTAAGGAATTTCTGCAAGCTTCCTACTCGAAACAGGCGGTTTCGGGCAAATTTGACCTCGTTTTTGAACTCTACAAGGGAGTTAACCTCATTTATCAACGTCCCTTGACCGCAGGAGATAATAATCGTTTTCTCGCTAGTGCCGTCGTCGGTGATACGGTGCTTTTTGCCAATAATATCAAGGTTTTGCGCGAGGCACTTAATAACGTGCAAGTACCGGATTTAAACCTAAAAAATAGCCCTGATTACCGAGAAGCCCTCAAAAATATCACCGAACCGCGTATAGCTATAGTTTACGGCAATTTACCTCCGTTATCGGCTTGGATCGCTAATCAACCCGTCCCGGAGAGTCCCGAAGCAAAACAACGATTAGCCACGGCTTTTTCCCTCAAATCCGGCGGAATAGTCGCTCAAACCGCCTTAATTGGAGTCTTAGGACAGGATGACCAAGCACCAATTTTATCTAGTCCCGTGGGAGCATTATCTTTTATCGGCGAAAATAGCCTTTTAGTCGCCGCTAGTCGCGATTTAAATCGTTTTTGGACTCAGGTAGAGGAGGGGTTAGAAGCAGATAGTCCCCTACAGGAATTAATAACACAGGTCTTAAACCGCTTCCAGTCGCCTTTAGGTTTAAATTTGCCTGAAGACATTTTTAGCTGGGTTAGAGGCGAATATAGCCTCGCTCTCGTGCCTAGTTCAAAGGGGATGGAACCCGATAGTGTTTTTGTAGGGGAACGGGTGATGGGGGTAGAGGTGGACAGTGCGATCGAGCATTTGGATGAGTTGGCCCGCAGTCGCGGCTATAATGTGGTTAATCTGCCTTTACTCGATCGAACGGTGACAGCTTGGACAAAGTTAACCACGGCGGTCCCGGGGGGAAAAGCGCAACTAGAGACGATCGTGACGGGAGTGCATACTAGGGTCGATAATTATGAAATTATCGCTAGTTCTGTGGAAGCGATGGGTTTAGCTTTATCTGCACAGAAAAACCCCATCTTAAGTAGTGGTAAGTTTCGACAGGCAATTACTGCTCTACCCGCAGAAAATGATGGTTATTTTTACGTCGATTGGCGACAATTGCAACCAGTAATCGAGGCAAAATTTCCGATCGTGCGGGTGTTAGAATTGTCGATTAAGCCTTTATTTAATAATCTGCGTTCTCTTACTATTAGCAGCCAAGGTAGCGAAAATTCTGTGCGTCGGGGAACGATTTTCTTTAACTTGGGAGTGAAGTCTTAATCAGTTATCAGTTATCAGTTATCAGATAGAAGCTTGTAGGTTTGGTTGAGCGATTTAATACTTAGGAGAAATTTGACAGCTTGTAGGTTGGGTTGAGCGCTTTAATACTTAGGGGAAACCTGCTCGATTCAATGGTTTGAGCGAAACCCAACATTCTTGACGACATTGGTGTGGTTGGGTTTCCCTCAAGCGTCGCTAATATTTGACAGACAAAAGTTATTATTGCTCAAGTCAACCTACGGTTAGTATGTTAAAGTGCATAACAAGTATGGAAAAGCCAAATTATTTTGGATGAGCTTGCAAAATTCGCTTTACTGTTTAAACCATGACTACTATCACAATTGTTCCAGAATTTGCTGGAAAAACCTTGACATATAAAGCAATTTGTGGCAACCAAGAAACAAGTGGTTTGACTCCAGGTCAAGCACTGGATCTTATGGAAACAAGTTTAATTGCTGAAGGTGAAAATATGGGTGAGACATTAGTGATTTTACAGCGTTTCCGTCCTGATAATTTATTCAGCAAACAGCAACAAGAACGTTTACAAGAACTGATGGAAGAATTTCATCAATAATACATTGTTCCTTGGTTTGACCACCATTCTATTTCTGTCTCTTTCTTCTCGTTCTTCTCGTTCTTCTCTTTCTCTTTCTTCTATGTATCTTTCTTCTCGTTCTTTTCTTTCTCGGATGGCTTCTATACGCTGTTCAGCTAGTTTTTTAAACTGAGGAAACATGGTGACAAGTTTTTTAAGTTCATCTAATTCGTATTTTTTTGATGTACTATTAACAAGGTAAGAAACATTCTTATCAAATACATCTTTAAACTCAGGCAAAGTAGCAAGAAACTCTTCGCCAACCGAAAATCTGGGTACTTATCTAGTAGTATCCTAACATCGGCAACAGATAAACCTCCGTCAATCATCTGTAACCATTGCTGGCGAACAGAATTTCGTTGGACAGGATCAGTAATGTGGTCAAAACAGTTATCGTAGTATGACATATTTTTTCCTCCGAATCACTTATAATCTCATTTTAACCGTTCCGGATCCGTTATCAAGTAGCCAGTGGTATTGATTCTGTGGGAGGACTCTCCTGGGGTAGTATAAATGTAGAGGGAGAAACATTACCTCTCCAGACGCGAATCGCCGAGGGTCATCAATTCCCAGCTTGTAGTGGATTGTTTCAGCTAAAATAGGGCAATAGATTTCGGCTTAAAGTCTTAGATTATAGAATTTATAGCATTTTTCTAATACACCAAATTAGCTGAAACAATCCAGTAGGGTGCGTTAGCGTTAGCGTAACGCACCAATCCCAGTTAGAAACCCAACATTCTTGACGACATTGGTGTGGTTGGGTTTCGCTCAAGCGTCGCTAATATTTGACAGACAAGAGTTATTATTGCTCAACCCAACCTACTGCTGTTGATAACTTGTTTATAGCGGTTCTCGCATCTGTGCGGCACACTTAAACCTTTGCTGATTAAGCTGTTCAGGATCGGGAATGTACCTCTTGTGAATCAGAAACGCTATAATTTGTTGTGCTAGGGTTTGGATTTCTTGGGCAAAATTGGTGTCTTTGAGCATTTCTACCTGTAAAAAAGGAACCACTTGCTGTTCAATCATCGCCTCGGATTTGGTTTGTTCTGCTGCCGCTAAAACCTGAGCGGCGGCGGGTTCCTTTTGTAACTTTTGCTTAATTTTTTTGCACAATTCTACACCTTTATCCATTGCTCCTTCCGTTAATTTACCGATAACAGCTTCAAAGGCGATTTTAGCGATTTCGGCGGCGGCTAATTCGGCTAACATAATTATCAATCGGGGTAATTTTTCGCCATTCTAGCACAACTATTTGGGGATGAAAGCAGGAAACTCAATCACTGATGTTGTCGGGAATCACCGTTCCCTTGATCCCCCCTTAATCCTAGGGTTAATTCATAGTAAGCTTAGACGCATTTAAGTTTCCTACTCGTATCCCTATCTACAAGGCGTTCCAGGATATTAAAGTGCAATGTAAGTGCGTCTAAGCTTAGGGTTGATTCATGAATCAACCCTACCCTTGATAAGGGGGGAAATCTGATAATTTTTAACGCCTACCTACTTAGGGTTTGCTGAATAATGGTAAAACCCTTTTAAAATAAAGCTTTTGACCTGTTAAAGTCCGATGTTAGTGCAAGAAAATAGGATTGGGACGTTCAAAAACCTTGCATTATCCTTCTTGTAGTACATCGCTTGGTACAAAAAACAAGGGCAACAAAGCCTAAAACTCCTGACTCCTGACTCCTGACTCCTGACTCCTACCCCCAGGAAAAACTTTTTCAGCAGACCCTACTTATTCCGATAAATCGACTAAAAACGTTACAGATAAGGATTTGAGAGAATGAAACGATCCTAGTGTTCATTCCATGAGATTGTCGGCTATGCTTAAGAATTAAGACGATCACCTTCTTGTCGATGAGAAGCACGGCATAACTCAGCCGTTAGCTGGACTAAAAAGCCATCGCGATCGAGTTCCGCCTATTTCCCGTCCCGAAGTTATTAATGAGAGTAGATGAATTCGGAAACTTGAAGGCATAACTGCTTACATAGTATTCTTAGGTAGAAGAATAATACCAAATAATTTTTCGACGCAAAAAAATAAAATTCAGGAAAGATGACTGCTCAATCTCTGTGGAAACCCCAAAAAGTTCACGTAAACCTACTAAGCCGCGTATCTGTGCTTCCCACATCATTAACTTGGTTTCAGACAAACTTTACTGGAATTTGGTTTGGCTGTTTCGAGTCTGACCATGAAATCCAGGATCATCCAGTAACAATGCTGACTCGATTCTATCCCGGTGGTTTTTTTCCGCTGCATGGACATCCCGGTGGTGAAGAGATTTTGGTGCTTGAAGGCAATTTTGCAGATGAAACAGGGGTGCATCCACCGGGTACTTATATGCTTAACCCCGAAGGCTTTATCCATCGCCCCTATAGTGAGGAAGGATGCCTGACTTTTGTTAAATTGCGGCAACATGGTGGTAAAACTCGCCAACAAGTGAGAATCAACATTTTTAATGGCTCCTGGCAAGCAGGTATAGTGCCTGAAATTAAGGTTCAACACCTCTACGAGCAAGCAGATTTCTCAGAAAAAGTCTGGATTGAGCGTTGGCTGCCCAACACTCAGTTGGTGAATGTTGTCGAAACTGAGATTAAAGAAATCTTTGTCATTGAAGGTACCTGGAGTGATGAGTTAGGTAGGGTTTGCTGAATAAATCTAAAAACCTTACAGGAAAGGGCTTTTAGCTTGATTGAGAGCTTCCCAAATGCACTTAAATCTGCTAGAATCTCTTAAAACCCTTGCATCACCCTTGCATCTTCTCTAATTAGTGCTAATGTACCGTAAAAGCGAGTTACCCTCAACCCCACCAGAAAACTTCGAGCTGCCCTTTGAGGGGAAATTATCCCAAGATAATCGTTGGGTAATTATGGCCAACCTCATTCCCTGGTCAGAATTTGAAGCGGAATACGCATCACTTTTTTCAGAAGAAATGGGCGCACCCGCCAAAACATTTAGGACAGCACTAGGAGCATTAATTATTAAAGAAAAATTAGGAACAAGCGATAGAGAAACGGTAGAACAAATCAAGGAAAATCCTTATTTACAATACTTCTTGGGGTTTTCAGCCTACAGCAATGAACCCCAGTTTGAAGCGTCAATGTTGGTTCACTTTCGAGAAAGAATCACTCGGGAACTAATTAATAAAGTGAATCGCTTTATGGTCAAAAATTCGAGAGAAATAAAAGAAGAAGAAAACACCGAAAAAAAGTTAGAGAGCGAAACCCAAAGTCAACCAGAAAATCGAGGTAAATTAATTTTAGATGCCAGTTGTGCGCCCGCAGATATTAGTTATCCTACGGATTTAAACCTGTTAAATCAAGGAAGAAAACAAACCGAAAAAATTATTGATATTCTCTATGAAACTATAAAAGGAAAACTTGTTCAAAAACCGAGAACCTATCGTCTCCTGGCCAGAAAAAGTTATTTAGAAGTAGCAAAAAAAAGAAAACCTACCGTCAAACAAAGACGAAAAGCTCTAAAAAGACAACTGCAATATCTGAAAAGAAATCTCGACCATATTGAACAACTTTTAGCAGAAGGAGCCTCTCTACAAAGCTTGAAAAAAAGAGACTATAAACTGTTATTAGTAGTCACAGAAGTTTATCGCCAACAACTCTGGATGTACCAAAATAACAAACAGAGTATTGAAGACAGAATTGTCAGCTTAACTCAACCCCACATCCGTCCGATAGTCAGAGGAAAAGCTGGAAAACCCGTAGAATTTGGGGCCAAATTCTCAGCAAGCTGTATAGATGGTTACATATTTTTAGACCGGATTAGTTGGGATAACTTTAATGAATCGGGAGATTTAAAAGCACAAATAGAAGCTTATTATGACTATACAGGATACTATCCAGAATCAGTTCATGTGGACAAAATTTATCGAACCAGAGAAAACCGAGCTTGGTGTAAAGAAAGGGGAATCAGAATCAGTGGTCCCCCATTAGGAAGACCAGCCAAAAATGTTAGTAAAGAACAAAAGAAACAAGCTACTGATGATGAGAGGATTCGGAATTGTATAGAGGGCAAATTTGGACAAGGGAAAAGAAGATTTAGCTTAGGTAAAGTGATGGCTAAACTTCCTCATACTTCCTTTTCAGCGATTGCTATTACTTTTTTAGTCATGAATCTTTCTAACCTGTTGAGGCAGGTTTTTTGGGCTTTTTTATGTCTGAAATGGAAAAACAGCACTTTTTCTCGGTCAATGATTAGGATAAGTTATAATTTAAAAATTAATCAACAACTAAAGCTTATGCTTGTAGCTAAGTGAAATCATTGATTAAGAGACCTGTACTTTTCAATGACTTTTTCAGCAAACCCTAGGTAGTTATCCAGTAGGCAGTTGGCTAAGATACCCCCCCAATTGCCCCTACAGTCCTTCCTCAACAACAGGTTGTCTCATTTACGTTAAAACCTATCCTGTTACTGATACAACCGCCAGATTTGTGGTGGGTGATGATTTCCAACATCCTCAAACAATCTGAAGCAACCATACTATGGGATTGAGGGTAGGACGTAGAGTTAAAAAAGACAGGCAGGGAGCCTGTCTAGAAAACCAAACAAATTTATCTATCAGTTGGCCACAAATAGGGAGTTTTTTGCGTCAAATTTCCAAGCAATACCATCGGGATCTCTGATGCGACTCCAATCGGCGAATTCTGTTTCGGATTTATTTTTCTTGTTTCTACCCAAAACGGCCGGAGTAACTCCTAAACGTTTAGCCAAATCCGCCAAACTCATCGATGAGATGGTTTCAGATACAGAGGTTAGGGATTCTTCCCTAACTTCTGATTCTGACTGGAACAAAGAACTGGCAGAACTGTTTAAACTAGGATTAATTATCTCCTCCGGTTCTTGAATTACCGTTTCTTGAACAGAGATTGCTGCAGTATTTTCTTCCTCTTTTTCCTCAAATAATTTACCTAAATTAGTCAGAGATTGGGAGGAGGAAATAACAGGAACCTCCGAGACAGAATTTTCGCTTTTCTCGGCGACAATCAGGGGGGATTTAGCCTCCTGCGATGGCTCTAAATTGGTCAGGGGAGATCTCGAGGCAGTAATCGCAGGAACTTGTTTTTCCCCTATTTCTTCTAAAGAGGGGTCACTCTCATCAAAAATACTACCCAGGGTACTGGCGGTGATAAAGTAATAGGCCATACCCTTATCGCCTACAGCTTTTTTTTGCGCTCCAAATTCCTCAGCTTTTCTGTCTAAAAATTGTCTGGCTAATTTGGCCGTGAGATTGGCTTTTGCCGATAGGTCAATCGGGGTGAGACAACCTTGATTGTCCTGTAAAAGTTGATTGAAATAGGGGTTAATCACCATCGATAATTTTGACCAGCGATAGTCTTGCCACACCTTGACTGCCAGAGTTAAGAGGAAGACAAGTAGGATCAATGGCCAAGCGGTAAAAAGAAGGATGATTAGCACCGCTAGGGGGATGATGAGGACGAGAAACCCCGCCGTTTGACGATCGATAATTTTTCCAGTCATAATTTCATAAGCTGCCACAATTAAAATTCTTAATGGCTAGTTTGACTATCTCCTGCCATAAGTGTATATGACCAGTTTAGGCTTTATTGGTCACGCCGGTTAGTTCTAGTCGTTCAAACATGGCAAATCGTGCTTTCAGGGCCAGAGAATCATCAAGTTTTGTTAAAAAAATCGGTTTTTGATACTTTTGTTCTAAAGCTTTTTGGATTAACCAATCGGCTAAAAAGGGATTTTTGGGTAGTAGGGGACCGTGGGCATAGGTAGCGATCGCATTGTGGTAAAATGCTCCTTCATAACCGTCCTCTCCGTTATTTCCGTAACCAGTAATCACCTTTCCCAAGGGAGAAACGGTTTGTAAATAGGTACGACCCCCGTGATTTTCAAAGCCAATTACTAGCGGTTTTTCCCCAGTCATAGCTTTAATTTCCTCCGCTAAGGGAGAGGCAGTAATTTCAAAAACCACGTTACCGATACAGCGTTTTGCATTGGGGCCGGGATGTTTACTTACTAGGTCTAATAATCCTAATCCTTCGATTCTTTGACCGAAAGCTGGTTCGTAATAATGCCCTAATAATTGTGGGGAACCACAGGTAAAAACCCCCGGTATTCCTGCCGATAATTGTTCTTTCATCGCTGCCGCTTTTTTACCCTGTAAATCGCGCATAACGATCTCCTGTTGCCGATCCTGCGCTCCACCCCCAACAATTATATCTACTTGATAAAATGTCTCGGCTTCTGTTTGAGCATCTAGGGGAATAATTGTCACAGGAATATCACGCCATTGACATCTTCTTTGAATAGTAATAACATTACCTCGATCGCCGTAGGTACTCATTAAGGTCGGATATAACCAGCCGATTTTTAGTTCTAGTTCTTGCATAATTTTTAATCAGGAGACAGGAGACAGGAGACAGGAGACAGGAGACAGGAGACAGGAGACAGGAGACGGACTGCATCTCAAGTTTGTAGAAATATCAAAAATTATTACAAATATCTGAACAACTGCGTGTAAGCATCTCACAAAAAAAGCTAGTGTAAGCTTGCGCTTATGTCCCCCTTTTCTAATTTCTACAAAATCTTTCGTCCCGTGAGAATCTCTCGTACTTCTAACATAGCAGAATAGGTGGGTAAAATATGTAAAGTTTCCTCATTTTTGGTGTTATTAAGGGCAATTTGGATCGCTTTTTTTAGATCAGATTCAACAATTAAATTAACGGGATAAGCGAGACTATCCTGACTATATTGTAAGCGTAAAGCCATGTCATAAAGTCGATCGCCCGTTACTACTAAAGTTGTTCCCAAACGGGTTAATTTTTCCGTATCCACATCCCAAATCCAAGAAACATCCGTACCGTCGGGGATGCGATCATTGAGAACTAAGAGAGTAGTAGAAGACTTTTCTTTCTGTAAAATATCAGCCACTGCGCGAATTGTTTCATTCATACCCACGGGATTTTTAGACAGTAAAATCCTAACTTTTTTACCCTCAATTTCTAATTCTTCCGCTCGACCAAAAGCCGCTTTAAAACCCTGAACTGTCTCAAAAATTTCTCGATCTTTAATCCCCAATTCCTGGGCTACTAAACCCGCTGCTAAAGTATTATATTTATTATAAACACCGATTAAAATCTGCGGCCAATCGTGACTATGAAAAGCAGGATTACTCTTTTTAAAGCCGCAACTAGGACAACTAAAATCCCCTAAATGGGAGAGATAAACCCCGCGATAATCCAAAGAAGCACCACATTTAGGACAGTAAATAGAATCCACAGCGTGGGGAATTTCTTCCAGATATAATTCCGGCTCACTTAAGCCAAAATATACAACTCTTTGGGGCAGTTGTTGACCCAAATGGGAAAGAGTCGGATCATCAGCATTGAGAATCACTAAAGTATCGGTGGGTAGGGGAGATATGGCCCCTTGCCAACGGCGACTAATCGTATCCACTTCCCCATAGCGATCGAGTTGATCGCGAAACAAATTTAGAGCTAAAATAGCGCGAGGACGACAATCTTTTAAAACCAAAGGGAGAATATTTTCATCCACTTCTAAAATGGCATAATCAGCCTTTAAAGTGCCGAATAAATTAGCATCGGCCAATAAAGCAGTGATTAAACCATTAATTAAATTTGCCCCAGTGGTATTATGGGTGACTTTTGCCCCCTGACGCTCTAGAATAGTTCTTAGGAGTAGGGAAGTGGTAGTTTTTCCATTTGTGCCAACCACCAAGATTACCCCCCGTCGGACTTGCCCACAGAGTAGGGGTAACAAACGGGGATGGAGACGACGGGCAATTTCCCCCGGCAAGACGCTGGCAGCCCCTAAACGGAGTCCTTTAACCACAGCAGTAACGGTTTTAGCCACCGCTACGGCTATCCCTAAACGGATGCGATCAAACAATTGCATGAACTGAGATTCTCATAGCTGTTTCGTGATTTTACCCCTAAAAGAAGACCCGTAAACGGGGTAAGTTCCCATTGATTCTTTCCTACCGACAAAAAAGACAGCCTATAATATAGGTAAGTTTGGGGCCGATTCTACCGCACACGATATTTTAGGGCTAGAGCTTATGGGTTTATTGACAAGATTGGGGATTTCACTGGGATTAATCGCCCTAGGTGGTACTGTGGGTGTGCTAGGAAATCAGTATTTAAGCAGAAAAGCGCCCCTAGAGGTAAATAAACCGCCGGCAATCCTCCCCGCTTCCCTCTCTCTCCCTGTTATTCCCCAAAACGACGGCAATGTTAATTTTATCGCCCAGGCCGTGCAGAAAGTCGGGCCGGCGGTGGTGCGGATTGACTCGGCCCGGGAAGTGGCCGACCAAATTCCCGAAGAATTTAAACAGCCCTTTTTTCGGCGCTTTTTTGGTAATGAAGTGCCGATTCCCAGGGAGCATTTGGAACGGGGAACCGGTTCTGGGTTTATTGTTAGTACAGATGGACTACTTTTGACTAATGCCCATGTGGTGGAAGGGACAACCCAAGTAAAAGTGACTCTGAAAAACGGTCAAACCTATCAGGGTAAAGTCCTGGGGGTTGACAATATGACCGATGTGGCCCTGGTGAAAATCGAGGCGAAAAATTTACCGACGGTGACTTTTGGCAAGGCCGAAACTTTAACCCCCGGAGAGTGGGCGATCGCAATTGGCAATCCCCTAGGCTTAGATAATACTGTTACGGTGGGCATTATTAGCGCCTTGGGCCGGACTAGCAGCGAAGTGGGGGTTCCCGATAAACGGGTTCGTTTTATCCAAACCGATGCCGCTATTAACCCCGGCAATTCCGGCGGCCCGTTGCTGAACGCCAAGGGGGAAGTTATCGGCATTAATACGGCAATTCGGGCCGATGCCCAGGGTTTAGGGTTTGCTATTCCCATCGAAACCGCCCAAAAAGTGGCGGGACAGCTATCTAGCAAGGGTAAAGCGGAACATCCCTACATCGGTATCCACATGGTGACGCTAAACCCAGAATTACGGCAGCAATTGAACGAAACTAAAGAATTAAACTTTAATATTGACCAAAATGAAGGGGTAATCGTCCTGCGAGTGGTGGAAAATTCCCCCGCCCAAAAAGCCGGAATGCAAGCGGGTGATATCATCGAAACTGTGGCAGGAAACCCCGTTAAAACCGCTGCGGATGTGCAGCAAGGTGTAGAAACCAGTGCGATCGGTGGTAATCTGGAAATCGAGATTAACCGCAGGGGTAAACAACAAACTCTCACCGTACAACCGGGGGTTTTTCCCAGCAAGACTAGCGATTAAAGCAAATACCAGACCATCCTGGCAACTGGGGCAAAAAGTATTAAGTGTACGGTAGAAGGTGGCTAGACTTGCGAGCAAGATGTGAGTCAGCATCGTTTCAGTATATAACCATGAGCAGGATGGAAAGGTTGACAAAGCTTTGTCCTAGTGAAACGTCAAGGCAAACGGGAAGGAAAGAACTTTGAGGAGAAGGCTTATTTCATCAGTAGTGAAAGATTGTCTGCGAAAGCCTTTTTGAAGCCAATTCAGGGGCATTGGAGTATTGAAAATCAGTTAAACTGGGTGAAAGATGTCACCTTGAAGGAGGATAAACCGCCTCGGTGGGGGTCATTCTCCCGTTAACTGGGCGATTTTATTTAGTTAGTTGATTTCCTTATTTCGCCGTGGAAGGTTTCGGACGGTTCCCTAAGCTCGGCGTTTATGGGCTAATCAAATTGAGACAATTTTTGCCACTTTTACCAAAGACAAAACGATTACAGGAGCAAATCAAATCATGAAAGCATCAGAAACCAGTCTTCGTAATTTACTTGAAGGTACTAAACAATTTCAAATCCCTCTATTTCAAAGACCTTATTCTTGGGACAAGTTAAAATGGGAGACTTTATGGGAAGATCTAATGAGTCTCTATGATAAGGAGCAAGAACCTCATTTTCTTGGTTCTATTGTCACCCAGTCAATTCCTGGAACAGCCGAAGGGATATCTCCGTATGTCGTAATAGATGGACAACAACGTCTTACTACTCTTGCCATCATCATAGCGGCTTTGCGAAATTATTTACAAGAGAAAAACCATACAGAGTTGGCGGAAGAATTATATGAATACTATCTGATAAATAAGTTTAAAAAAGATGATGATTTTTATAAAATCTTGCCAACTCAAGGTGATCGTGAAGCTTACAAAAGTATCATCAAAAACCAAAATAGCAGAGAATTTGATAACAAAACAATATATAAGGCATATCAATACTTTAAGGAACGTCTTAAAAAGAAGAATTTTGCAGAGGGAGAACATAAACTCTTCAAAAATCTTCTTTTAGAGCGTTTAATTTTAGTCAATATTACTTCTGATAGCGAAGAAAATCCTTATCTTATTTTTGAAAGTCTCAATACAAAAGGACAAGAACTTACCCAAGCAGATTTAGTCCGCAACTATGTTTTTATGAAGTTACCTAGTGAACAACGAGAAGATATATACAAACAAAAGTGGCAACCTCTTGAAGCATCTTTTAAAAGACTAGCTATAGAGGAAAAAAAAGAGGAAAAATATGCTGAATTATTGACTGAATCTTTTTGGTTATATCTTCGCAAAGACGGTGAATCAATTAGTAAAAAAGAAGTTTATAAAGAAATTAAACAACGCCTAGACAAAAATGCTGAAAACAATAGTTTTAATATTAAATATCAACTAGATGAGTTGATTAACTTTGCTGAATATTATCAGTGTCTTGTTTTTCCCAAAGAAAGTGAAAATAAAGACGAACTAAAAGATAGATTTAGTCGATTAAATCGCCTAGATTTTACTACTTGTCGTATTTTTCTTCTCAATATCTATAGAGATTTTCAAGACAAGCATTTATCTATTCAGGATTTCCTTGAAATTGTTGATTGTTTAGAATCATACTTTGTTCGACGATCCTTTGTTAATAAATCTACAAAAACTTTAGGGAAAATTTTTGAAAATTTATATGAAGACATAAAAAAACAATCTAACTCTAATAATACACTGTTTAATCTAAAAAAAGTTCTGAGAGATTATCAAGGAGAAAAGTCATGGCCATCAGACGATGAATTTCGTGAAGGACTAATCAAAAAAGACATCTATAGTAAAAATGCCAAAACAAATGATAGAGTTAAGCTTATTCTGGAAACCATAGAACGCCGCATGACCAAAGAGATGGTTAATACTAAGAACCTGACAATAGAGCATATAATGCCCCAGAACTTAACAGCGCACTGGCAAGATATGCTTGGTGATAATCACGAACAAATACATAAAACTTGGCTACATACTTTAGGTAATCTGACTTTGACTGCCGACAATTCAGGCTTATCTAATAAACCATTTTCGGACAAAGTTATTTTGTTTAAAGACAGTAATGTTTCTTTGAACAAATACTTTTCTGACAAAAATGTCTGGAATAAGGAAGAAATTGAAAAGCGAGCTAATTATCTAGCTGATCTGGCTATTGAAATTTGGTCAAGATAAAATAACTAAAGATGTGCGAAACGTTTAGGCATCAAATAAGGAGCCAAATGCCTGAAATAATTGCCTAGTCAGGTCTTCAGTGATCAAACGGCAGCCAATGGAAACCTAGAATCATCCGTAGTTAACTTGACCTTGAGTCAACTACAATGATATATAGACAGCCAATGAATGTCAGGCTGTATCCTTAACAAGGGAACAGTCAAACGAGGAGCCGTATGAGGTAAAACTCTCATGTACGGTTCTGGATGGGAGGGGATGGAGGCGACTCTATTCTCGACCCCTAATAAAATAGCAGCGGAGCGATCGAAATTGAGGCAGCGGTTACAATTAAAACTATCAATTGGGCGCGAGGCTGCCCTCCTAATCGGTTTGCTGGGATTAACAGCCTGTCAACCTCCCGATCCGCCGAAAATTTCGCCGACAGAATCGCCTAAAATTGAAGAAACTGGCCGCTTAATTCTCAATAATGCCACCTTAGAACAGGCTAACCCCTCGGGACAACCCCTCTGGAAAATTCAAGTCAAAAAAGCTACCTACACCCAAGACCAAAAAATTGCCCGTCTGGAAAATATCAAGGGTAATATCTATCAAGATGGGAAAGTAGTTTTACAGGTTAGTGCTGACCGCGGTGAAGTTTACAAGGAAGGCCAGGAAATTCTCCTCAAAGATAATATTGTGGCTGTAGATCCCCGCAATAAGGCCATTATTAACGCGCCGGAATTGCGTTGGCTACCCAAGGCTGGTATTTTAATCTCCCCCAAAGGGATCAAAGGTAGTCATCTACAACTAGAAGCTAAGGCCCGCCAAGGACGGTACGACACGCGCCAAGAAAAACTAGAATTACAAGGTCAAGTGGTGGCTACCGCCAAGGAATCTCGTGTTGTCCTGCAAACCGAGCGCCTGTACTGGGAAATTCCGCAACAGGTCATTAGTACCGATCAAAAAGTCGCTTTTGATCGCTATATTAGTAAAACTATTATCGATCGCCTTACTGCTATCGGCGGTCGTTGGGAAAGAAAAAATAATCAGGTTATCCTGCAAGAAAACCTCGAATATCGCTCTTTAGAACCACCTTTACAGATTTCTGGTTCTCAGGCAATTTGGAACTATCAAAATCGTACCCTAACGTCTGATCGCCCCACGGAAATTTTTCAATATCAAGATCAAATCACTATTACTGGTAATCGTGTGGTGGTGGAATTAGGCAATCGTATCGCTTATCTCAAGGATGGGGTTAAGGGAATTAATCAGAAAACTGGAGCGCAATTGTATAGTCAGATCTTAACTTGGAAAATGTCGGAAAAAATTGTCGAGGCCGAGGGGAATATTATCTATGAACAACAGGAACCAAAATTTAATCTCACTGGCGATAAAGCGATCGGCACTTTAGAAGATAATAACATTGTTGTTACCAGTAGCTCCCCCGATCGAGTTGTCACCGAGATTTATCCCCGTTAACAGGGAAAAATTAACCAAAAAAAACTCTCCCCAAAAAAGGGAGAGAGGGGTAAATATTTAAAACCTTACCATTTGAGCAGATTAAACTGTTCCATATCGATGGTGTCGCGGTTACGATAGATAGTCAGGATAATCGCTAAACCCACGGCTGCCTCGGCTGCCGCTACGGTAATCACGAAAATAGTAAAAATTTGGCCTCGGATATTAGCGGGGTCAAGATAGTTGGAAAAACCCATTAAGTTAATGTTAACAGAATTGAGCATCAATTCGATCGACATTAAAACCCGGACAGCATTGCGACTGGTGACTAAACCGTAAATTCCGATACAAAATAAAGCCGCCGCTAATAACAAATAATACTCTAACTGAATCTGCATGATACCTCTTTCTTTTGTCTTATTTAGGGGCGGTTAATTCTCTAGGTCGTTCGGGCAATGTTAAGGCTGTGGCCGTAGGTTCTTCAGCTTTTAGGGTGGGGATAAGGTCACGACGAGCTAAAATAATTGCTCCGACCATGGCCATTAATAATAGCACGGAAGCTAATTCAAAGGGTAGCAGGAAATCACTAAAGAAATGCTTACCGATTTCTACTAAAGTATTAGTTACTACGGCGGGAGAAGTGGTAGAAATTGACCAAGGCGTGATTAAAACCATGGTCGATAACAGCACAAATAAACCCACACAAACTAAAGCTGTAGATGCCTGACGAATCCAACGTTTAGGAATATCAGAAAAGTCCTCTTGCTTGTTAACAAGCATAATGGCAAAGAGAATTAAAACGTTAATTGCACCCACATAAATTAGAATTTGTGCCGCCGCTACAAAATCAGCATTTAGTAAGAGATATAAACCTGAAATGCTGATAAAAACACCGCCCAATAAAAAGGCGGAATAAACGATATTAGACAATAGCACCACGCCTAAAGCTGTCCCGATTACTAGGGCTGCTAAAATGCCAAAAGATACTATTTGAACGCCCTCGGCTAAATTCACAGTAGTTTCATCTCCTTTTATGCTTGAGAGTTATTAATTATTAGTTATCAGCTTCTGAAGGCAAGAGGCAACAGGCAAGAGGCAAAAGACAGAATCTGGCAATTCTCCTACCTAAAAACCGTGACGGCTGATAGCTAACTGCTAATTAATCAGTAATTTCTTCTGGACGTTTGCCGGCGCGTTGACTACCGGCGGGTAAATCGTGGGGTTCGATAACACCTTTAGGCAGATAACCTAATTCCCTCAGAGGTGTCACCATCGGATCTTGGGTGACTTTGTAGGGTAAACGGCCTAGGGCGACGTTATCATAGTTTAATTCATGACGATCATAGGATGCCAGTTCGTATTCTTCGGTCATCGATAGGCAATTAGTCGGACAGTATTCGACACAATTACCGCAGAAAATACAGACCCCAAAATCGATACTGTAGTGTTTGAGTTCTTTCTTTTTAATTTCCTTGTTAAAAGTCCAATCCACTACTGGTAAATTAATCGGACAAACTCGCACACAAACTTCACAGGCGATACATTTATCGAACTCAAAGTGAATTCTACCCCGATAACGTTCCGAGGGAATTAACTTTTCGTAGGGATACTGGACGGTAATCGGACG
Source organism: Microcystis aeruginosa NIES-843 (assembly GCF_000010625.1). Lineage (NCBI taxonomy): Bacteria > Bacillati > Cyanobacteriota > Cyanophyceae > Chroococcales > Microcystaceae > Microcystis > Microcystis aeruginosa. The sequence goes on from NC_010296.1 coordinate 5,191,481, forward strand.
ACGACGCATATGGTCGAAGGTAACGGATAAACCTTCGCCGATGTATTTCGCCGCTTGAATGCTACCTTTGGCGTAATCGCTGACTTGTTTGAGGATGTTAAACATGATGGTCAGAGGTATAGTAGGTTAACAGGGCAAAAAAGGAAATTAACCGCCAAAAGCAAAGGGAAAAGCTAGTTTTAGGGCGGCGGTAAGTAGTAGGTTAACTAAAGATACCGGTAAGAGGAATTTCCAGCCTAAATCGAGTAATTGGTCAATGCGAACCCGGGGTACGGTCCAACGCAAGAGAATAGCGATGAAGATGAGGAAATAGGCTTTTAATACCGTCATCGTAATCCCGAGGGAAGCGGTGATAATTTGTAGCCAAGGATTGGTTTCACTAACTCCCAACCAGCCGGCTAAAGCATTGACGGGGATAGGAAATTCCCAACCGCCAAGATAGAGGACGGCGAAAACTAGGGCCGACAGCACGAGGTTGACGTAGGAACCCACATAAAAGAGAGCGAATTTCATCCCCGCGTATTCGGTTTGATAACCAGCGACTAATTCCTCCTCCGCTTCCGGTAAATCGAAAGGCAGACGTTCACACTCGGCTAAAGCGGCAATCCAGAAAATCAGAAAACCCACCGGTTGGCGCCAGATATTCCAGCCTAAAATGCCATAACCGGATTGTTGTTCGACAATATCAATGGTACTGAGACTATTAGACATCATCACAATCGCTAATACCGATAAAGCCAAGGGAATTTCATAACTAATCGATTGCGCCGCCGCCCGCAGGCCTCCCAGCAAGGAATACTTATTATTCGAGGCATAACCCGCCATTAATAAACCAATGGGGGCAATACTGGACAAGGAAATCCATAAAAAGATCCCCACGTTTAGGTCGGTAATCAGCAGATTTTGACCGAAGGGGACGATGAGATAGGAGACAAACACCGGCATCACCACCAAAATTGGCCCAAAGAGGAATAACCAAGGGTCAGCCTTAGCGGGGACGACATCTTCTTTAAAGACTAATTTCAGACCGTCGGCGACCGGTTGTAAAACGCCCAAGGGTCCCGCGTATTCCGGCCCGATACGCTGTTGGACGGCGGCGGAAATTTTTCTTTCTAACCAGACGCAGACTAAAACCCCCACTGTGGCGGCAATAATCATCAGGAACATGGGTAAAGGCATCCAAATCGCTTTAGCCAGTCCTCCACTTAATCCCAAGTCTGTTAGGGATTTAATGAAACTTTCTTGTAAATCTATGCCTTGATTCATATTTGGCGATCGCTGTACTGTCGATAGTTCGGCATGGTTTGAAGATTTTTAAGCAAATCTTATAGCCTAGTATACAGTTAGTCGGTCTGAGGGTTATCAGTAAAGTGACAAAGGCTTCAACTCATTAGCAGCCAAGAGAGTCAAGGAATCTTGATTCCCCGTCCGAGAATAGGTATTAGTCAATAGTTAGACTCTGAATCTATCAATGTTCTTATCTGTTTCTTAGCGCCGACAACCTCAGTTAGTTACCAATTATTCACAGGAAAAAAATGGAGATAACTTACCGTTTAGGCAGTTAAAGCAGCTCTCCAGTCCCTTGTGCGATAAGTTTTACCGACTTTTAAAACCCAGTTATCGAGCGTTTCTGGCCCATCGCCGCTATTTTTTCTGATAAGCCGCCTGTAGATCCCGAATCGAAAACAAAGCTTGAAACTGTATTCCCTGAGATTGGTAAAATTCCGCCCCTCCTTGCTCTCTATCCACCAAAGCAATGATTAAATCTACTTGATAACCGGCATCGCGTAATCTTTCTACCGCTACCATGGCACTTTTCCCCGTTGTCACCACATCTTCGAGGACAACCACCGCGGCCCCGGGGTTTAAAGTCGGCCCCTCGATATAAGCCATGGTTCCGTGACCTTTTGCCTCTTTGCGGACGATTAAAGCTGGAATCGGGCGATTTTCGTAGGCAGATACCACACTAACGGCGCTGACAATCGGATCCGCCCCTAGGGTTAATCCTGCCACCGCTTGGGTATCTGGAGGCAGTAGCGACAGCAATAAACGCCCCACGGCTAAAGCTCCCTCCGCAGTCAGGGTAACTTGTTTGCCGTTGATATAGTAGCTGCTTTTTTGTCCTGAAGACAGGGTGAAATCCCCCTCTCCATAGGCAAGACGGACAAGAGCATCGAGGAGAAATTGACGCAGGGAAGCAGTATCGAGATTCGCTACCGAGGAATTAGCCATATTTTCAGGATTGGGAGCCTGACTGACTCCAAAATTTCGGTTACAATTAAGCCAAAAGTCATTATATATTGACTCGATCGCTAGTATTGATTTCTTTCTCATCCCATTGACGCGATTTTTTAATTAACCCTATCCCTGTGAGGAGATTTTTACCCATGCGCGCTAAATTTTTACTTCCTTCCCTGTTTTGTTTAACCGGTTTAGTCTGGTGGAGTTCGTCTAGTGCGATCGCCCAAAATTCACCCGCCACCACTCCCGCACCGGTAAAAACCCAACAATTGCAAATTGTCCCCTCTCCCGATACGGCGGTAGGATTTAATAATATCCCCGGTTTGTTTAACCGCGCTGTTAATAACAATACGGGTCGTTTCTACGACTACACCAACATTTTAGGACAGTTAAACTCTCTTTTTGGTTGGCGTACTTTTCCCCAAGGTTCCTATTTCGATAATCTGATTACTAGGGATGCTAAATTGACCGAAACTTTATACTATGATGTCATGCAGCAGCAACAGTCTGGCCCTTTAATTCGCACCCAAGATTTACCTAATCCCTTCGATACTTCCCTACAGGAAAATCCCAGTTATTTAAGTCCTGGCGGCTTTTAATTCGCCAATTCAACTCGGAATTGGCGAACAATGTAATGGGTCGAGAATCTTCTTTGAAGGTTCCCGAACTGCGGCAAGATGCCTTTTTAAGTTCGATCGAAGCTCCTTGAGAAGCTAAACTCTCACCCATTTGGCAATATCAAGGGTTTTGTCATAACGATAGCTCATGCCATCATTGGCAACAATTATTTGACCTCGACTGGCTTTATTTTTGATGGTACTTAAGCTATAGTTGGTCAGTTTTTGCATTTCTTGATGGGTAAAATTGTCTTGATTGTTAATTTCAGAGACAATTTCTATCGTTTCATCAACGGTTTTGGCATTGTTAGAATGAGTTGCAATCGCTGCTGATGGATGATAGTCTTCCATCCTCATTAAGCGCCAAGTAGAATCCTCGGAAAGTTCCAAAACCTTTTGATGGTAGTTAAACAAACTTTCTCGATGTCCGACACTAATAAAGGTCTTTCCAGTTTGTTGTAACTGTTTATATAAATGATCTTCATTTTTTAAATCTAAAGCACTGGTGGCTTCATCTAAAATCACAAAATCTGGCTGATTAACGAATAGTCGCGCAAAGGCTAGACGTTGTTGTTCTCCTAAAGATAAAATATTTTCCCAATCCACTTCCTCATCAAAATTTTTGATGCGATTAAGAACATCTTGTAGGTTAACTTCTTGTAAGATTTCTTTTAATTGGGATTCACTCATCTCCGTTGTCGTTTGAGGATAAATTAGCTGTTCGCGCAGGTTTCCTAAAATGATATAAGGACGTTGGGGTAAAAATAATAAATCGTCGAGGGGAGGTCGCACCAAATGACCTGTCCCTGTATTCCATAACCCAGAAATAGCGCGTAAAAGAGAACTTTTTCCTCGACCACTTGGCCCAACAATTAATAAACCTTTCCCTGGTTCAACGGATAGGGATAAATGTTCGACAATCACTTTAGCGGCATCGGGAGTTTGTAAGGTGACATCCTCAAAAGTTAGATTGTTATCTTCAATGACTTTAATGGTATTAACTGGGTTGGTTTGTTCGCTTACACCCTCTAAAGCTTGGTAAAACTCTTCTAAACGTTCAATATAATTAATAAACTCACCGGAGCGTCCAAATTCATCCACTAACACGGATAAGGCTGTGGAAAAGAAATAGCAACAATAGCTGGCTTGGTTAACTTGTCCAAACTCAATTTCACCACTAATATATAATGGGGAAACAATTAAGAAGGGGAAGATTTGAACAATGGATTGATAGCCGCGGTTAAAAAATTCCTGGGTTCTTTCCCAATTAATTCTTTCAATCATGATTTTAATCACCTGATTGAACTTTCTTTGAATAATATTTAACTCTTTTTCTTCCCCTCTAAAAAATGCAATTGATTCAGCGTGAGTCCGAACATGAGTAATGGCGTATTTATAGGTTCCTTCGATTTCTAATTGTTGTTTATTGACTTTATTTAGTTGTTGAGTAATATAGGTGGCAAGAATATTTCCAATAATCGTATAAACCAGAAGCACAATAGAAATGGTTTTAGAAATTGACCAAAGGATGACAATAAAAACCAGCATCTCCATAACTTTTTCAACACAGGTTGTTAAAAAGTCCATCGTTGTTCTGGCAATGGGTTGAATTTCTTGGGATAAACGTTGATCTGGATTTTCAATATCCCCTTTAAAATTAATTTGATAATAAGCACGATTTTTAAAATATTTTTGCAAGATACTACTATTGATCCATTGATACCAATCCAGCGCAATTAGTTTTTTAAGAAACCTAGACAATCCTGTGAAAAACGTCATACTGCCTAGAGTAATCCCATAAATAATGACAAAATGAGTTAATTTTTCTGCATCCCTAGCTTCTGTGACGCTAATTAAGTCTCTAAAAACAAAACTATTAAACGCATTAAGACCTACTACTCCCACTAATAATAAAAACAATAAAACGAGCATTCCCCAGGAACGAATAATCTGCGAAAAAGCTCTATCCTGGTGTTCTTTCGGATACCAATAAACTTGAATAAATCTTAAAAATTCTTGAAGAGATTGATTGAAAGTTCGGGTATCTTCTTTGAGATTTATAGTATCTGAGGCTTTTTCTGCAACATTCATGGAATTCTTCTCGCACTAAAATGGGGGACATTAGAACTTTTAATGTCTATCTATTGAGTTAGACACTAATTCAGCATACCATAAAAATCTGCATTATTATCACAAATTCTATTACTACTATTTTCTAGATTTTTTACATATCAGGAATCAATATTAACCTATTGTTTAGGCATTGGAGCAGATTCATAATCGTTTGATAATTTTGGCAGGATTACCAGCAACAACAGTAAAAGGTTCTACATCTTGTGTCACCACCGAACCTGCTCCAATAATTGCTCCTTTCTCAATCGTAACCCCTTTAAGAATCGCAACATTAAATCCAATCCAAACATGATCTTCTATCACCACTGGTGCAGATTGTATATCAACATCCTTAGCATCCTTAATCAGATTATTCAAAATGAGTACTTCCATAAATTCTTTCTGTCTTAAAACATAATTTAATGAATGAGCATCGGTATCATAAATACTGACATCATCGGCAATTATAACTTCATTGCCAATTTTGATAGAATTTGCTGATCTAATTCGAGTTCCTTCACCCATATAACAATCTTTACCGATTTCTATTTTTCCGCCATAAGCAAATATAGCTAATTCTCCGAGAATTACTCTATTTTCTCCAATTTTAATTAAACTTTTATCATTCTGATGATTTACACAATTTCCGTAAAATTTTACGGAACTATCGAACGTTGCACTTTCAGCCAGTTTTTGGAGTTTTTCGATTTTTTGTTGTTCTTCTAAGAATTTGGAAATTAATAAATATAATTTATGGTTTAAGTTAAACATAATATTTTCCTCGTGGAATTGATGATCTGACTTTTTTGAATCTAGGGATGAGATAAGCTGCGCAATTCAGCTTATGGGGTCTGATTAAATCGATCATTTATTTTGTTAAAAACCCACTTTTAGTAAAATATTCAAAATAAGTTTTTAACAATTTTTGATCAATCGGGGGAAAATTAAACGCTGTACCCTTTAACCCCATCATCGTATTTTGATCATCAAACTGGGGGGGATAACCTGCGGATAAATTTTCATCTGAAAAATTATCTAACACCGGAGATAAAGCATTATCTGTATTAATTTTACATTGTTCTGTTAAATGTGATCGCCATTTTTCAAAAGAAACCAACTGCAACGGATAACCCATTTCCCGAACACAATCAAATAAGTCACGATTTAAGGTTGGGTGAGAATTCAACAAATGAAATGCTTTCCCTAAAGAGCTTTCTTGACTGGCTAAATGTATAATTGCACCACTCACATAATCCACAGGAGTGAGGTCTTCTGTACTATCGCCAAAATCAGGAATCATTCCTAATTGAATACAGCCTTTAATCATACGACAAAACAAATCTTCTCTATTACAAATTCCAGTTTTACTATGTCCAATAATTCGAGATGCTCTGAAAATTGTCATCGGAAGTCCCCGTTTTCCAGCTTCCATGATTAATTTTTCAGCGACCCATTTACTTTGAGTATAACCGGCATTGAGTCCATGATTTATACCCAGGGGATCAGATTCTTGAATTAAGTTTCCTTGAGCATAACTGGGGGAAAAAACAGAAATCGTCGAGACAAAATGGACAGGTTTGGTTTTAATTAAGCAGGCTAATCTCAAGATTTCTGCTGTTCCTAAAACATTAGTGGGTTTCAGTATTGAATAGGGATAAATTGCATTAACCCAAGCTCCATTATGATAAATCACATCAATTTGATTGGCTAATTCCAGAAAATCAGGTTCACACATTCCTAAACGTTTTTGGGATAAATCACCAATAACAGGAATAATACGAGAGCTTTTCTGTTCATCCCATAATTGAAAGGTTTTTAATTTCTGGTAAATTTTCGCTTGAGCTTGTTCTAAACTTTTGTCTCGAATTAAACAATGAATATTAGCTTCTGTTTTGTCCAACAATTCAGCTAATAAATGAATTCCGAGAAACCCCGTAGCTCCTGTTAGCAAAATATCAGCAGGTTTCTGAGGAAAGAAAGTCAGAATATTCGGCGGTTGAATGGTGGGATCTAGGGCAATTTCGACTTGCCAATCTGGGATTTGATCACTCTCAATTGTATCAGATAAATTCAAGTCTAAATTAGAGGATAATCCTGCTACCGTCGGTTCTGAAAAAAGATAGTTTAAAGGAATATTAATAGCTAATTGTTCTCGCAGTCGAGAAATCACTTGGGCAGCTTTTAAAGAATGACCACCTAAGTCAAAGAAATTATCGAAAATACTAATTTGCTTTAACCCTAAAACATCTTGCCAAATCTCAGCAACAATTTTTTCCGTAGCTGTTCGGGGTGTAATCATCGTTTTTTGATACTGACTTTCGGTGGGTGCGGGTAAAGCGTTACGATCAATTTTCCCACTGCTCATTAAGGGCAATTCTTGAAGCTGTACAAAGAAAGCTGGAATCATATAATCTGGTAATTTCTGTTTAAGAAAACTCCGCAATTTTGCAGGATCAATGGATGGATATTTTGGCACAATATAAGCCACTAATTGTTTATTATTTGTTTGATCTTCTCGAACAATTACCGCCGTCGCTCGGACATCTGGGTATTCAGTTAATACGGCTTCAATTTCGCCAATTTCAATACGAAACCCTCGAATTTTAACTTGATTATCAATGCGTCCTAAAAACTCTATATTTCCATCGGGTAAATAACGAGCTAAATCTCCAGTTTTATAGAAACGTTGATATTCTGATGAATTAAAAGCATGAGTAATAAATTTTTCACGGGTTAAATCATCGCGATTGAGATAACCTTTGGCCAAACCTAAACCTCCAATTAACAGTTCTCCTGGTATTCCAATGGGGACTTGTTGCAAATAGCGATCACAAATATAAACCTGTGTATTTGTAATCGGTTTACCAATGGCAACAGAATGAATTTGAGCAATTTTATGAATGAAATTGGGATTAAAAACTGTGCTGGTTATCGTCGCTTCTGTCGGACCATAAGCATTCAACCAAGTGATATCTTCTCGTTGACTATTTGATAGTATTTTTTGCCATAATATTAATCGCTCTGGTAATACTTCTTCACTTCCTGTAATCACTAAGCGTAGGGTTTCAGGTAAGGTTATTAAAGTTTGAGATAAATCTAATACCCATTCATGCCAATAAGTAGCCGGAAGATTAATGACTGTTAAACACTTTTGCTGAATAAATTGAGTAAAATCAGCTAAAGAAGGGAACATTAATGCAGGACGCATAACTAAAGTTGCACCCGTTAAAAAAGTTGGATAAATTTCTTCAGCAGCTACATCAAAGGTAAAAGAAGCAAATTGTAAAATTCGATCACGATTTGTTAAATCATAGACTTTAATGATTCCTAAACTATGATTAACTAAACTTTGATGTTCAATCATAACCCCTTTAGGAGTGCCTGTTGAACCAGAGGTATAAATAATATAAGCTAAATTATTTGGCTGAATAGGGTTAACTAAATTGTTTTGGCTTTGACTAACAATTAAGTTTTCTTCAGTATCCAGACAAACCACTTCTGCTTGATGATCACGGAATAAATTAACCAAGGTATTTTGAGTAATTAATACCGAGACTTGAGCATCATTTAAGATATAGTTTAAACGCTCTTGGGGATAATTGGGAGCTAGAACAAGATAAGCAGCACCGGTTTTAATAATTGCCAAAAAACTGATAATAATAGATACAGATTGTTCTAAACAAATTCCCACTAACGATTCAACTTTAACCCCCTTAGATTGGAGATAATGAGCTAATTGATTGGCACGATGATTTAAGTCTTGATAGGTGATTTTTTCCCTGCACCATTCTATTGCGATCCCATTTGGATTTTTTAAAACTTGATGTTCAAATAATTCATGAATACAAACCTTTGGATTTTCAGCAATATTAGTCTGATTCCATTGAGCTAATAACTTTTGTTCTGATAAAGGTAAAATAGGTAATAATTCAATCGATTGTTCAGGATTAATGGCAATTCCTTCTAATAAAGTTTTAAAGTGGGTAATCATGCGCTCAATTGTGTCTTGATTAAACAACGCGCAATTATAATCAAACGATCCAACTAAACCCTCAGTCGTTTCTTGCATGGCTAAGGTTAAATCAAATTGAGCAATTAAAGCATTCATCGTGACGGGAGTTAATTTTAAATCCGCCATCGAAAAATGATTAATGTGCAGCATATCTTCCCAAGAAAACATCACTTGGAATAAAGGACTATAACTTATGTTTCGTTGAGGATTTACCGCTTCTACCACCTTCTCTAAGGGTAAATCTTGGTGTTCATAAGCTTCTAAAACTACTTGTTTGACTTGATTTAATAAAGCTTTAAACGAGAGATTTTCTTTAAACTGAGTCCGAATGGGTAAGGTATTAATAAAGCAACCAATTAAGGGTTCAATTTCAGGAAATTGTCGATTTCCACTAGGAATTCCAATCACAATATCTTCTTGACTGCTATAACGATATAATAAAATATTAAAAGCCGTTAACAGCGTCATATTCAAAGTAGCGGTTGACGTTTGGCTAATATTTTTCAGGTTTTGGCTTAATTCTGGACTTATTTTAAATGTACAATTATTGCCTTTAAACGTTTGTATGGGAGGACGAGGATGATCAGTGGGAATTTCCAATAAGGGTGGAATTCCCGTTAATTTTTGTTTCCAATAATTAACTTCCTGGGTGAGTTTATCTCCTTGTAACTGTTGTCTTTGCCAAACGGCAAAATCACCATATTGAATAGGCAAATCGGGTAAAGGATTAGATTGTTTTTGTAAAAAAGCTTGATATAAACTAGAAAGTTCTTCGAGTAAAACTTTCATTGACCAGCCATCAAAAATAGAATGGTGTAAACTCAAAAACAAAAGATAAGAATCAGCTTTTAATTTAACCAAAAAAGTCCGCATTAAGGGAGCTTTGGTTAAGTCAAAGGGAGTATAAATTTCTTGTTCGGTTAATCGCTCTAATTCTTGGGTTTGTTCCGCAGAAGATAAAGACTGTAAATCCAGCAAGGTAAAATTTAAATGAATTTTAGGGTTAATAATTTGTCTGGGAATTTCGTCAACTTCTTGAAAACAGGTCTGCAACACTTCATGACGTTGCTTAATAGTTTCCAAAGCTTTTCTAAAGATATCAATATCTAAATTGCCTTCAATTTGAAAGCGAAACGGCATATTATAGGTATAGCCTTGAGCTTCTAATTGGTACAAAAACCAAAGTCGTTCTTGGGAAAAAGAAAGCGGTACAAGTTGAGACGGATTTCTAGTCGGTATTGTATTCGTTTTTAAACCGATTCCTTTTTTTTGTAGTAATAGCTTCAGTAATTTTTGTTTGTCTTGAGAATTATCGTTCATTTTTGACATGAGTTAATAGGATTTATTTAATTTAGTGATTTTAGGTTGGTTTAATGGATACAAATCAACCTAAAAATTGTTTAATTATTGATGCTAAATAGCGGTATAACCTCCATCTACCATTAAAATTGCTCCAGTTACATAAGAGGAAGCTTCGGATGCTAAAAACACGACAGGACCAATTAACTCTTCTAAATCTCCGGTTCGTTTCATG